>JBEQBX010000138.1:0-6870 GCA_041639595.1 Porphyrobacter sp.
AGCCCGGCGCTCGGCTGAATGAATGGCTCAGCGTCAGGGGAGGGGAGGCAGGTCCCCTGTTCTTCCGCACCGACGCACAAGGGATGATGACCAAAGAGCCGATGTCAGATCGCTCAGTTGCCCGCCTAATCCAGCGCTATGCAGAAAAGGTTGGGCTCGATCCTGCCGCATTCGGTGCCCACTCGCTGCGCTCAGGATTTCTCACCGAGGCAGCCAAGGCGGGGGCCTCATTGCCGAAGATGCAGGAGGTATCACGGCAAAAAAAGGTCGAAGTGCTGCTCGGTTATGTCCGCGACGCAGCGCTGTTCGAGAACCATGCTGGAGAGAGATTTCTGTAGTTCGTGTTTTTGAGCACGCTGCATGGTCCAATTGACCGGGTCTGGGACTTTGCGGTCGCTTTCAAGAGGTAGTCTGGACGGCGGGTTTCTCCAAAAGCAGACACTGGTATGGTGAGCCATCAAACTCGATCCCCATTCTCGGCGGGGCAGCGCAAGGTCGCTAGCAACCCACTTGTGCCGTTCTCAAGGAGGAGCTCGACGCCCATCGCTTCGCAGAGATCCCGCGCGATTGCGAGGCCCAGCCCTGACCCGGCGACAGCAGGGTCGAACCGAGCGCCTACCTCAAACGCCCGCTCGATCAGGCCCTCTGGAATGCCCGGTCCATCGTCTGCAATCCTCACCATGGTGCCGCCATTGGGCAGGCGGGCAAAAGTCAGCGTGACCTCCCGCCGTGCCCATTTCCCTGCATTGTCGAGCAGGATCGAGAGCACCTCGGCAAAATCGACTGGGTCGAGCGGCAACGATATCGTCTCGCCAGCCTCTGCCATGAGCGTGAATGTCTTGTCCGGATGCAGCCGCTCCATCGCCCGCAATATCGGTAGGACAACGGCAGGCAGCACGACCCCTCGGCCCGATGGCTTGCTGCCAGCGGACGAACGGGCACGGGCGAGCTGGTATTCGATTTGTTGCTCCATGGCGCTTGCCTGATCGAGCAGCACCGCGCCCGCCGCGCGGCTATCATTTCGCTCCGCCAGACGTTCGGCCTCATCGGTAATGATCGCCAGTGGCGTCCGCAGCGAATGGGCAAGGTTGCCAGCCTGCACCCGCGCGCGCGCAACCATCGCTTCGTTTTGGTGGATATAGGCGTTGAGGTCCGCCGCCAGCGGGGCGACTTCCGTGGGGTATTGCCCCTCCAGTTCCGCGGTATCGCCATGCCTCAGCCGGGCGAAGGCCTGCGACAGCCGGTCGAGCGGCTTCAGTCCGAACGAGATGATCGCAAACCCCGTCGCCAGCAACAGCGCGGCAAGTGCAGTCAGCCATACCGTCAGATCTCGTGTGAAGCTGCCGATCAGCCGGTCGAGCTCGCTTTGGTCCGTTGCGATCACGAAGTGGATGTCCTCGCCCGCCGGCCCTTTGCGGGTATAGCCATAGGTAATCGCCGGACCGGTGGGTCCGCTATCCAGCCGGTGCAAGATTTCCGGTGAATGGGCGATGCTTTCATCGAGGTTGCCACGCGTCATGGACTGCGAACGCAGCGGTTCGCGCCCTTCGGCGGTCACTTGCCAGTAGAAGCCTGATAGCGGCTCGGCATAGCGCGGATCGGATAGCGGGCGCGTGAGCACGATTGCGCCGTCGGATGCAATTTCGGTCAGCCCGCCAAGCTCGCGCACATGCACTTCCAGCTCCTCATGATAGGACTGCTCCACATGCTTGCTGAAAATGCCGACGGCCGAAAACCAGATCGCAGCGATGCCGAGCATAACCCATAGGCTCACCGCCAACAGAAACCGCAGTCTCAGACTGCCAGGAACGGGCAGACGCATCACTTAGCGAACCTGTAGCCGAGCCCGCGCAGCGTGATGATGCGCTCGCGCCCGATCTTGCGGCGCAACCGACCGATCAGGACTTCGACGGTGTTCGGCTCGCGCTCGTCGTCAAGCGCGTAGAGATCGTCGAGGATATCGGTTTGCGACAGCACCTGCCCCGCGCGGCGCAGGAACAGGTGCAAAAGGCGGAACTCCTGTTTGCTCAGCATCAGCGGCGCACCTGCCAGCGTGGCCGTGCGGGCCAGCGGATCCAGCGCCAGATCGCCCGCGTCGATGGTCGCCGCGCGGGTGCCCTGCTGGCGGCGGAACAGTGCGTTGAGGCGCGCGAGCAGCTCCTCGAACCGCACCGGCTTGACCACGAAATCGTCGGCCCCCGCATTCAGCCCCTCGACCTTGTCCTGCCAGCTGCCGCGTGCGGTGAGGATCAGGATCGGGGTTTCGAGCCGCTGGTCGCGCCAGTGCCGCAGCAGATCGAGCCCGCTGCCATCAGGCAGACCGAGATCGAGGATCACGGCGGCCATCCGGGCAACATCAGGCCAATCCTCGGCCTCGGAGCGGCTGGTGGCAAGCTCCACCGCGAAATCGGCGGCGCGCAGGCGCTCGCTCAGGCGTCGGCCGAGTTCAGGATCATCTTCAACAACGAGAAGGCGCATGGCGTGCCGGTCCCTTTCCGCCGCCGGTAATGGGCCATGAAACTGACAAGAAGCTGCCAGACTGGCAAGTTCCTGTCAGCTTGGCAGGGCAAAGGGGCGGACATGACACCGCACCTCATCGCCCGCCTTGCCCCATTGGCCGTGCTTGCCGCCATGCCCGCCTGCTCCTCCCCCCCTTCGGAGCAGGCGGGCGATCCGGCAGCCAAAGCCGATGCCGCCGCAGGGCTGGCGATCGAGTCCGTGGCTGCAAGGGAGGTCGATAACGTCCCCCTCGGCAGCGTTCCGGGAACCATCAGCCTCCCCCCCGAGGCCCGGGTCGCGGTCACTGCGCCTTTTGCTGGCGCAGTGGTGCGGGTCTATGTGATCGAAGGTCAGCAGGTTGCGCGCGGTGAGGCGCTCGGGCTTATGCGTGCAGCTGAACCTGTGCAGATCGGGGGTGATCTGGCGCGCGCCCGCTCTGCCGCCACGCTCGCCGAAGCGCGTGCCAAACGGCTGGCGCAGCTGGCCGATGAAGGCATCATCGCCCAGGCCCGCGCCGACGAGGCCAAGGCCGAATGGGAACAGGCGCGCGCCAGTGTCGCGCAGTTTTCTAAGATGGCCGCGCTCGGCGGGGTTGGCGCAGATGGCACCATGACCTTGCGCGCGCCGATTGCCGGGCGGGTTGCCAAGGTCGCGGTCGAGACCGGCGGCGGGATCGATACTGTCACTGCGCCTTTCGTGGTGGAGGCGGCAGGTGCCTATCAGATCGAACTGCAACTGCCCGAACGGCTCGCGCAAGCTGTCCGGCCCGGCATGGCGGTCGAGATCGCGCTGGGCGGTGACGGCACCGCACCTGTGGGCGGCAAGATTATCGCAGTCGCACCCTCGCTCGATCCCGCCACACGCTCCGTCATGGCGCGCGCCAGCATCGGCGCGGCGCCCGGGGTGATCGCGGGGCGCAATGTAACGGTCACGATCCTCGGGAACGGGCGCGGGATTGCGGTGCCGGATCGTGCCGTTACCCGCATCGGCGGCAAGGATCATGTGTTCGTCCGGAAGGGCAAGACCTGGGAAAAGCGCGCGGTGACGGTCGCCTCGCGCGGGGGCGGGTTGGCGGTGATCTCCGCCGGCCTTGCCGCAGGAGAGGTGGTTGCAGGCAGCAGCGTCGCTGAACTCAAAGCGATGAACGCGGAATAGGCGCGGAGCATGCTTAACACACTCGTCGAACGCGCGCTCAAGCTGCGCCTTGCCGTTATCGGCCTTGCGGTCCTTCTGGCGGGGCTTGGAGCGTGGTCATTCCTCAATCTGCCGATCGACGCCTTCCCGGATATCAGCACCACCCAGGTCAAAATCATCCTCAAGGCCCCCGGCATGACGCCGGAGGAGGTCGAGAGCCGGGTCGTCACCCCCATCGAAATGGAGATGCTCGGCATCCCCGACCAGACCGTGCTGCGCTCGGTCGCCAAATACGCGATTGCCGATATCACCATCGACTTCACTGACAGCACCGACATTTACTGGGCGCGCCAGCAGGTGGGCGAACGGCTGAATGCGGTGATGGCGGACCTTCCGCCGGGCGTCGAAGGGGGCCTCGCGCCGATTTCCACGCCCTTGTCCGAAATGTTCATGTTCACGCTCGAAGGGCCGCAGACGCTGGCCGAAAAGCGCAGGGTGCTGGACTGGACCATCCGGCCCGCGCTGCGCACTGTGCCGGGGGTGGCCGACGTCAATTCGCTGGGCGGCTATGCCGAGACCTTCGAAGTCGCGCCCGACAGCGCGGCACTGGCGGCCGCCGGGCTTAGCACCGCCGATCTTGCCGCCGCTATCGAAGCGAGCAACCGCAATGATGGCGCTGGCCGTCTGCGCAGCGGCGAGGAAGCGTTGATCGTCCGGGCGACCGGAGCGATCCGCAGCCTCGATGATCTGGCAGCAGTGGTCGTGCGAGCATCCGGCGGCGCGGTGGTGCGGGTGGGCGACGTGGGGCAGGTGCGCACCGGTAGCCTCACCCGTTATGGCGCGGTCAGCAAGAACGGCACGGGTGAGGCGGTCGAGGGCCTCGTGATCGGCCTGCGCGGCGCGGATGCCTCCAAGGTTGTCGCAGGCGTCAAGTCCCGGCTGGAAGAGATCCGCCCGAGCCTTCCGCCCGGCATGAGCGTGAACGTGTTCTACGACCGATCAGACCTCATTACCCGCGCGGTCGGCACAGTTGAATCCGCGCTGCTTGAAGCGACCGTGCTGGTGGTCATCCTGTTGCTGTTGTTCCTGGGCGATGTGCGTGCCTCGGTGATCGTCGCGCTGGCGCTGCCGATGGCGGTGCTGCTGACCTTCATCTTCATGCGCGCGATTGGCCTCACCGCCAATCTGATGAGCCTTGGCGGCCTTGCCATCGCTGTCGGCATTCTGGTCGATGGCGCGGTGGTGGTGGTCGAGAACGTGGTCGAGCGATTGTCCGACCCCAAGCACGCATCCTCAAGCAAGCTCCACAATGTCTTCATGGCTTCCGCCGAAGTCGCAAAGCCGGTGACCTCGGGCCTTGCGATCATTGCCATCGTGTTTCTGCCGTTGCTGACGCTCGAAGGGCTGGAGGGCAAGCTGTTTGGCCCCGTGGCGCTTACCATCGTGCTGTCTCTCGCATCGGCGCTGGTGCTGTCGCTGACGCTGGTGCCGGTGCTGGCCTTCTACCTGCTCAAGGTGAAGGTGGACACAGACGGCCATCATCACGAACCCTGGCTGATGCGCCAGATTTCGCCGCGCTACCATGCGCTGCTGGAAGGCGCCTTCGCCCGCAAGGCGCGCGTGTTCACGGTCGCAGCGGTCGGTCTCGTGCTGGCGGGTGCGGCTTACACGATGACCGGCAAGACGTTTCTGCCGGTGATGGATGAAGGTTCAGTGATTGTGCAGCTGACCAAGCTGCCATCGATTGCGCTCGACCACTCGGCTGAGGGTGACCTCAAGGTCCAGCGGGCAATCATGAAGCAGGTTCCCGAAGTCGAGGCCGTGATTGCCCGTGTCGGTTCTGACGAACTTGGTCTTGATCCGATGAGCCCGAACGAGACCGACAGTTTTCTGCAACTGAAGCCCCGCGAGGAATGGCGCGTGTCTGACAAGGATTGGCTGGTCGATGAGCTGCGCAAGGTGATGGAGCAGTTTCCCGGGATCGAGCCGACCTTCACCCAACCGATCGAAATGCGCACCGCAGAAATGCTGACGGGCGCCCGCGGCGATCTGGCGATCAAGCTGTTCGGCCCCGATGCTGCCGAACTGTCGCGGCTGGCAGGGGCGATCCAGACGCGGCTTGAAGCCATCGAAGGCACAAGCGAGGCGATGACGGTCGCCAATGATCGGGTCGATTACCTGCTGGTCGATATCGACCGGGTGGCGGCAGGCAGGGTCGGGATGCCGGTATCGGATTTGCAGGACATGATGCGCGCTCAGATCGAAGGCGTGCGCGCCGGAATGGTCGCCGACGGCGTGCGCCGGGTGCCGATCGTGATGCGGGGCGAAGGCGGCGGGGGTAACCTCGATATCCAGCAATTTGCCGATCTCGTCTATCGTTCGCCCACCGGACAATTGGTGCGCGCAAGCGACGTCGCTTCGGTCGTGCGGTCTGAAGGACCGGTGAAGCTTGAGCACGAGAACGGATCGCGCTTCGCCATGGTGCAGGCCTTCGTCACCGGGCGCGACATCGTCAGCTATGTCGATGATGCCAAGGCTGACATCGCTGCCAATGTCCCGCTGCCACAGGGCTACCGGCTCGAATGGGGTGGGCAGTTCGAAAACCAGCAACGTGCCTCGGCCCGGCTGCTGATCGTGCTGCCAGTGGCGATTCTGCTGATCTTTGCGGTGCTTTATCTCAGCCTCGGATCGGTGCGCGCGTCGCTGCTGATCCTCACCAACATTCCCTTTGCCGCTGTGGGCGGGATGATCGCGCTGGCAATGTCTGGAGAGTACCTTTCGGTGCCTGCCTCGGTCGGGTTTATCGCACTGCTCGGGATCGCGGTGCTGAACGGCCTCGTTATGGTGACCTACTTCCGCCAGCTGCGCGAGGGAGGCATGCCGCTTGCCGAGGCTGTGCGGCGCGGGGCCGAACGTCGTCTGCGGCCGGTGCTGATGACCGCCAGCATTGCGGCCTTCGGACTTGTCCCCTTGCTGTTTGCCACCGGGCCGGGTTCGGAGATCCAGAAGCCGCTCGCGATCGTCGTGATCGGTGGGCTGGTGACCGCGACCTTGCTGACGCTGGTGCTGCTGCCAATCCTCTACGAACGCTTCGGCGAAGGCCCGGCCGACCATGCCGACGAAATGCCGGAGGCCTCAGCATGATCCGTCGTATGATATTTGCAGGATCGGTCGCATGCCTGCTTGCCGCTCCGCTTGCCGCAGAACCGGGCCTGCCGCCCGAGGAAGCCGTGGCAT
>JBEQBX010000139.1:0-6834 GCA_041639595.1 Porphyrobacter sp.
TGAAGACGTCGCTCACGATTCGGACCGCAAAGCAGGTGCCGGGGGTGCCGCTGGAGGATTGATGAGGGGGGGGGCTAGCTCCGCAGTCCCACTCAGTTTTGAAATCGTCATGCTGAACTTGTTTAGCTACGCTGGCATTCGGCTCAGCATCAATCTTTCGCCACGGTCGGTCCGTGGGAGGGGAGAAATGGACTCTGAAACAAGTTCAGGGTGACGAAAATGCAACAGCGAAGGGCTTTCCTGCGTCGCATGTAGCCGGTCTCAAACGACTGATGCCTCCGCCTGCGCGGGGGAGCGCACTTTCGAAATGCAGATTCAGTCCGCAGAACCCGCCGCGCGCTCATGATGGCGGATCACTTCTTCGATCACGAAGCGCAGGAACTTTTCGGAAAACTCAGGATCAAGCTTCGCATCCTCGGCTAGGCGGCGCAAGCGGGCGATCTGGCGTTCTTCGCGGCCCGGATCGGAGGCGGGGAGCTTGTTGGCGGCCTTGTGTGCGCCAACGGCCTGCGTGATGCGGAAACGTTCGGCAAGGATGTGGATCATGGCTGCATCGATATTGTCGATGGACTGGCGATAGCCTGCCAGAACCGGATCTTCGCTCATCTTGGTTCCCTGCTCTACGGACGTGTCAAAAGGTCTCTAAGCGCCGCTACAGCGCAAGATGCATCTTGCCAAGCGCCGCCCTTGCCGCCAAGCGATCAGACGACATGACTGCAACCGTTCACAACCTGCCGCGCAAGGCGGAACCTTCGCTCAACCCGATGATGGCGCTCGTGGCCGAAGGCATGAACAGCGTCAACGCGGTGATCCTTGACCGGATGCAATCGCGCATCCCGCTGATCCCTACGCTGGCCGGGCATCTGATTGCCGGAGGCGGCAAGCGGATGCGCCCAATGCTGACGCTGGCCAGTGCATCGCTGCTGGGATATGGCGGCAGCCGTCATTACAAGCTGGCAGCGGCAGTGGAGTTTATCCACACCGCCACGCTGCTGCATGATGACGTGGTTGACGGGTCCGACATGCGGCGGGGCAAGAAGACCGCGAACATTGTTTACGGCAATCCCGCCACGGTGCTGGTGGGTGATTTCCTGTTCAGCCGCAGCTTTGAACTGATGGTCGAGGATGGCAGTCTCAAGGTGCTGCGTATCCTGTCGAACGCATCGGCGGTGATTTCCGAAGGCGAGGTCGACCAGCTGGTGGCCCAGCGGCAGATCGAGACGACCGAGGAAATGTATCTCGACATCATCGCGGCCAAGACGGCGGCGCTGTTTTCTGCCGCCTGCCGGATTGCGGCGGTGGTTGCCGAGCGATCCGAGGCAGACGAACTGGCGCTTGATTCCTATGGCCGCAATCTGGGCATCGCTTTCCAGCTGGCCGATGATGCGATCGACTATGATTCCGATGCTGCTGAAATGGGCAAGGATCAGGGCGACGATTTCCGCGAGGGGAAGATGACCCTGCCGGTGATCCTTGCCTATGCGCGTGGCGATGAGCAAGAGCGCCAGTTCTGGCAAGAAGCGATTGCCGGGGATCGTTCGTCAGACGCCGATCTTGCTCATGCCATTGATCTGATCCGGCGGCACGATGCGGTAAATGCCACGCGCGAACGGGCGCGGATGTATGCGCAACGCGCCATCGATGCAATTTCGGGCTTCCCGGCAAGCGCGGCGAAGTCTGCCATGACCGAAGCGGCGCTGTTTGCGGTGGCGCGCCGGTTCTGACCTACCCGGAGAATTCCTGATGCAGCATCGCCGCCTGGGCCGTTCGGCTATTGTCGTTTCGGACATCTGCATGGGGACGATGACTTTCGGCAGCCAGGTGGACGAGGCCGAAGCCCTGCGCGTGCTGGACCGCAGCTATGACGCCGGGATCAATTTCTACGATACCGCCGAAGGTTATCCCGTACCGCCCGATATCAAGTGGGTGGGGCGGACCGAAGAGATCGTGGGCAAGTGGCTGAAAACCAAGCCGCGCGATGCGATTATTCTGGCGACCAAGGTTTCCGGGCCAAGCCATGTGTGGTTCCGCTCGCCCTGCCGCAACGGCATGACCGCGCTGGACCGGCGGAACATCGAGGTGGCGATTGATGCCAGTCTGACCAAGCTGGGCACCGATTACATCGACCTGTACCAGACGCACTGGCCGGATCACGACACGGCTTATGACGAGACGATGGAAGTGCTCGACGAACTGGTGCGGGCAGGCAAAGTGCGGATCACCGGCTGTTCGAACGAGACCAGCTGGGGGCTGATGAAGTCCATCGCCACGGCGGAAAAGCTGGGCACGGTGCGGTATCAGACGATCCAGAACAACTTCAGCCTGAACAACCGCCGGTTCGAGGATGAACTGGCGCAAGTGTGCCGGATGGAGGGGGTGAGCCTGATCCCCTATTCGCCGATTGCGGGCGGGGTGCTTTCGGGCAAGTACAATGGCGGCGCGCGGCCCGAAGGCGCACGGTTCTCGCGCTATCTGGCGATGGAAGGGCGGCAGGCGCAGATGGGCCGGCGCTTTGTGAATGAGCGCACGCTGGAGGCGACCGAGCGGTTCATGGCAGTGGCGGCTGAGGCGGGGCTTGATCCGGTGACGATGGCGGTGGCGTGGTCGAAGCAGCATGATTTCGTGGCATCGACGATTGTTGGCGTGGGGGCCGAAGGGCAGTTGGATGCGATCCTTGCCGCTGCCAATCTGGTGCTGCCCGATGATGTGATGAAGGCGATCAACAAGGTGAGCCGCGAAATTCCCTATCCGATGGGGTAAGGTTATTTGCGGCGACCGTATCGCCGCCAGAGCCACCAGCAGCTTCCGCCGAAAGCTGCGCCGATGCCGAGGATCATCGCACCAATCAAGGCCCCGCTGAACAGGATGCCGGTGGTGAGCGCCACCACGAATTCCAGCGTGGTCTTCATGTCACCGCCTCTACAGCACCTTGCCCGTTATTGCGACCTGAACGCGACGGGAGGCGGATGGTTGCCAATGCACGGCGAAGAACCGTAAGGCGCGTGGCGTGAGCGACCTGCCGATCCATGCCGTTTTGCCAGACCTGCTGGCTGCGCTTCGTGCGGGGCCGAGCGCGGTGCTGATTGCGCCGCCGGGGGCAGGGAAGACCACTGCGGTTGCGCCTGCCTTGCTGGCAGAGCCGTGGTGCACCGGGCAAGTGATCGTGCTGTCCCCCCGGCGCGTGGCGGCGCGCGCGGCGGCAGAGCGCATGGCCGAACTGCTGGGCGAGGAAGCGGGCGGGACGATTGGCTATGTCACCCGGCTGGATGCCAAACGCTCTGCCAAAACGCGCGTGCTGGTGGTGACCGAGGCGATTTTTGTTTCGACGATCCTGAACGATCCCGAATTGCAGGGCGTATCTGCCGTGCTGTTTGACGAGGCGCACGAGCGGCATCTGGATAGCGATCTGGGGCTGGCGCTCGCGGTGGAAGCGCAAGGGGTGCTGCGCGAGGATCTGCGGATCGTGGTGATGTCTGCCACGATTGACGGTTCGCGATTTGCGGCGTTGCTAGGTGATGCTCCGGTGGTGGAGAGCGAGGGCAAGGCGTATCCGCTGACGGTGAAGTGGCTGGGTGCGCGGCCGGATGTGAAGATCGAAGCGGCGATGGCCTCGGCGATTCAGACGGCGTGGCGCGAGGAAGCGGGAGACATTCTCGCCTTCTTGCCGGGCGTGGCGCAGATCGAGAGGACGGCGGGCTTGCTGGCAGAGCGGTTGCCGCAGGCGCTGGTTCTGCCATTGCATGGGCAAGTTGAACCGGCCGGGCAACGCGCGGCGATTCGGCGTGATCCGCAAGGGCGGCGCAGGATCGTGCTGGCGACGAGCATTGCCGAGACATCGCTGACGCTGGCAGGCGTTTCGGTGGTGGTCGATGCGGGGCTTTCGCGCCGGGCGGAGTTTGACAAGGCGGCAGGGGTGACGCGGCTGGTGACGACGCGGGCGAGTCAGGCCTCGGCGGCGCAAAGGGCAGGGCGTGCTGCACGGCAGGGGCCGGGGGTGGCCTATCGGTTGTGGGAAGAGGCGGCGCATGCGGGGCGGCCTGCGTTCGATCCGCCCGAGGTGGTGACGAGTGATCTGGCTCCCTTGTCTCTGACGCTTGCGCAGTGGGGCGCGGGTGATGTGGCGGGGATGGCTTGGCTTGATCCGCCGCCGGCGGCAGCGATGGGCGCGGCGCGGGGGGCGTTGGTGGCCCTGGGTGCGCTCGCCCTTCGACAGGCTCAGGGTGAGCGGGAAACCTTTGAAATAACCCCGCATGGGCGGGCGATGGCGCGGTTGCCGATGGAGCCGGCGCTGGCGCACATGCTGCTGTTTGCGGCTGAGCGGGAGCAAGCGGAAGAGGCGGCGCGATTGGCGCTGCTGTTGCAAGAGCGCGGGCTTGGCGGGCGCGGCGAGGATTTGGCGCAGCGGTTGGAGCGCTGGGACCGCGAGCGCGGCGGGCGGGCCGAAGGTTCGCGGAAGCTGGCGGGGCGTTGGGCGGAGTTGGCCGTCAAGGTGCTTCGACAAGCTCAGCATGAGCGGGATCAGAAAAGAAAGCCGGCTCAGCACGAGCGGGATCAGAAAAGAAAGCCGGCTCAGCATGAGCAGGTTTCCAGCACCAAATCCGCTCATCCTGAGCCTGTCGAAGGATGCAAACGCGAAGTGCCGTTGGGCGTGTTGCTGGCTGAAGCTTGCCCCGACCGGATAGCGCGGGCGCGGTCGGCAACGGGGGAGGAGTGGCTCTCTTCAGGCGGGCGCGGGTATCGGCTGGATGCCGCATCGCCGCTCGCCACAGCGAAATGGCTGGTGATTGGCGATGCGCAGGGCGAGGCCAAGGGCGCGCGGATCACGGCAGCGATTGCGGTGACTGATGAAGAAGTTACGCGCCATCTTTCACACAGACTTGAAGAGCGGCACAGCCTGACATGGAATGCAAGTGAAGGCCGGGTGGAAGCACGACTGGAGCGGCGGCTGGGGGCCATCGTGCTGGCGCGGGTGCCTGATCCCAAGCCCGATGCAGAGGCGGTGACGGCCAAACTGATCGAAGTGGTGCGCGAGGGTGGCCTTGCGCTTTTGCCGCTGGGCGATGCGGCGCGGGCGCTGATCGTGCGGGCGGGCTATGCCGGGCTGGACGCGCTTTCGGAGGCGGCGTTGCTGGATGGGTTGGAAGCTTGGCTGGGGCCGCTGCTGACGGGGCGTCGCGATCTGCAGATCGGTGCGGGCAAGCTTCACGAGGCACTGGCAAACCGGCTCGACTGGAACGAGAAGCAGGTGCTGGACCGGCTTGCTCCGGCAGAGTTCCGTTCTCCGGCAGGGACCAGCCATGCCATTGATTATGGCCACGAAGGCGGGCCTTGCGTTGAACTGCGGGTGCAGGCGCTGTTCGGGCTGGACCGCCATCCTTGCGTCGGTCAGCCGCCGCAGCCGCTGCTGTTGAGCCTGACCAGTCCCGGGGGCAAGCCGATCCAGACGACGGCGGACCTGCCGGGCTTCTGGCGCGGATCGTGGCGCGATGTGGTGAAGGACATGAAGGGCCGCTATCCCAAGCATCGCTGGCCAGATGAACCTTGGGCCGAAGACCCTAGCCTGAAGACCAAGAACGCCTTTAACGCGCAAAAGCGGACTTGATTTGCGCTCTGATTCGTGTGCAAGCGAACGCCCATGTCAGCACGCATCTATCAGCGCCCGAAAAACGCCATGCAGTCCGGCAAGGCCCGGACCAGCGACTGGATTCTCGAATTTGAACCGGCAGAGGCCCGGCGCCCTGACCCGCTGATGGGCTGGGCCGGATCGGGCGATACGCAGGCACAGGTTGTGCTGGCCTTTGCATCGCAGGATGAGGCGCAGGCCTATGCCGACCGGTATGGCATCGATGTGCGGGTGATCCCGACGCCGCCGCGCAAGCTGAAGCTGCAGAGCTACGCGGATAATTTTAGGTAGGCTCGTTCGGGCAGGGCTGGACAAGGCCCCGCTTCCTCTCCATATGCCGCGCCGGGAGTCGGTCGGACGTTTGCGTCCGCCAACCTGGTCAGGTCCGGAAGGAAGCAGCCACAACGGGTTGCGGCGGGTCGGCCGGCTCCTTTAGTCTCCAGAAATCGATGCTTTCATGCGTGAACGCGCTTCGTTGCGTGATCCTGTGGCCGGGACCACGCCTTGCAGCTTGCCAAGGCCGAAGGGCACCATGTTGCCATAGACGGATTCATAGGCTCCTGCCTGCACGACATAGGTTTCGTGAAAGATGCCGACCGTGCCATCGCTGCCCACGGCCTTGTTGAAGGCGACCCACGCAGGCCAGTGATGCTGATCGCGGTCACGGGCGTAGGCTTCGAGACTGTCAAAATCACGCCAATATTGCAGCATCACGATGGTGCGATGGTTCCGCAGCATCGTTTCGACGCCAAGGAACCCGCTGTGCGGATTGCGCGCCAGTTCGCGAATCATTGGCCCCATGGATCGGGCCACGGGCAGCCATTTGCCGATCTTGCGGAAGTGATTGATGCGCATGCCGATAACGAACACGGCCAGCGGTTGATCGAACTTTGCGGTGAAACGGCCGGGCTGGATTGCTGTCATGGCGTCAGGTTTTCATGGCGAGCAGGGTGCGTCAATCCACCGAATACCCCCGCAGGGACATTCGACATTTCCTGCTCGAACGCTTAGCTAAGTAAGCGATGGCCGATTCCCCCGATATGTTTGGTGATCCTCCGCAAGAGGAGGAAAACACCCCTTCTGCTGCCGAACTTGAAGCGGCAGGGCAGGTATCGCTGTTTGGTGACCCGGCACCTGCGCCACCAAAGCCTGCGCATGAACCTGCGCCTCAGCCTGCGCCGCCACTCGCAACGCCTGAGCCGCAGCCGGTG
>JBEQBX010000140.1:0-6776 GCA_041639595.1 Porphyrobacter sp.
GCGCGCGGTGTTCCTGTGCTTCAATTTCGGCACCGACCGCATGGACAACTGGCCCGAGATCAGCCGGACGACGGCGACCCAGTGTGAACTGCTGCGCCAGCCTGACGGCAGCTTCATCACTCACGCACAATGGCGCAAGCGCTATGGCGACGGGCGCGCCTACTGACCGCGAAGCTCGCCCAGCTTGCGCTCCCACGCCAGCGCGTGGGTGACGATGGTGTCGAGATCGGCGTATTGCGGCACCCACGGCAGCCTTGCCCTGATGCGGCGATTGTCGGAGATGAGCGAAGCGGGATCGCCCGCGCGGCGGCCCTGCATCTCGCGCACGATCCGGCGGTTGGTCACGCGGTCGACCGAGTCGAGCACTTCGAGCACCGAGAAGCCGCGCCCGTAGCCGCAGTTCATGGTGAGCGAATCGGACGGATTTGCGATCAGCGCCTCGAGCGCCAGCACATGGGCGGCCGCAAGGTCGGAGACGTGGATGTAATCGCGCACGCCGGTGCCGTCGGGCGTATCGAAATCGGTGCCGAACACGCCGACCGAGGCGCGCTTGCCGAGTGCCGCTTCGACCGCGACCTTGATCAGGTGCGTGGCGCCTGCCGTCGACTGGCCGGTGCGGCCCTGGGGATCGGCACCCGCCACGTTGAAATAGCGCAGCGCGCAGTAGTTGAGCGGGTGGGCGGCGGCGACATCGGCCAGCATCGCCTCCGTCATCAGCTTGGACATGCCATAGGGATTGATCGGGCGCTGCGGCGCATCCTCGGTGACCGGCGAGACCTCGGGCGTGCCATAAGTGGCAGCGGTCGAGGAAAAGATGAAGTGCGGCACCCCCGACGCGACAACGGCGGCGATCAGGGCGCGGCTCTTGGCGGTGTTGTTGTGATAGTACTTGAGCGGGTCCGATACCGATTCGGGCACGACCACGGACCCTGCGAAGTGCATGACGGCGCGGGTGCCCTGTTCGGCAAAGATGCGCTGGAGCAGGTCGGCATCCTCGATATCGCCTTCATAGAATGGCACGCCATCGGGAACGGCGAAGCGGAAGCCGGTCACCAGGTTGTCGATCACCGCGACCGGGTATCCGGCATCCTTGAGCGCCAGCACCGCGTGGCTGCCGATGTAGCCTGCGCCGCCGGTGACGAGAACGGGAACCTTGGTCATTGGCAATTCACTCCGGGTTGGCGCAGGATTTGCGCCCCTTGCGCGTTCATTGTTGCGACAGCGCGAAAGTTTTACACGCTCGTGCCGGTCGCGCCCCACCCCTTACGGGAAAATCACGAATGAAAGCCAAATCGATCTTGTCCGCCGTGGCGCTAATTTCCGCTGGTTCGGCATTGCATGCCCAGCCAGTGCCGATGAGCGGGCGATGGGACACGCCGATGGACCAGCGGATCGGGCGGCAAGGCGGGCAAAGGGGGGCCGAGCCTTCGCGCAAGGTTGAAGTCGAGGCTTTCCAGGCAGCCGATGCGGCGGCGCTGCTGGGCAAGGGGCCGATCACCGTGGCTGCGGTGGAAGGCGCAGAGGCGGAGTGGAAGCTTCCGGTCTATGAAGCCGCCGTCGTCGATCAGCTGGCCAAGCTGGGTTACCAGACGGCCGTGAGCGGCGCCGAAGGCGGGCAGGTCGCCCAGATCGGCATACGGCATGAGCAGGTGGTGCCCGAGGAGGCCAAGCGCAAGCCGGTTTCGGGCGCGATGGAAGTGGGCGTTTCGAATCGCGGCAACTACACCGCGATGGCGCTGAACATCGATCTGACCAAGCCGAAGAAGGCGATTGTCTCGACCCGGCTGGATGTGCGCATCCGCGACAAGGCAACCGACCGCGTGCTGTGGGAAGGCCACGCCGAAGCGCAGACGCGCGAGGACGACGATGGCCTGAACAACGGCGCGGTGGCGGCACGGCTGGCCTCGGCCCTGTTCGCCAGGTTTGCCGATGCGCAGGTGGTTCCGGCCAGCTGAACGCCGCAGCTGTGCCAATTGGCATTGCGACGAGCAGCGCGGCGTTGCACCAGTTCAGCAAGACAATGGGACGCAGAACGATGAAACGCCTGATTGCCGCAACTGCCCTTTCTGCGCTGGCCATCGCCCCGGCCATGGCCAAGCCCGCATCGATCGAGGTGACCCGCTTCCACACCGCGCAGACGCTGCCTCGGCTGAAGGGGGCTGCGGTGATCGTCGAGCCGGCACCGGGTGTCGATCAGGCCAGCCTTGAAAACCGAATCTGGCTTGCCGCGGTACAGAAGGAGCTGACCGCCAACGGCTTTGGCAGCGCAACGCCCGGCGCGGCAGATGCGGTGGCCGAAGTGCGCGTCGACCGCGAGGTGCTCAAGCGCGAGAAGCAGCGCGGGCCGGTGAGCGTGGGCGTTGGCGGATCGACCGGGAGCTATGGCGGCGGCGTCGGGCTGGGCGTAGGCATCAATCTTGGCGGGGGTCCGAAGGAATACGTGGTGACGCAGCTTTCGGTGCGCATCCGCGACCGCAGGACCGGCGAGGCGCTGTGGGAAGGCCGCGCTGAGAACCGCGAGAAGGCCAAGGCGCCCGAGGCTGCGCCAACGCTGGCCGCGCCGCGCCTTGCCCGTGCCCTGTTCTCGGGCTTCCCCGGCACGTCGGGTGAGACTATCACCGTTAAATGAATGACATCCGCATCAATGCCGCGTTTGATTCCGGCAATATCGAAGTGCTCTCCGTCTCAGGCGCGCGCGCGAAGCTGGCAATCCGCAAGGACCGCGATTCCGAGTTCTTTCAGTGGTTCCATTTCCGCGTCGATGGCGCGGCAGAATCGGGAGAGGGCGCGCGCGAACTGGAACTGAAGATCACCGGGCTTGGCAATTCCGCCTATCCGGGCGGCTGGCCGGGATACCGCGCCGCTTTTTCCGAAGACCGCGAATACTGGGGCCGTACCGAGACCACATACGATCCGGGCGAGGACGGCGGCACGCTGACCATCCGCCACACACCCGAGGCCGGCACCTGCTGGTTCGCCTATTTCGCGCCCTATTCGATGGAGCGGCATCACGATCTGGTGGCGCAGACGGCGGCGCTGCCCGGCGTTACCCTCCGCAACCTTGGCACCAGCATCGAGGGGCAGCCGATTGACTGCCTCGAAGTGGGCGAGGGTCCGAAACAGGTGTGGCTCTATGCCCGCCAGCATCCCGGCGAATCGATGGCCGAATGGTGGATCGAAGGCGCGCTCGAATTGCTGACCGATCCAGCCGATCCGCATGGCCGCCGCCTGCGCCAGCTCTGCCGCTTCCACGTGGTGCCCAATGCCAATCCGGACGGATCGTGCCGGGGGCACCTGCGCACCAATGCCGTGGGCGTGAACCTCAACCGCGAATGGCATGAGCCGACGCCGGAACGCTCGCCCGAAGTGCTGGCGATCCGCAATGCCATGGACGAGAGCGGCGTGGACTTTGCCATGGACGTCCACGGCGACGAGGCGATCCCGCACGTGTTCCTGGCAGGCTTTGAAGGCATCCCTTCGTGGACCGACGAGCTTGGCGCATCCTACGAACGCTATCGCCGCATCCTCGAACGCCGCACACCCGATTTCCAGACGCGGCGCGGCTATCCGATTGCCGCACCGGGCCGCGCCAACCTGACGATGAGCACCAACCAGGTCGCCCACCGCTTCGGCTGCGTGGCGATGACGCTGGAGATGCCGTTCAAGGACAACGACGACCTGCCCTGCAAGGAACAGGGCTGGAGCCCCGAACGCTCGAAGCTGCTGGCGCGCGATTGCCTGGCATCGCTGCTGGAGTGGCTGGAGGGCTAAGCCCTTTACCCAAAGTTAAGAGATGAGGGCGCATGGCTGCGACATGGCCCGCACCATCGCCCTCATCCACGCGCCCCTCGCCGATGTCTCGGCATTTGAACTGGCGCGCAAGGCCATCGTCCTCGGCTGCGCCGCCGCGCTGATCATGGCGGGCAAGCCGTTTCTGTTTTTCTGAAGTCCTGAGCTGCGGAGACGGTTGCCGGGCTGCGTGAGCGGCGGGTTTTGTCGTTCTTGTAATGGCGATGGGATGGCTGCTTTGGGGTGGCTGCTTTGGGGTGGAAAGCGGACTAGGCGTCGTCCTGATCTTCAACGGTGATCCATGTCCACAACCGTGCGCCTTCAATGGGAAAAACTACTCGTAGCGCATTTGTTAGCATTGTGACTTTCGTCTCTGGCAGCAAATTCTGACGCCTCTGGAAAAAAAGCCGCTGTTGAGGATCGCTTGGTTCATCCGGCTGCTCGGTAAAGGTCCAACCATCCTGCTCCATTGCCTCGACCGCCGACGTCACATGCTGTGAAGGCACATCAATCCTCAATTGGACGGTTCGCTCAACAGACGAGGTTAGGTCTTCCTCACCTGCGTAAGTCCAATATACCCCGTCCGGATCAAGAACCCGAACAAGTGTTTCCTGAAAGCTGCTCATACCTCATTATGCAAGGGACGCGCGGTTGGTTCAATGACCGCAATGGCGTCGTGTCCTGACAAACGCCATCTGTCGTATGCACGCACTCTCTGGCAACTGGCCGGACTGCACACATAGCCTTCTCCCCTTCAGGGGAGAAGGTTGGGAGAGGGGCAGCGCGCGACGCATGGCCCCTCTCAACTTCGGCTAGGCAGACAAGCTGCCGAGCCTTCGTATCTCTCCCCTGAAGGGGAGAGAGCCAAGCAGCGACTTTAGCATTTGGCTGAGGGCCAGCCTCACAAAATCTCCAGCACCTTTTCCTTCGGGCGGCACAGGCGCACTCCCTTTTCGGTTTCGACCAGCGGGCGTTCGATCAGCTTGGGTTCGGTGGCCATGGCGGCGAGGACGGTGGCGTCGTCGGCGGAAGGGAGGCCGCGTTCTTCGGCGTCGGTGCCGCGCAGGCGCAGGCCCTGTTGCGGGGTGATGCCGGCATCACGGTAGAGCTGGGCGAGCTTTTCGGCGGTGGGCGGGGTCTTGAGGTATTCGATCACCGTCACGTCCGCGCCGGCTTCCTCAAGCATCGCCAGCGTATTGCGCGAGGTGCCGCAATTCGGGTTGTGCCAGATCGTTGCCTTCATCGGTGCCTCCTGCAGGTGCGTTTCACGCGTCATAGCCCCGCAAACACTGGCCGCAATGCCCGCGTTTTGATGCAGGTCAATGTTATTGCGAAAAATTCGCAAAAATTGGCTTGCAAGTGCGATTGAGTCGCAATACTCGCCCTCTTGCGAATGATTATCGCAAACACGTGAATGTTAAGGGGACTACCGTGAACCGTCTTTCCAGCCTGCTGCTCGCCGGAACCATGATGATGCCTTCTGCCGCCTTTGCAGAAGATCTGGTACCCGCTGATGCCGCGCTGGACGCTGCCGGGACCAACACCGTGATCGTCGTGACCGGCACCGCCGATGGCTATCGCCCGGTCGATGCCAATGCGGTGAAGACGCCGACGCCGCTGGTCAACGTGCCGCAGACCATCACCGTGCTGACGCGCGAGCAGCTTGACGATCAGGGCATCACCCAGCTTGGCGATGCGCTGCGCTATGTTCCGGGCGTGGTCCTTGGTCAGGGCGAAGGCCACCGCGACCAGATCACCATTCGCGGCCAGAACACCACGGCAGACTTCTATTTCGATGGCTTGCGCGACGACACGCAGTACTACCGCTCGCTCTACAACATCGAGCGCGTCGAAGTGCTGAAGGGCGCCAATGCGCTGCTGTTCGGCCGTGGCGGCGGCGGCGGCGTGATCAACCGCGTCAGCAAGACGCCCGACCTTGACCGCGCCAAGGGCCAGGCCAGCGCCAATGTCGACAGCTTCGGCGCCTTCGCTCTTGCCGCCGACTGGAACCAGCCGTTCACCGAAACGGTCGGCGGGCGCCTGAATGCCACTTACGAGGAATTCGACAACCACCGCCAGGAGTTCGAGGGGCGCTTCATCGGCGTGAACCCGACCATGGCGTTCCAGCCCGGCGAAGCCACGCGGATCGAACTGTCCTACAACTACGACGATGACCGCCGCATCACCGATCGCGGCGTGCCCTCGCTGAACGGCAAGCCGCTGACCGGCTATGACAATACCTTCTTCGGCCGCGCCGATACCAACATCGCCACGGTCGTCGCCCACATCGCTCAGGCCCGGCTCGACCACGAACTGGCCGAGAATCTGAGCTTCAACGTGCTTGGCCAGTACAGCCACACCGACAAGCTCTATGGCAACATCTTCGCCAGCGGCGCCGTGAACACCACGAACAACACCGTCGCGCTTGCCGGATACGAGAGCGGCACCGAACGCGGCAGCTGGATCGGGCAGGCAAACCTCGTCTGGACCGGACAGACCGGCGGGATCGGCCACACCCTGCTGGCAGGGGTCGAGTTTGCCGATCAGGACACCCACGCCACGCGCCGCAACACTCCCAGCGGCAGCGTAACACTAGCCCAGCGGCTGACCGTGCCCGCGCTGGCCTATGGCGCGCTCGTCTCGAACAGCAACACCGATGTGCGCACGATCTCGGCCTATATCCAGGACCAGATCGAGCTGGCCTCGTTCCTGCAGGTCGTCGCAGGCGTTCGCTATGACGAGTTCCGCATCACCGGTCGCAATGCGATCAACGGCGTGGGCGCATCGCGCACCGACCGCAAGTGGTCGCCGCGCTTCGGCGTGATCCTCAAGCCGCAGGAGAACGTCAGCTTCTACGGCAGCTTCACCCGCACTTTCCTGCCGCAGTCGGGCGACCAGTTCGGCGCGCTCGATCCGGTGCAGGCGACGCTTGCGCCCGAAAGCTTCGAGAACATCGAGGCGGGCGTGAAGTGGGACGTGAACCCGAA
>JBEQBX010000141.1:0-6762 GCA_041639595.1 Porphyrobacter sp.
GCGCAAGGATCGGCAGGCAGGCATCGACCAGCGGCAGGAAACCGATGGTCATTTCACCCGATGTGGCTGCGGATGCCATCACTTCCCTCCCATCAGCTGGTGCGCCGTAACCACCGCTTCGGCAATGTCGGCAATGCGCTTGCCCTGGTTCATCGCCGTCTTGCGCAGTTCGGAATAGGCCTGCGGTTCGGAAAACCCACGGCTGTCCATCAGGATGCGCTTGGCCTTGTCGACCACCTCGCGCTCGGCCAGCTTGCCCTTGGCTTCGGCCAGATCAGCCTCCAGCCGGGCAAAGGCGTTGAAACGGCGCACGGCAAGATCGAGGATCGGCCTGATGCGGTGCGCTGAAAGGCCATCGACGACATAGGACGAAACTCCGGCATCGACCGAGGCCGCGATCGATTCCTCGTCGCTTTCATCTACAAACATGGCGATGGGCCGGCCAAGCACCCGGCTGACGGCGAAGTATTCCTCCAGCACGTCGCGCGAAGGGTTGCCAAGGTCCATCAGCACGATGTCCGGCGCGATCTCGCCGATGCTGGCAACCAGCCCACGCCGCTCGGTGACCACGAAGATCTCGCAGTCCTCCAGCGTGGCCAGCCCTTCGCGGATCACCGCGGCACGGCTGGCGCTTTCATCGACGATGGCAATCCGCATGGGCATGCCTAGTGCGCGGAGGAGCTGGGAGTTTCAAGGAAATTTCGAACCGCGTGTCTGCTTGCAGTGTCAGGTCACAGCGGCCAGAACCACAGGATCAGGGGCGTGCCGATCAGCACCACCAGCAGCGACAGCGGCGCGCCAAGCCGGGCGTAATCACCAAACCGGTATCCTCCCGGCCCCAGCACCAGTGTATTGCACTGGTGGCCGATCGGGGTGAGAAAATCACAACCCGCGCCCACCGCCGTCGCGATCAGGAAGGCTTCGGGGCGGTAGTGGAGTTGCTGGGCGAAGACGCCGGCAATCGGGGCCATGACCAGCACGGTCGCCGCGTTGTTGAGGAATGGCGTCACCGCCATGGCCGCGACCAGGATCAGCGCGACCGCACCCCAGGCGGGAAGCTTCACGGCAAAATCGGCAAGCGACGTGGCGATCACGTCGGATGCCCCGGTCGTTTGCAGTGATGCGCTGACCGGGATCAGCGCGGCCAGCATGATGAGGATCGGCCATTCGATGGCCTTGTACGCTTCGTCCGCAGGCAGCGCCCCGGTGATCACGGTCAGCCCCGCAGCGGCAAAGAACGCCAGCGCGGCCGGTACGAAGCCGGTCCCTGCCGCAACCATGGCTGCGGCCAGGATTGCCAGTGGCAACCACCGGGTACGCTTTGAACCCAATCCGATCTTGCGCTCAGCCAGCGGCAGCGCACCCATTTCGGCAAGCCGCGCCGGCAGGGTATCGAGCGGTCCCTGCAGAACGATAACATCGCCGGCCTGAAGCACTGTATTGCCGGGCTTGTTGGCGATGGTCTCGCCCTCGCGCGAAATGGCCAGCAGGTTGATGCCCAGCCGTTCGCGCATCTGCAAACGCCCGGCAGTGCGCCCGATGAGCCCGGAATCGGCATGCACCACGGCCTCGATAACACCGATGCCGTCCGGTTTGCGGCCGTCGCCATCTTCGTCGTCGCCCGCAAGTGTCAGCCGGTCGGCGCCGATGACCTGTTCGAGCATGTTGGGCTCGCCGCTGAGGATCAGGACATCGCCTTCACCAATATGCGTGTCCGGCGAAACCTCGCCGCGCATGTCGCCGCGCAGCAGGCCGGCAACCTCAACCTCGCCGTCATGCCGCTCGACAAACTCGGCAACGGTCAAGCCCGCGACGGGCGATCCCGTCGTGACCGTTGCCTCGATGACATAGGCAGAGATGTTGATCGCCTCCGACATCCCCTGCGCGGCATGGCGGTCGGTGGGCAACAGGCGCCAGCCAACTGAAAGGAACACCAGCCCGACCGCCAGCAGCGCTATGCCGGTCGGCAGATAGTCGAACATGCGGAACGGCTCGCCCGTCATCTCCTCGCGCACGCGGCTGACGATGATGTTGGGCGATGTGCCGATAAGCGTGGTCAGCCCGCCCAGCAGCGAGGCAAAGGCCATCGGCATGAGATAGAGCGACGGCGATGCCTTGTTGCGACGGGCCATCTGCACGGCCCCCGGCATCAGCATGGCCAGCGCGCCGACATTCTTGATGAAGCCCGATGAAATGCCCACCGCCGCCGAAAGCACCAGCATCTGCCGCTGCGGCTTGCGGATGCGCTGTGCCAGCGATTGCAACAGTCGCTCGATCATGCCCGATCGCTGCACTGCGGCGGAAAGGACCAGCGCCGAGCCGACAATCACCACGATGTCATCGGAAAAACCGGTGAACGCCGCATCCGGCGATACCACGCCGATCGCCACCGCAAACAACAGCGCGATGACTGCGGTTACGTCATATCGGAAGCGCCCCCACAGAAACAGGGCCATCATCCCGCCAAGGGTGGCCAGTGAAAGCCATTGGGGCTGCGTCATTGCAGCACCTAACGCTTAACCGATATTCAGGTTCCGGCTCAGAATCGCAGCTCGCCCTGAACCGCCCCGCTGCGCCGCTGGGCCGGCACGGGGCGGACCTGCGGCAGCAGGCAACGCGCCTTCCCCTGCAGGACATAGACCGCGTGGCGCTGCCCGCCGCGGTTTTCGTGGTCGATGGCATAGCCCTTGTAATAGCGGCGCAGCAGGCCCGCTCCGACCAGTTCCGAAACCGCGCGGCTGAGGTTGCTCTTGCCCGAGGCCCGCACGCGCGCACGCACTTCATCCTCGATCACTTGCGCCGCGTGTTCCGGATCTTCGGGCATGCGGTCCTCGAGGATCAGGTCAGACCGCACCCGTTCGGTCAGCGCCACACGGCGAGGGTCGCGCGCGCCCATCGGGGCAAGGCTGTCGCACAACCAGTCCCGCAGGGTGAAGGCCTGCCGCCCGCGCCGCACGAACGGCCCGGCCTCGCCCTTCTCGTCGGCAACCTCGGCGATCAGGCTCAGCACCATGAACGCATAGCGTGGCCTGGAACTGGCCTGCGAAAGGCAGTTCAGCAGGGAGGACATCGCGCCATGGGAAGACGGGCCGGGGAGGATGGCAGTCTGGAACATTCAGGGATTCAACAAAGCACATAACATGACTCCTGTGAATCCCCGGGGGAGTCTGGCGCTGCCGAATTCCAACATTTGTCCCGTGTGACACTTTACCCGAAGGCAAAGTGTCACAAGCTAACCTTTGGATTCAGCCCGCCCGTCACGTGGGCATCGACCTCAAGGCACCGGCACAACCTGAGAGCGAGATTCAAGGCGGCGTGGACAAATTCCTCGCGGTCAAAGCTCGGCCTCGCAATGGTTGCCCTGAAAAGGCGGCGGGTCGATCATCGGCAAGTAATCTCCGGCATCATCCAGGTGCTGAAGTGCGGTGACCGCTGGGCGGATTGCCCATCCGAACGCGGGCCTTCAACGATAACTCACGACCTGCATACGGCGATCTCGAAACAATGCTAGAATAGTTAAGTTCTCTGGTCTTACCAGAAGACATTGCTGGCAAGCCATAAGACCTCCGACCCTTGGCCTGAAACCATGATTTGCACGAAAGATGCCTGACCAGATTAACCAAATGATTTTCTAGAGCATTGTCTTAATTTATAACCATATAAGCTCACCTTATGACTTATAGAGTCGCGCCGAATGCTCGATTATTGGCAGTTCCTCCCTTGCTTACATCTTACCTTTGGAGTAGGAGTGGTCATACCAAAAAGGTCGATAAACCCTTGGGAGGACCTGACGTGACCAAAATTTCCTCGATCTGCCTGTTTACAACGGCCCTGTGTGCTGTGGCTCAGTCTGCCTACGCGCAAGAAGCGTCGGCCGATGTTGGACCCGCCAACGAAGCTGAGCCACTCTCTAGTGGCGAAATCATCGTAACTGCGCAGAAGCGCCAGGAGCGGCTGCAGGATGTACCGCTGGCGGTCACCGCCGTGACTGGCCAGGCGCTGGAAAACCGGCAGATCAATGACACCAGCAGCCTTGTGTCTGCGGTTCCTTCGTTGACGTTTCAGCAGGGCAACAACCCCACCAACACCAGTTTCCGTATTCGCGGCGTGGGCACCTCCCTGTTCAGCCAGGGTGTGGAGCCATCCGTTTCCGTAGTGGTGGATGGCGTCGTCGCTGCGCGCCAGGCGCAGAACTTCTCGGACTTCGCCGACATTGAGCGCGTCGAAGTTCTTCGTGGCCCTCAGGGCACGCTGTTCGGCAAGAACGCAACTGCGGGTGTGATCAACGTGGTCACGGCTCGCCCGTCGAGCGATTTGCAGGCCCGCGGCACCTTCACGATCGCCGAACTGAACGAGTATCGCGCCAGTGGCACCATCTCCGGCCCCATCACCGAAGGGCTGAAGGCCCGCGTGACCGGATACTACAACAGCGTGGGCGGCTTCCAGGACAACATCGCCACGGGCAAGAAGGATGGCGGCTTTGAAAGCTGGGGGGTGCGCGGCAAGCTTCAATGGGATGTCAATAACGCGCTGACGCTCCTTGCCTCTGCGGAATACCGCAAGAACGACGCCAATTGCTGCCAGCAGGTTCTGGTTCGAGCCAACAACCCCCTGCGACCGCAGGTCAACGGCGGGGCGCTCATTTCCCCCGACACTACACAGGTTTGGAACAACGGCCTGACCTACGCGAACTCCGATCAGAAGACCTATTCGCTCGAAGGCGATCTCGACCTGGGGTGGGCGAAGCTGACGTCGATCACGGCCTATCAGGATTTCAAGCTTACCAACAATTTCGAGGTTGATCGTTTCGGCTCGACCGTGCCAATCTTCATTACCCCGCAAGCGAACGCGCTGTTCAACGACAACCAGGGGTTCACCGGAACCAAGCAGTTTTCGCAGGAAATCCGTCTGGATTCCGCAGGTTCGGGGCCGTTCACTTACACGGTCGGAGGGTTCTACTCCAATCTGAACCTCGACCGGACCTTCCAGCGTCGTAGAGCGACTTGCGTAGCCGGCGTGTTCGGTCAACCCTGTCCGACGGCCAACATACGGTTTGGCTCGTTCTCGGCCGCATCCAAGCTAAAGAACGAGCACATCGCAGCGTTTGGCCAAGCCCAGCTGGCAATCGTTGACAAGCTGAAGGTGCTGGCAGGGATCCGCTTGCAGCATGAGTCGATCTCTGTGACCGGCAGCCAACTGGGCGTGGTGGTTCCCGGCGATGCATCGTTCGGGGCCATCAATCCCAGCGGCACACAACGCGCCAGCGACGATGCAATAACCGGCAAGGCCGGTTTGCAGTACGAATTCAGCCGCCGTGCTCAGGTTTATGCAAGCTATACCCGCGGATACAAGGGCCAGGGTATCGACACCGAGCCCACGGCCAACTTCGGCAATAACCCGGTGATCCAGCCTGAGCGCGTGAACGCCTATGAAGTGGGCTTCAAGGGCTCGACATCGGACGGCTCGCTGAGCGTAGCGGCAGCTGCGTTTCTCGCGGACTATACCAACCTTCAGGTCCAGGCCAACCGCGGCGACCCGGCCAATGGCGTGATCGCCTTTCAGCCGACCAATGCGGGCAGCTCGCGCACCAAGGGTGTGGAAATCGAAGCCACGCTCCGTCCGTCGCGCCGTTTTTCCGTCAGCGCAGCCGTTACCTATCAACAGGCCACCCTCGACGTTGACGGCCTGAACTGCCCAACCCAGTTGCAGCCCAGCGCAATCACTGTCCCACTGGGTGGAACCCGGCCCGTCAACACCTGCTATCGCTATCAGTTCAGTGTGCCGAACGGCAGCGTGGCAACGAGTGGCCTTGTGCAGGACGTCCGGGGTGGGCAGCTTCCGGTTTCGCCCGAGTGGCGGTTCAACGTAAGCCCCCGCTGGGAAGGGCCCGTCACGTCCTCACTCAATGGCTTCGTTCAGGTCGACCTATCTTACCAAAGCGACGTTCAGTTCGCGATCGAGCAGGACCCGCTGCAGACTCAGGACGGCTATGCGCTGGTCGATGCCAGCATCGGGCTTTCAGCGCCGGATTCGCGCTACACGCTCACGGTCTTCGTGAAGAACCTGTTCAACCAGAACTTCTACACGACCACCTCTTCGTCCGCGCTTATCGGTAACAACCTTAGTGTGGTTGACGTCTACGCTTTCCGTCCCAAGAATGCAGACCGTTATTTCGGGGCCTCGCTCGGCTTCCGATTCTGAGAGAGCATTGGCCCGGTGAGCTGGCTTACCGGGCCAATTCCTTGGGTCGGCCAGTCTGCGCACGCTGGCCGGCCACAAGCTTTCCGACTGCCAGGCCCGGTGGGTAAGCTGATCAATGTTATTCATGCGCCTGCAGTGGGAACGCCGCACAATGTCACACACTCGCCGCCAAGCCATGGCCCTCGGTGCTCTAGGACTCGGGGCAGCTGGTTGCACAGCGGCCCAAGGCCAGACCCCCCGCGCGTTGCCGAACATCCTCTGGCTGGTGAGTGAGGACAACAATCCCTATGTCGGCGCCTACGGTGACAAGCTGGCCCATACGCCGCACATCGACGCGTTGGCCAAAAAGGGCGTGCTGTTCCGCAATGCCTATTCGAATGCGCCAGTCTGTGCGCCGTCACGCTTCGCCATGCTGACCGGCGTCAATCCCGAGAGCTGCTCGCCGGCCCAGCACATGCGGGCCGAAGCCAAGCTGCCGCAAGCTTTCCGCACTTATCCCGAACTGATGCGCGCGGCGGGCTACTTCTGCATCAACAACCCTAAGACCGACTACAACAGCGA
>JBEQBX010000142.1:0-6682 GCA_041639595.1 Porphyrobacter sp.
CGGGGCCCTCCTATGGACTACCGGGATAACCGCCTTCAGCCCCCAAAGGGGGTCAATTTTGCGTGCCGATAGGGGGTCAATTTTCAATGCCGATTGACACCATTTTGCCCTTCGACAAGCTGAAGCTGGATTACAGCGGCATCATCGCCGCCCACATATGATCCCGAATAGTCCGCTTCTGACACGCTGCACCCTGCGAGCAGGATGCTGAAAGACAGAGAGAACATTCCTTTGAGCATTTGAACCCCCGAACCGGTTTCGGCAGAATCGTAAGGCCCAAATCGTTAATATGATGGATATATCCAGTGGTTTTATAGCCAAGGTTTAACGCTCTATCGTGCCCATGAAGGGCCGCGAACTCGTTGGGAAAAACATCAAACGTGTTCGCGTGGCCAAGGGCGTTTCGCAAGAACAACTCGCCTTCGATGCTGCAATTGATCGATCATACCTTGGCGGTATCGAGCGCTGCGATGAAAACCCAAGCGTGGACACGCTCGACAAAATTGCAGGCGTTCTGGGAATTGAACTTGCCGAACTATTTCAGCCGGTAGCGCTGGATACGGCAATTGCGGGCCTCAAACCGGGACGGAAAAAGCGGGCCTAGATTAATCCTGCTATTGCCCGTGCGAGTTGCGGCGATAGCCTGCAACAGCCATCCTTGCGCAGAATGAAATCTGCCGGTGTGAAGGTTTTATCGCGCACGAATTGCAGGACTTTCGCGTCCACGGTTGAGCGCTCCAATTCGATCATATCGAGTGCCCATGCGTGACTGCCCCGCTTGCTGTTGTGCATGATCCCGATGGTAAGATCGTATCCTTCTGCGATGGCTTCGATCTGCAGTTTTGCCAGCTTCACAGCGTAAGCATAGTTCAACATGGCATTGACGGGGTGAGATGCGTTCCGGTTTTCGGCCTTCACGCCTGTCGCAAGTGAGCTGCGCAATCCGTAAGTGTGCCAATCTTGCGGAATTGGGCGGCGCGCTACACCCTTCCATTGAACCGGCAAACCCTGCCATGAACGGAAATAGGCTGATGCGCATTCGCCTTCGATAGCAAAGATAGCGTTCATGTCGGTAAAGGTTTCACGCTCTAGCCGCTCAATCCCGGCGTGGGCCTTGGCAACGGCCATATCGCGCAAGTCTGATGGCGGAATGTGCGCTTCGAGCGTTACAATGCTTGATGCGATTTTACGCTGGATAAGGTCTGCGGCGAAGCCAAGGCGCTTGGCCATGTCCGCCCGCATCGCCAATTGCCATTCGATCTTTTGCCGGTCGCCAGCATAACCCGCACTGCTGGCAACAATCGCAACGTTGCCATCGGATTTGATCCGGGCAAGCGCTACCCCCTGATCTGCAAGCCATGACAGCACGTCGAAGGATAAAGTGCCGCTGCCGTCCAGCAACATGATCCGCGTCGGCAATTCGAAATCACGCGGGAAAAACCGATACCTGATTTGCTTCTGCGGGTAATGGGTAAAGCCATCACGAATGACCAGCGCCCCGTTTTCGATCCGCATTGAAACGCCGTGGCCATTCAAAATCAGCGGTGCTGGATTGCGTTGCCTTGCCTTTCGAACGGGTAGCAATTGCGCATATTCCGATAGCCAAAATTCCGAACGAATTGCCCAATCATCGGCTGCTTGGTCCGGCTTGATTTCGATGTTTTCCAGCATTTTCCTTTTCTATAGGAAATGTAGATATTTGTCGCGAAAATAGAGGGTTAAAGTCGCCAAAAAATGCCATCAAATCGCGCCAAAAAGCTATGGAATTCGGGAGTTCCGCTAAACCGCGCATGGCTCGAATTCGCGCCATCGGAATTGCGTTCGGAATTCGAAAAATTGCCCGAATTTCTCCAAGCTTTGGCTGAAATGTCGTACACGAGCATTCGCGATAATGGGGCCTCCACCGTCAAAGTGGCTTTATCAAACGCGCATAAACGCCGTGAGATTGAGGTTAAACTGAAAGACCACCTGCTGACAGAACTATTCAACGGGCAGTTGCTCGCAACAGGCTACAGAATTGCGCCTTCCCGCAGTCAAGCCCCTGTACTGATCGATCCCGATAAATTCGGGGATGGTGATCCTGACTGGAATGAGGCTACCTTTGAATACGAAGGGGTCATTTATTCTCGTATCAGAATAGCCAAACTGGACATTTTTCCGGCCACGCCCGGTAATGCAAAAGGTTCGGTCCACTCCATCAATGCGGCTATCGATCATCTACAAAAGCAAAATCCCGAATTCTGCAATTTGCCTCGTAAATCAGCCTGTGACCAAATTCGTAAATTCCTTGGCGCAATCGAAGTTTCGGGAAATGGCCTGAGCAATCAGAATTTGGCTAAAGCAATTGTCCGAAAATGCGGTCCAAAACGAATTAGCAGGATTTGAATTAGCCCCGAATTGCTGCCGGTGCGTGAGCATAAGAGGATTCGATCCTGAGCCGCGCCCCGGTGATCCTTTGGACGATTCGCAGCACCCCCCGCTGCGACGGTTTCAAAGGTGTCATCCGTGGCGAAGGTTCGCGACTACAAGGCTGAATATCAGCGCCGCTTGGCAAACGCTGAGAAGCGTGGCCTGAGCCGTTCGCAGGCTCGCGGCCATGCCAAATCGAACGAAACCCCCATCAAAGCCAAGCCGATCAAAAGTGACGCCAAGCTTGAAACCGCTCTGAAACTGTTGCGCGAAACCGGCAATCAAGCCCGTGCTGCCAAAGAAGCCGGGATTTCGGCAGAGCGATTCCGCAGCTTTCTGCGCGGCAATGGCCTAGCTGAGCGGCAAGGTAAAAAGTGGCGGATCACAGACAACCGTCCGCGCCGCATGACCGTCATCACCGGCGGCGAAACCGTCGAACTCATATTGCGCGATTTTGAGCAATCATCGCTCAACGGCAGGCACCTCGCAGCCGTAGGCGCTTTCCTGCGCTCCAATGACATTGACCTGATTAGCCCCTTCGATGGTCAATCCGTGATCGATGCGAACGGCAAAACCCATCCGCTCGAAACCGATCCCAACGAACTTTACCGCCTCTCCCATGCCGGGGGCGAGGTGTTCCATCAAATATACCGGCTCAGTGTGTGAGATATGAAATGACAGATAAAGAACTTGCCCGCGAGATTCGCGAACAACGGCGCTTGGAACGGCTGCGCAGCAATAACCCCCTATGCGGTGAATGTGGCGAAGCGGATTCGCGTTGTCTGGAACTGCACCATGTCGCCGATCATGGCTGCGATAAGGCCACCGTGATTCTATGCCGGAACTGTCACCGCAAAGTGACCGATGACCAAAAGGATCATCCCGCGTTTGATCCTGACGCTGACCCCATGCTCCATGCGATTGGCCGTTTTCTTCTCGGACTGGCCGACTTGCTCAAACTGGCCGTCGAAAAGCTCGCCGCATTTGGCGCTGCATTGATTGAACGTGCTGCACTGCAGGCCGGAGAGGGGGCGCGGCCATGATCCCGATTACAGACCATTTGCCGATTTCCCTTCGGGCCTATGCTCAAGCTCCCAAAGCGAAAAAGCCCTATCGCGGTTTGGGTGCATCGGACTGGACGCTGACGTTCGACTGCGAAACGCAGACCGATGCGGGGCAAGCCTTGCGCTTCGGAGCTTATCAGCTTCGCAAAGGTAATGACGTAAAGTTTTCAGGGCTGTTCTATGATCCCGAAGGGGTGTCCTTGACAGAGCTGGCGACCCTGCGAGAATTTGCCAAGAGGCAGCGGCTCGCACTTCTAACCCGCGACCAGTTCGTCGATGAAATCTTGTTTTTGCGGGCCTATCAGCTTCGCGCCCGGATCATAGGTTTCAATCTGCCTTTCGACATTTCTCGCATCGCCGTCGCTCATGGTCCGGCCCGTGGTTCCATGTATGGCGGCTTCACGTTCACGCTATCCGAGCAAAAGATTTGGCCGCACGTGCGGGTGAAGCATCTATCCCGGCGCTGCGCTCTGATCGATTTTGCGGCACCTTACCGGCAACGCGATAGCCGGGGGCAGATTAAGCGCGAGCTTCAAACACCAGTCCGGCGCGGCTATTTCGTGGACGTAAACACCTTGGCAACGTCGCTGTTATCGCAAGGCTTTACGCTCGCCAGTCTAAGCCGGACGTTGAAGGTGCCCCATCCCAAACTGGAATATGACGACTTCGACGGACCGATTGACGATGCCATGATCACTTATGCCGTTCGCGACGTGCAAACCACATGGGAATGTTATCAGGCTTTGATGACCAAGCTGGACGGCTTGGGCCTGTCAGATCTGCGGCCCGAAGAAATCTACAGTGAAGCCAGCATCGGCAAAGGGTACTTACGCGAAATGGGCATTGCCCCTTGGCGCGAAATGCAACCGGATTTTCCGCCCGAAATGCTGGGCCGGATTCTTTCAAGCTACTACGGTGGCCGCTCTGAAATCAGGATACGCCGTCAAGTGCGGCAAGTGATCCTGTGCGATTTTCTATCCATGTATCCCACCGTCTGCACGCTTATGGGCCTGTGGCGCTTTGTCACCTGCAGTGGAATTGCGCAACGTGACGCCACGGCAGAAACGCAGAGCTTGCTTGCTAGTGTGACCTTGGCTGATTTGCAGTCGCCGGACGCTTGGCAAAAGCTTGCCGTGTTGGTGAAAGTGCAGCCGGATGCTGACATTTTTCCGGTTCGCGCCGCCTATGATGGTGAGACCTTGGCGACCATTGGTGCAAACTATCTCAGTTCCGCCACGCCTCAATGGTTCACCCTGGCGGATTGTATCGCGTCCAAGTTGCTGACCGGCAAAGCGCCGCACATTGTGGAAGCCATCACGTTTGAACCGGGGCCAATGCAGCCGGACCTTCAACCGATCAATGTCAGTGGTGACGCCGCCTATCGCGTCGATCCTACCGCCAATGATTTTTTCAAACGTGTGATCGAACTGCGAAAAGCAACGCAAGAACGGATGGCTTGCGCGTCCCGCGATGAACTGGCGGACCTCGATACCAAACAGCACCAGCTCAAGATTTGCGCCAATTCCACCAGCTACGGCATATTCATGCAGGTCAATGTCGCAAAGCGATCAAAACGCTTCACCGCCAAGGTCTTTGGCCATGACGGACAATCCTTTGAGCGTGAAACTGACAAGGCCGAAAAGCCGGGGCAATTCTTTCATCCCTTGCTTGGCTCGGTGATTACCGGCGCGGCGCGGTTGATGTTGGCAATCACTGAAAGTCAGATTGCCGCGCAAGGTTTGGAGTGGGCGTTTTGCGATACGGATAGCATGGCGATTGCCAAGCCCGAAGGCATGGCCGGTGATGAATTCCGGCAAAGGGTGAAAGCCATCACCGAATGGTTTGCAAACCTCAATCCGTATGACTTTCCCGGTTCAATCCTGAAAATCGAAAGCGAAAATGCCGGGCTAGAATCTAAGCAGCCGGAGCCGCTGTTTTGCTGGGCAGTGTCGTCCAAGCGATACGCGCTGTTCAACCTGTCCGCCGATGGAACGCCAATCTTGCGCAAGGTATCTGCGCATGGGCTGGGGCACTTGCTGCCACCATATAAGGGCGACAATCCACCGTCCGACATTCCAGCGCCGCCCGAAAGCGTTATGCGTAACGGTGTGGAGCGTTGGCATTGCGACCTGTGGTTTGAGATTGTGTCTGCTGGCCTTGGTGCGAAGCCCGAAATGCCACGACTAGACTTTCATCCTGCTTTGAACGCACCAGCGGTTAGCCGCTATGGTGCAACAGCGCCCGAGCTTTTAGGATGGTTCAAAGGTTTCAATTCAGACCGGGAATATCGTGATCAGGTTAAGCCATTCGGCTTTCTGTTATCTATGAGCAATCGGCGGGATTGGTGCGATCAGGAGGTTATCGCGCCGCAGACACGTCGGGGACGCCCTGCCAAGCAATTGCAACCCAAGCCCGTCGCGCCGTTCGACAAAGACCCGGCTAAGGTTGCGGCAAATGCATTTGATCGGGATACTGGGCGCCCCGTGCCACACGACGCTCTGCAGACATACCGGGAAGCTCTGGCACAGTATCACCTTCACCCCGAGTTGAAATTCATCGGTGGCGGCTATTGGGATAGAGGTACGACTGAGCGGCGGCATATTCGCGCCACTGAAATTCGCCACATTGGCAAGGAAGCGAACGCGCTGGATTTGCAGGAAGCAATTGGTCCCGAAAGCGAGCTCGACCCTGATTATGGCTTTGGCGATGATAGTCTTACGCGACTGAGGCATCAGCTTATCGACATGGCTGAAACGATGGGTAAGGACGAAACCGCGAAAGTACTGCGAATCCCGCCAAGGCGCTTGCGATCGATTCTGTCAGGCAACTTGCTTTCCAATGACGAAGCCACCCGCATTGCTGCAAAGTTACCGTTGGCTATGACCATCGTCGAAAAAATATCTGCTGATCGTGACAGAGAACTGCAACACCTTCATTTATTGGTGCAATTGCATGGACTGAGGGGTGCAGCGCGGCATCTGGGCGTTGACCCATCTAATTTGAGGCGTAAACTGGCAAGGCGTAGATAGGTTGCAAGGAGCGAACAACTACCAGCGCAGCTTTCAACGTAAAGCCAAAAAACCCTAGGCTGTGTTGACAAAAGACTTCAGCCATAGGCGGGTGGCTGCGAGGTTGAGGAAGCTCTCGAACGACAGGCTGGTCTTGTCGTAGCGGGTGGCGATACGGCGCTGTTGTTTGAGCTTGCCGAA
>JBEQBX010000143.1:0-6639 GCA_041639595.1 Porphyrobacter sp.
GAGATGTTCTGGGAGGCGGTCTGGAATGACAACCAAGAGGACGCAAGAAAGCGCCTAGAATACTCGTCAATGTATGCAGCCTCTGCGATTAAGTCACTATTCCTTTTGAATGGAGGAAGCATAATTTCGCTTTTAACCTTCATCGGGAATCAGCAGGTTGATTTTGGCAAAAGAGGGCTTTTTTGGGCATTCGCGTGGTTCGTCAGCGGCATATTTTTAGCGCTCGTTAGTTACTTTGGAGCCTATTTTTCGCAGTCTTTCTTTATGAATGCTTCCTATGCCCGGGCACATGAAGCTCTTGGCAATAAGCTTCATCTTTCAGTCATTGCTGAAGCTGAAAAGCCAACTGCCAGTGGAAACATGTGGATCTGCATAGCAGTTAGCTCAGCCGCCTTGTCGGCGATGCTTTTTGGCGTTGGAGCATTTGTGACGCTCTTTGCGATTTTATGACCGACAATCCCCTCCTCTCCGCCGCCTCGCAGATCGAGGATCAGGACGCTGCGCTGCGGCCCAAGACGCTGGCCGAGTTCGTCGGGCAGGCGGGTGCCAAGGACAACCTGCAGGTCTTCATCGAAAGCGCCAAGCAGCGGCGCGAGGCGATGGATCATGTGTTGTTCTTCGGCCCGCCGGGCCTAGGCAAGACCACGCTCGCCCAGATCATTGCGCGCGAACTCGGCGTCAATTTCCGCGCCACCTCCGGCCCGGTGATTGCCAAGGCGGGTGATCTTGCCGCGCTGCTGACCAATCTCGAACATGGCGACGTCCTGTTCATCGACGAGATCCACCGCCTCAACCCCGTGGTCGAGGAAGTGCTCTACCCGGCAATGGAAGACCGCGCGCTCGATCTGATCATCGGCGAAGGCCCTTCGGCCCGCTCGGTGCGGATCGATCTGCCGCCCTTCACCCTGATTGGCGCAACCACGCGGCAGGGACTGTTGCAGACGCCGCTTCGCGATCGCTTCGGCATCCCGGTGCGCCTGCAGTTCTATTCTGTGGCCGAGCTTGAGCGCGTCGTCGCCCGCGGGGCCAGCCTGATGGGCATCGGCATCGACAAGGGCGGCGCCACCGAAATCGCCCGCCGATCACGCGGCACCCCCCGCGTTGCCGGCCGCCTGCTGCGCCGTGTGCGCGATTTTGCCCAGGTTGCGGGCGCGGACACGATCACCGAAAGCATCGCGGACAATGCGCTCACCCGGCTCGAGGTCGACAAGATCGGGCTCGATCTGCAGGACCGCCGCTACCTGACGATGATCGCCGATATCTACAAGGGCGGCCCGGTCGGCGTCGAAACGCTCGCCGCCGGCCTGTCGGAACCGCGCGACACGATCGAGGAAGTGATCGAGCCTTACCTGATCCAGCTCGGCATGATCGCCCGAACCGCGCGCGGCCGCTGCCTCAACGATCGCGGCTGGCAGCACCTCGGGCTGACCCCGCCTGCCGGCTCCACACCGTCACTCTTCGACCAGCCGGAATAAGTCTTCCACCGGCTGGTCGAGGGCTGCCGCAAGCTTGAGGGCAATGACCGTCGAGGGGATGAACACCCCGTTCTCGACAGTGTTTATTGTCTTGCGCGACACCCCGATGGCCTCGGCGAGCTGGCCCTGGGTCCACCCCCTCGTCTCGCGCGCGGCGCGCAGATCGTTGGCAAGCCGCTCAGCCAAGGGCTGCGCGCTCCAGCCGGACGAAGCGCATCACTGCCACGAACAGCCCCACCAGAATCACCATGCGCAGGGCAAACAGCGCCGGCATTGCGGTGAACGAGGCAATCACCGCGCCCGCAATCGCTACGGAGATCGCGCCGGTGAAGCCCCATTCCATGGCGTCGGCCCGGTTTGCACGCGTGACTTCGTCATTGGCGAGCGCGCGCACCGCGGGATCGCGCAGCCACATGCCGCCGGTGCTCAGGACAAGCATCAGCACGAGCGCCATGACCAGCCAGCCTAGATGACCAACGGAGTCCACGGTCCGAAAAGGCAGATCGACCGGAGATCGCGCCGATTGCAGCGCGAAGAAGATCATCAGCACGTTCAGGACGCGCACGCGGCGACGGCTTAGGCGGTCTGCTTTCTCGACAAAATCGGACATGGACTGGCTTCCCCCGACTAGTAACTTCAAGGTTACAGGTAACCCGAAGGTTACACCTGGTCAATCCGCCCCTTCATTTTGCCGGGCGGTTCGGTCCCATTCTGGCACAGAGTTAACGCCGCAGCCGCTCCGGTCCCGTTTTCGGGCAGAATCCACCATTGCAGGACGGTTAACGGCATTGCCCTGTTGGGGTGCATCTGCGTTCTTCGACAAGTCAGGAAAGGCAAAGCTTCGCGTTAACCCGCAACTGCTAATGCGCTTTCCCAGGGAAGAACGAGAGCAAAGATCATGTCGGTTCGGATGGCATTGGCAAAACTGGCGGCGGCAGCAGCAGGCGGGGCGATGCTCGGCGGCGGCGCCGTGCACGTGTCTGAAGCGCCTTCGAAGGGCGAGATTCACCACGTCAAGCCGGTGAAGGTGAAGAAGGCCAAGCGGGTCATTGCGCGGGCTCCGGCCAAGCGCCAGATCCACCGCGCCCGCCGCGTTGTCACCACCACAACCACGCGGACGTGCGAGCCGGCCCAGCAGATGGCGATGGTGCCGGTGCCCTACATGCCCCCCCTGCCTCCGCAGCCGGTTGGCGGTTCGGGCGGCGGCGTGCCGGTGGTGATCGGCGGCGGCGGCATCGGCGGCTTCGGCGGCGGGTTCTTCGGCGGCTTCTTCGGCGGCAGCGGTGGCGGTGGCGGCGGCAGCGTCGTCATTTCCTCGACCAGCACCGGCTCCACCTCTACCTCGGGCGGCTCGACCTCGTCATCAGGCGGCTCCACGTCGAGCACGAGCGGCGGCGTGTCGACCTCGACCGGCGGCGTCTCCACCTCCACTTCGACCTCGTCGGGCAACGTTTCCACCTCGAGCGGGTCGGTCAGCACGTCGTCAGGCAGCGTCTCGACCTCGTCGGGCAATGTCAGCACCTCTTCGGGCAACGTGTCGACCTCGTCGGGTAATGTCAGCACGTCCTCGGGCAACGTCAGCACGAGTTCGTCCACCTCGACCTCGTCCGGCAACGTCAGCACCAGCTCGTCCACCTCGTCCTCGACCTCGAGCAGCACCAGCAGCTCCACCTCGTCGTCGACGTCCTCCTCGACTTCGTCGTCCACTTCGTCCTCGACCTCGTCGAGTTCGAACGGCAGCACCTCGACATCGTCGACCAGCAGCGGCACCGAAGTGCCCGAGCCTTCGATGGTAATCCTGTTCGGAGCAGCAGCAGCCGCGCTCGTCGCGCGCCGCCGCTACGGCAAGCCACAGAAGGCTTGAACCGGTCCTCCACCGCAGCCGTGCATTGGCTGCGGAACACGGGAAGGGCGGCGTCCGGGGGGAAGCCGCCCTTTTCCCTTGGCTGAATGGCGTTCAGTCAGGCCAACTTACTGGCCGAGGCTCTCAATCGCAGCCGCCGTCGCCGCAATCCCCGCTGCCGGCATCGGTTGCCCACCACAGGCCGCCCGGACTGTCGCGCGGGCCATCGCTGCCCCGCACTGGCCCGCGCGCCTGCGGCCGCAGCGCCAGCAGCGCCAGCCCCAGCACCACGACAACGATCACCAGGAATCCCCAGAACAGCGTCGGCATCGGCCCATACTCCCTCGGTCCGGGAGAGTGCGCCCAATGCTCTCGCGCGTCAAATGCGGATTGCTTCAGCCATACGCGATGCCGCCGACATACCAGCCAATCGCGCCCCCGATCGCCACGATCTGCAGGAAAGCGATGGTCTTGAGCTGACCGACGAAGGGCTGCTTGCGCGTCTTGTGCCGAAACACCCGCCGCGCCAGGAAAGCGCCCGGCGTGCCACCAAGGAAGGCTCCGGTCAGCAGGCTCGATTCGGGCGTGCGCCAGGTTCCGCGCAGCGCCGCGCGCTTGTCGAACCAGAAGGCAGTGTAGGTGTGCAGGTTGACCAGCAGCAGCCAGACGCCCGCAATCTTCAGCCAGGGCAGATCAGCCCACGCTTCCGGCATCCATTCCATCCTGGGCCCTGGCTACCATGTCCATGAAGTTGCGCGCCGCCTCGCGGTCCTCATGCTCCTTGAACGCCACGTCGAGATCGGGCGCACTGCCAAGCATGTGCAGCAGCGTCCACAGCCCGAAGCGGCGGGCACGGTCCTTCTCCAGCCCGAGATCGACGAGCATCTTCTCCACCCCCGCAGCCATCGCGGCGGGGGTGACGGCGGCAAGATCATCGGTGCCGAAATAGCGGCGGAGCTGGTCGTCGAGTTCCATGGGGGGCGCTATGTCAGAGAAGCGGCACGCCGTCACGGTCGATGATCGCCGCAAATTCAGGTGAGACGCTGCGGCAATCGACCAGATCGACCTTCCACGGCAGCGCGGATTCATCGAAGGCCTCGCGCAAGGCCGCCATCAGCGAGAGCGGCAGTTCGTCCGCCCCAAGCAGCGCAAGATCGAGATCGGACCATGGCTTCGGGTGGCCCCCGGCCCTGCTGCCAAAGACGCGGACTGTTGCACCGTCAGGCAGCCAATGCCGCAAGATCGTGCAGACCTCGGCCAGTTCCTGATCCGAAAGATGCATACGGGCCGTCACGCCCGCGCCTGCAAGCGGTCCAGCAGAGTGCGCGCCTCGGCAAGAAAGGCCGGGATCGCGGCGACGACCTGCACCGCCTTGGCCTCGTCATAAGTATGCGAGGTGATGTTGCGCATCTCGCGGAACGTGCGCCATTCGGCCCATTGTCCCGCGACCAGTCCCTGCTCGACGCCGGTGCGGATCAGGTCAGGAAAAGTCAGGCGATCAATCTCTTCCGGATTGGCCGCACCCTCCTCCAGCGCGCGTCGCAGCATCTTGTGGGCAAGGTCGTAGGTGAATTCGAACCGCTGGATCAGGCCGTCACGTATCTGCGCATCGCTTTCATCGGCCCGGAAACGGGTCAGCCCTTCGTCGAGACCGGCGACGGCGTTTGCGGGCGGTGAGAAATCGAGAGGCATGATGCAGGCATGTGCCATCATTACCGGGCAATGAGCAATAGGTGCCCCTTCCTTCCCCCCCCTCCCGCAAGCGGGAGGGGCCGGGGGTGGGCACTCGCCGACCAGGCGAACAATGCCACCTTTCCCGCAACACCGACCGCGCCCGCACCCTGCGTCGCGAGGCAACACCCGCCGAACGCAAGCTCTGGCGCTATCTCTCAGGCAGCGCGCTGGGTGCAAAGTTCAGCCGCCAGATGCCCGTGGGGCCATGGTTCGCCGACTTCCTCTGCCGGGACCTGATGATCGTGGTGGAACTCGACGGCCACAGCCACGACCTGCGCTCCGAACACGACGCCGCGCGCGATCGCTGGATGGCCCAGGCAGGCTATCAGGTGCTGCGCTTCACCAACGCTGATGTACATGGGAACGTCGAAGGCGTGGCGACCGCCATTCGCCTGGCCGTCGAGGCCCGACGCTCGGGATCAGTCCGGCTGACGCCGGATGCCCACCCCTAACCCCTCCCGCCTGCGGGAGGGGGACAACAACACCGCCGCGCCACAGATAAGCCTTCCTTCTCCCCTCCCGCAAGCGGGAGGGGCCGGGGGTGGGCATTTGAATAGCGTCAAATGATACTGCGCCAAAAGATGTAGAATATGGAAACTACCCCAACGAGCATCAGAAAGACTGCTGAGGCATTAAACCATGCAGGAAATTGCCTCTGATGCACGACTGGAACGTACTTTGCCACACAATCGGCACTTCTGACCGAATCAATATTCGGTCCGTTCAATATCTGAACTGTTATGACTTCTTTTGGAGCGATAAAATTTATCTTTAAGACCCAATTCCCGTGTGAGTTCATCTCTGCTGAGTGGGAAACTGGAGGAACGAGAGTATATCCCGCAGGTGGTCCGGCCGATGCTATGACTTCAACATCTGTTGCGGCCAATCGGCCAAGATTCTGAATCATGACTTGACCTGAGCGCAGCTGCACTGGGATCGGATCACCGTCATTTTTTAAGGTAAAGAATGTCGATGGAGGACTGAAAAAAACTAGCCTCACTCGGCCTTGCAAAACCTTCGCAGCCCAAACTGAAAAAATTGTACTTAGCGCCGAAAGCAGCGCTGAAATTCCTTCAGTTGAATTGAGAAATGTCTGCAGCAAATGTGTACCTCTAGCTGGGAGCGCGAGGGGCCAAGCCCCTCGCATCAGTCCCTTATTACTTCTTCAACTCCCCAAACCTCACTCCGCCGCGATCCCCGCCGCGCCGAACATGTCGACATCCACCTCCACCGGCGCTTCCACATTCGCCGCCGACTTCGCGCTGCGGCGCTTGTCGAAGCTGGACCATACCGTGTTCCAGTCGCCCTTCGTCGCGGCCTTCGAGTATTCCGTGGCGCGGGTTTCGAAGAAGTTGGCGTGTTCGACGCCGTTGAGCAGCGGGGCGAGCCAGGGCAGCGGGTGGTCTTCGATCATGTAGATCGCGGGCAGGCCGAGCTGGCTCAGGCGCCAGTCGGCGATATAGCGGATGTAGCGCTTGATTTCCTTGGCGCTCATGCCCGGAACCGGGCCCTGTTCGAAGGCGAGATCGATGAAGGCGTCTTCGAGGCGCACCGTCTTCTGGCAGCAGTCGATGATGTCTTCCTTCA
>JBEQBX010000144.1:0-6613 GCA_041639595.1 Porphyrobacter sp.
AATTCACGTATGCCTGGACGAAGCCGGACATTGGCGGACTGCCCGCCAACATCTCGCTGGAGGCGCGGACCCTTTATGCCAGCGTGTTTGCCAAGTATCCGCTGCAGCGTTCGCTGGCGCGCAATCTTTGGCTTAGTGGCGGGATTGATCTTATCAATCAGGATGTGGAATTCATCGGACCGCTGACGCGCGACCGCATCCGCGTGGGTTGGGGCAGGATCGATCTTGACGCGATTGATACGGGCCATGTGCAACCGCGCTGGCGGTTATCCAGTGCGCTTGAACTGCGACAGGGTTTGTCGATCCTTGATGCAACGCAAGGCTGCACTGGTGCAGCATGTGGGGCGGTGGTGCCGACAAGCCGGTTTGACGGTTCAGCAAGCGCCACGGTGGTGCGTTGGCAGGGCGAGGTCGAGCAAGCCTTTGGCAAAGTTTCCATATTGCTGGCCCCACGTGGGCAATATGCGTTCAAGCCGCTATTCAGCTTTGAAGAGTTTTCGGCTGGAAATTTCACGCTTGGGCGCGGCTATGATCCGGGTGATCTGATTGGCGACAATGCGATTGGCAGTGCGGTCGAACTGCGCGGTCCGCGCTGGGCGGTGAATGGTGAGCGCACCTGGCGTGTGCAGCCATTCGCTTATTTCGACGCAGCATGGGTCTGGAACAAGGGCGTACCCGGATCGCAGAGGCTGACGTCTGCCGGCGGTGGATTGCGTGCGGAAATCGGATCGCGGTTCCGCCTGGATGCAACGCTGGCCGTGCCGCTGGAGCGGTTGAATGGGCAAATGAGCCGCTCTGACCCGAGGTTTCTGCTGACTTTGACGACGCGGCTGTTGCCGTGGAGGAGCTTGTAATGCGTGCGACATCCTCTGCAACGATGAAGCAACTGCTTTCGGTATCGGGGTTGGCACTGGCAACGGCGCTGGTCGCTGCGGGACCTTCGTTGAAGGCGCAATCGTTCAACGCATCGGGCACGGTTGTCGGCGGGGCCGCCTCGATTGTCGTCACGCCAACGACAACTGCCATCACGGTTTCCACGCCAAGCGCGGTGATCAACTGGACGCCCATCGATACGGCAGCAACCGGTGGTCCGATCAACTTCCAGTCATCGGGAACGACCGCCACATTCCAGAACGATTTCAACACGCAGAATTTTGCCGTGCTGAACCGCATCGTGCCTTCTGGATCAACCCGGCCGGTGCAGTTCAATGGCGACGTCATATCGCAACTGCAGATAGTGTCCGGACAGCCGACCCGCGGTGGCACCGTATTCTTCTACAGTCCGGGCGGCATTCTGATCGGTGGTGGGAGCCGGTTCGATGTTGGCAATCTGGTGCTGACCACATCGGATCTGACCTTTGACGCTGCTGGAAACTTTGACAGCAACGGAGCTTATGTGTTCCGCCCAGCCACGGTGCCGGGTGCACAAATTGTGGTAAGCAATGGCGCGCAGGTGAATGCGCCGGTTGAAGGATCTTACATCGCGCTGGTTGCCCCTTCGGTGGTCAACAATGGCACGATTGATGTCAATGGTTCGGCCGCGCTGGTAGCGGCGGATGCGGCGACGATCACGTTTTCGCCGAACGGATTGTTCGATATCGAGGTGACTTCGGGGACGAGCGCAACGGGCGCTGCGTTGACCAACAATGGGGCGGTCGGTGGGCCTGCTGCTGCCGGGCAGAATTTCTTCAACCGGGTCTATATGGTCGCGGTGCCCAAGAACGATGCCATCATCATGGCGATAGGTGCAGGAAGCTCGCTGGGTTTTGACATTGCCGGGGCGGCAAACGCCGTGGGCAACACCATCGTTCTGTCAGCCGGGCACGATGTGGTTGGCGGTGAAACTGGCGTGTTGCCTTCATCGGGCGGAGGAACCGGCCTCACGTCGATGACCGGTGGGGACAGCGTGTTTTCTTCAGCCGTCAATGCGCGGGCAACTGGCACGATCAATCTTGAGGCGACCCAGCCAGCTGGCATGACATTTGCCGGACAGGCGGTTCTGCGGGCGACCGGCGGCAATTCCAGCATTACGGCAAGGGCAGGCAGTTTTGTCGATTTCGGCAGTTTCCTGTCGTTTTCGGCTTCGACCACTGGCACTGCGGCAAATCTGAATGCGCAAGGCGGCGGGGTTGCCCTGCGTGCGCTCGATGGCGGAGAGATTACTGTTTCCGGTTCGGTGGACCTGTCGGCAACTGGCACCGGTGCAGCATCGCAGATTGCGGGCATCAGCAGCGGTAATGGAACCGGCGGCGCGATTCTGGTTGAGGCGCTGAACGCCGGCAAGATATCCTTCGATCTTGATCTGCAGGTCAATGCTGATGGTCTTGGGGGAGTCCCTGAAACAGGTGCTGCCGGCATTGGCGGGGGCACGGGCACTGCGGGTTCAGTAACATTCCGGTCGGCGGGAACGGGGCTTTCCGATATCCAGATTGCCGATGGCCTGATCGTAACGGCAATTGGCATTGGCGGGACCGGCAATGGCTGCGCCGCATGCCAGTTCGATGCCGGGTTGGCCAGTGGTGGGACGATCGCGTTCGAAGCGCTTGGGACCGGAAAGACTATCGGCATCAACGGACTGACCGATCTTTCCGCATTGGCGAATGGGGGTAACGGGGCTGTCGGAAGTGGTGGCTCTGCAACGGGCGGGGCTATCACTATGGCCGCCACCAGCGGTGGCAGGATCACGCTGCAGGCTGTGAATGGGCTGACCAATGCGCAAGGCGGTTCAAGCCAGGGCCCAGTGGGCGGCAGCGCGACCGGCGGTGTGATCAGCATGGTCGCCAGCGGCACAGGCAACGGCGCTATCAGCGTTACCGGCGACCTGTTCCTTGAAAGCAATGCCATCGGCGGCGTAGGACAATCGCAAACAAGCGTGGGTGGTGCAGCGACGGGTGGTGCCATCACTGTCAGTGCGCGGGATGAAAAAGCCATCGGCGTAACCGGCAATCTCATTGCCAATAGCAATGCTACCGGCGGCCTCGGCTTTGGCGGACCGGGAGCGGGCAGTGGCGGTTCGGTTCTGGCCGAAGCGACGACGGCAGGTTTCCTGTCCGTAACAGGCTTCACTGCCCTTGCGGCTCTGGGCACGGGTGGGGAGTCATTTGGTACACAAAGCGGCGGGATTGGCACGGGCGGCATTGCCACCTTGCGTTCTGCCGGTGGGCAAATCACGCTCGACAGCGATCTGACGATCAATGCGCTGGGGCGCGGGGGCGCACATTTGACCAATGGCACTGCCGGTGCCGGTCAAGGGGGTACCTCGCGGATCGTCATAGGCACGAGCGGCCGGATCGAACTGCTTCAATCCGCGCAAGTCATTGCCGGAGGCACAGGCGGCGGCGCGGGCAGTGGCCCCGATTCGATTGGCGGCAATGGTACTGGCGGCAACGCGCAGCTCACTCTTGGCGGTGGCACGCTTGATATCGCGGGTGAATTCAGGCTGGACTCTGCCGGGTCTGGCGGCGGTGGCGGTGCTCAGGGGGGCAACGGCTTTGGCGGGGCGACTGCGATCACGCAGACCGGAAACACCCTGACCGTTGGCGCAAGCAGCCTGATCGGCGCGACGGGGACGGGCGGTCCGGCCTTTTTCGGCGATATCGGCGGAAATGGCACGGGCGGGTCTATCACGCTGCTCTCAACCGCAAGCACAACCGATCTTGCAACAAGTGGGACGGCCACATTCGACGCAACCGGCTTTGGCGCAATTGGCACTACCGCAGGTTCCGGAACGGGCGGCAACATCCAGATTACGGCAACAGGTTCGTCCATCACTGCTGGCGATGAGCTTCAGGCCTTCGCCGAGGGACAGGGTGGCGCAGGTGGCTTTACCGGCGGGACCGGTGCAACGGGAACCGGCGGCCAGATCGCATTGACCGCCACGGGCAGCGCCCTTGGGTCAAGCAGAATTGAAGCGCCCATCCTGAACATCAGTGCCACAGGCCGCGGCGGCAATGGCACCAGCGCGGCAAACACCGGCGCAACGCAGGCCGGTAGTGGCGGTGAAGGGCTGGGCGGAACCATCACGCTGATCTCCGCCCCCGATGGAGGGACAATCGAGACGCCGCAACTGACCGTGAGAGCAGCGGGGGTCGGCGGTCTTGCGGCCAATGGCGCAGGCTCATCAGGACCCGGCGAGAACGCAGGTTCGGGCGGTTCTGCCACGGGCGGACAAATCAGCTTCGGCTCTGTGCGCGGCACGGGAACAACCGTGGGCGGCTTTGTACTTGGCACCGGCGTGGTCGATGTCGGAGCGACTGGTGCCGATGGCGGCACCGGCGGAGCGGGCATTCCACCGGGACGCGGGGGCAGCGGCGGAAATGCTGCAGGCGGGACCATTTCCATGCTGCTGGATGCAGGCGGCAGCAGACTTTCGGTTGGCGGCGTGCTGGAACTTCTGGCCAATGCGACCGGGGGCAATACCGGCCCATGCTTCACCGCATGCACGGTGGCAGCGGGCACGGGTACCGGTGGCACGATCACGCTGGGATCGGACGGACTGACCACGGGCAATTCGATCACGGCCCAGTCGCTGGAACTCTCTGCATTCGGCACGGGCGGCAGCAGCAGCGAGACGAGCGGGGCGGCGGGGACTGGCGGCGATGTGCTGTTGAAGCTTGGTTCGGGCATTACGCTGACGGCGGACGGCATATCGCTGAACGCCTTTGCCCGAGGTGGCGATGCCACCAGCGATGAAGTGGCAAACCTGACAGGCGGCGCAGGCGTGGGCGGAACGGCCCGCTTTACTGCCTCTGGCACCAGCAATGCTGTGATCTCAGAACAGGTGGCGATCATCGCCAACGGCGCTGGTGGATTGAGCAGCGGCCCCAGTGGCACAGGTGGCAACGGAATCGGCGGAACTGCGCAGCTTTCCAGCAACGGCGGGACCATTGCCATTGAAGCAGGCGTAACTTTGCAGGCAAACGGCCTCGGCGGGAATAGCCAACTGGATGGTCAAGGAGGCGCTGGTGGCAGCGCGTTTGGCGGCAGTGCTTTGTTCAGCGCAGGAACGCAGACCCAACTGGGCAATGGTGGCAGAATATCAGTCCTCGGCCTGGTCAACGCGAATGCTCATGCGGGCGCGGGTGCCGGCTTTACAGCGGGAGCCGCAACCGGTGGGACCACAGCAATCACCGCGCGGCAAGGCACGCTCGAACTCAATGACTTGCTGGCCACGGCCAATGCTTTTGGTGGCGGTGGCGTGTTCGGCGGGGCAGGTGGCGCGGCCACGGCAGGAGCTGTCAGGCTCGCTTCCTTCAGCGCCGTGGAAGGCACAGCGTTGCTGCAAGCTGGCAACATCACGGCGCAAGCTGATGCACGTGGCGGGGATGGTGCCGAAATCTTCGATCCCAACGCCGTGGGCGCGGTCGGTGGGCTCGCCCGAGGCGGGACTGTTTCGATTCTTGGCAGCGCTGGCAATGGACGGCTTGATCTTGGCGCGGTCGATGCGTCTGCCGATGCGACTGGCGGGACCGGCGGCACGGCCGTGTTTGAAGCTGGCGGCACTGGCGGTCTTGCAACCGGTGGTGCGGTTGAACTCGGCTTGACCAGCGGCATTGCGACGGGTGCGGTCAACACAGGTTCGGCGCGGTTCGGTGCGGTGGAAGCAACGGCCTCGGCCATTGGCGGCAGCGGCGGCACGGCAGAGTTTACAGGCGGCAATGGCGGCAATGCCATTGGGGGGGCCATTACGCTTCTCGCGCAGGGCGGGCAGGTGACGCTGACTGCGGCCTCAACTTTCGAAGCCAACGCCAATGGTGGCACCGGTGGTGCGTCAATTGCAGTTGGCAATGGCGGGAATGCAACGATTGGCAGCCTTGCCAATCCGCCGATTCCTGCCGGAGTGAAGGCGAAGATAACGGAGCGGTTCAACCAGCCCGCGCAGCGCGGGAGCTTGACTGCGACTGACCTGACGATGAGGGCTGCTGCGGTCGGTGGGACCGGCACGGTCGGCGGCACATCGACCATGGCCAACAGCGTGGTTGGCTTTGCGGTCACCAATGGTGATGTTTCAGCCAACAGCCTTTCAATGCTTGCTGCGGCGAACGCTGTCGGCTCCGCAGCGTCGGCTGATGTGTTCTCGGTTGCGAACGGTGCGGCCACATTCGCTTCAGACCTGACGGTTACCACACCCAACAGCTTTTCCCTTACGCTCGACAATGCGACAGCCACTGCCGACACGCTGAGCATGACAGCGAGAAACTGGCAGCTCGCAGGCCCGGCGCCAACGAATTTGGGCACGCTTACGGGAAGATCAGTGTTGCAACTCCTGTCAGGACAGGATCTTGTCGCCCATGCGAATCTGGCGTCCAACACGCCGATCAACCTTGCCGCTGCGGGAAGAATTGCATTTGGTTCTGTGCAATCACCGGGCTTCATTATCGTTGATGCCGGAAGTTCGCTGACATTGGGCGATGTCACATCGCAACAGGATGTCACACTGACAGCGAACACTAATATTGCAGTTGGGACTGTATCGGCGCTTGGACCGGTCTTGATTGACGCAGGCGGCAACATCACGGCCGGTTCGGTCACTGCTGGCACGGGCCTGCCGTCTGCCACGGGGATTGATCAGTTGGTCATCAACGCTGGCGGCAATATCAGCACGGCCAATCTC
>JBEQBX010000145.1:0-6584 GCA_041639595.1 Porphyrobacter sp.
TCTCGGTCGTCGGGGTCAGGGCCGGCGAATATGGCCGGCGCTTTCCGGAGCGCGGGGCGGAAAACCTTGCGAGCATTCTGGCGCTCGCCACAAGCGGGGCGATCAGGCCACACGTCCATGCCTGCTTCGGGCTTGAGGACTGGCGCAAAGCTTTTGCAGCCATGTCCCGCCGCGAGGTCATCGGGCGAAGCGTGATTCTGCCGCACGAGTGACCAGCGGCCAATTGCGGGCAAAAAAAGGGGCCGCACCGTTGCCGGGCGGCCCTTTTGAAGTTTGGGAGAGGATGCCTGAAAGGCCTCCCCTATCTGGGTGATTCTTGCCTTCTTCGCAAGTGCGAAAACGCGCAGTTGAATTGCGGTTTCTGCAACTTGTTTTGCCTATGAGCCCGATTTTCCAGATATTCTCACGGCCCAACGTCTTATTCTCGTTACGAATTATGGGCTGTCGCCGTGAATCTAGCTCTCCTGCTGCTGGTGTTCTTAGCACCTGCACAAAAGGGCAGGCGACTTTTGGCGGTCCTGATCCGTGTACGAAATGACAGTTGCGACCGACGCGGATTATTGCTATAAGTCATAACAGATTGGGAGAGCAGACATGCAGTTCGAGCGCATCAATCCTTTGACCGGGGCCGTCGCTTCGCAAGCCGAAGCCATGCAGCCGTCCGACATTCCGGCCATCACCGCACGGGCCGGAGAAGCCTTTGCGCAATGGGCCGCCACTGGTCCGAATGCACGCCGTGCCGTGCTGATGAAGGCCGCCGCCGCGCTCGAGGCGCGTGCCGATGCCTTCGTCGAAGCGATGATGGGTGAAATCGGCGCGACCAAGGGCTGGGCGTTGTTCAACCTTGGCCTGGCCGCCAGCATGGTGCGCGAGGCAGCGGCCCTGACCACGCAGATTTCGGGCGAGGTCATTCCATCGGACAAGCCCGGCTGCGTTGCCATGGCGCTGCGCGAACCGGTCGGCGTCATCCTCGGCATCGCCCCGTGGAACGCGCCGATCATCCTGGGTGTCCGTGCCATCGCGGTGCCGCTGGCTTGCGGTAACGCCGTTATCCTCAAGGCCAGCGAACAGTGCCCGCGCACCCACGCGCTGATCATCGAGGCCTTCGCCGAGGCTGGCTTCCCCGAAGGCGTGGTTCAGGTCGTCACCAACGCGCCGAAGGACGCAGGCGATGTCGTCGGTGCCCTGATCGATGCGCCGCAGGTAAAGCGCATCAACTTCACCGGTTCGACTGCGGTCGGCCGCATCATTGCCAAGCGCGCGGCCGAACATCTCAAGCCCTGCCTGCTCGAACTGGGCGGCAAGGCGCCGCTGATCGTGCTCGACGACGCCGACCTCGACGAAGCGGTCAAGGCCGCAGCCTTTGGTGCCTTCATGAACCAGGGCCAGATCTGCATGTCGACCGAGCGGATCATCGTGGTCGACGCCGTGGCGGATGCCTTTGCCGAGAAGTTCAAGGCAAAGGTCGCCTCGATGGCTGTCGGCGATCCCCGCGAGGGCACGACGCCGTTGGGCGCCGTTGTCGACGCCAAGACCGTCGCCCACTGCCAGAGCCTGATCGACGATGCGCTGGCCAAGGGCGCGCAACTGCTCACGGGCGGCGAGACGACGCAGAACGTGCTCATGCCCGCACACGTCGTTTCCGGCGTGACCCAGGACATGAAGCTGTTCCGTGACGAAAGCTTCGGCCCCGTCGTCGGCGTGATCCGCGCGCGCGATGAAGCCCATGCCATCGAACTGGCCAACGATACCGAATATGGCCTGTCCGCGGCGGTGTTCACCCGCGACACGGCGCGGGGCTTGCGCGTTGCCCGCCAGATCAAGTCAGGCATCTGCCACGTCAATGGCCCGACCGTGCACGATGAAGCGCAGATGCCGTTCGGCGGCGTCGGCGCGTCCGGATACGGCCGCTTCGGCGGCAAGGCCGGCATCGACAGCTTCACCGAACTGCGCTGGATCACCATGGAAACCCAGCCTGGCCATTTTCCCATCTGATCTCATATCGCCCAAGGAACTGACATGACCGAACAACAGAAGATCGAGCGCGCGGAAGAAGATACTGTCGATTTCACCGTGGCAGACGGCATAGCCTGGGTGAAGTTCAACCGCCCTGAAAAGCGCAATTGCATGAGCCCCAAGCTCAACCGCCAGATGGGCAAGGTCATCACCGACCTCGAATTTCGCGAGGACGTGAAGGTCCTTGTGCTCACCGGCGAGGGCGATGCCTGGTCGGCGGGCATGGATCTCAAGGAATATTTCCGCGAAACCGAAGCCGAGGGCCTGTGGTCGATCCGCAAGGCGCAGCGTGAAGCCTATTCGTGGTGGGAGCGCCTGCGCTGGTACGAAAAGCCGACGATCGCCATGGTCAACGGATGGTGCTTTGGCGGTGGCTATGGTCCGCTGTTCGCCTGCGACATCGCCATTGCCGCTGAAGACGCGCAGTTCGGCCTTTCGGAAATCAACTGGGGCATTCTGCCAGGCGGCGGTGCATCGAAGGTCGTTGCCGACCTGATGCCGCTGCGCAAGGCAATGTACCACGCAATGATGGGCGAGAACCTTACCGGCAAGCAGGCCGAGGAGCAGGGCCTGGTGACCGAGGCCGTGCCGGCGGAAAAGCTGCACGCCCGCGTGCTGGAAATTGCCCAGGCGCTGTCGAAGAAGGACGGCCATGCCCTGCGCGCCACGAAGTGGGCGGTGCGCCGCATGACCGAGATGACCTATGATAACGCCGAGGACTACCTGATCCGCGCCCAGGAAGCGCTGCACAACTTCGGCGGCGTCGAAGCCCGCAAGGAAGCGACCCGCCAGTTCCTTGACGAAAAGAGCTTCAAGCCGGGTCTTGGCACGTTCGATACGAGCAAGATCAAGCGCTGATTCCAGCGCTCGGCTGAAAGATCAGGCCCCGGTCGCTGGCGCGACCGGGGCCGTTCTTCAATTGGCGGAGGGGTCCTTGTGCAGCCATTCGGCGTGGCGCGGGGCGCGCTTGGTCTGGCTCCATTCCTCCAGCATTACCGGGGCGAGTTCTGCCAGTTCGGCATACTGCTCGGTCGTGCCGATGTTGCAGGCGAGTTCCAGCCGGTGCCCGTTGGGATCGAAGAAGTAGATCGAGCGGAAAACGCCGTGGTAGGTGGGCCCCAGCACGTCGATGCCCTCGGCCTCGAGATGCGCCTTGGCCGATTGCAACGCGGCTTCGTCTTCGACCTCGAAGGCGATGTGCTGGACCCAGGCCGGGGTGTTGGGGTCCTTGCCCATTTCCGGCTGGTTCGGCAGTTCGAAGAACGCCAGCACATTGCCGCCGCCGCAATCGAGGAAGATGTGCATGTAGGGATCATCCTCGCCGGTCGAGGGCACTTTATCCTCGGCGAAGGCGGTGGTGTAGCGCATTCCCATCACGCGCTCGTACCAGTCGACCGTCTCCTTCGCGTCGCGGCAGCGGTAGGCGACGTGGTGGATGCGCTTGATCTGCGGGATCATGCTGCGGTCTCCTCGACATTCAGTACGCCGCGGCGCATCTGGTCGCGCTCCATCGACTTGAACAGCGCGGTGAAGTTGCCTTCGCCGAAGCCCTCGTCCTTCTTGCGCTGGATGAATTCGAAGAACACAGGGCCGATCTGCGTTTCGGAAAAGATCTGCAGAAGCAGGCGGGGATCGCCCGCTTCGGTCGAACCGTCGAGCAGGATGCCACGACGCTTCAGCTCCTCAACCGGCTCGCCATGGCCCGGCAGGCGTTCGTCGAGCATTTCGTAATAGGTATCAGGCGGAGGCGACATGAACGGCGTGCCGGTGCCCCGGAGCGTGTCCCAGCCGCCGAGCAGGTCGTCGCAGGCAAAGGCGATGTGCTGGATACCTTCGCCGTTGTAGGCGCGCAGGAATTCCTCGATCTGCCCGCCGCCGGCCTTTGCTTCCTCATTAAGCGGAATGCGGATCTTGCCGTCGGGTGCGGTCATCGCGCGGCTGGTGAGGCCGGTATATTCGCCCTTGATGTCGAAGTAGCGGATCTCGCGGAAACCGAAGACGCGTTCATAGAACGCCGCCCAGTGCGCCATGCGCCCGCCATAGACGTTGTGGGTGAGGTGATCGATGGTGTGGAAACCTGCGCCAACCGGATGACGGTCGACACCGAGCAGGTATTCGAAATCGATGTCGTAGATCGACAGGTCGCCCTGCGGCGCGCCTTCGTAGCGGTCGATCAGATAGATGATGGAGCCGCCGATGCCGCGGATGGCAGGCAGGCGCAGTTCCATGGGACCCGTTCGCACTTCGACCGGTTCGGCGCCGCGTTCCAGCGCGGTGGCATAGGCCTTGGCCGCGTTGCGCACGCGCCAGCCCATGCCGCAAGCCGAGGGCCCGTGCTCGGCCGCGAAGTAGGCGGCGGGGCTGCGCGGTTCGTAATTGGCGATCAGGTTGATGCCGCCCTGGCGCCACAGTTGCACCGCCTTCGAGCGATGGTTGGCAATGTGGCTAAAGCCCATGCGCTCGAACACCGGGCCGAGCGTGCCCGCCTCCGGCGCAGAAAACTCGATAAATTCGAAACCGTCGAGGCCGAGAGGGTTTTCGAACAGGTCGGTGGACACTTGCGTGTCGGTCATGGGTACTCTCCACTAATGCGCGCCACCTTGCGCGTTGGCGGCACGATAGCGCAAACTGGTTTCGAAAGATACCATTTTCACTATACGGTCCGACGATACAGGTGGACATCCGCGGGCGAGTGCGGACCGTGACGCCGGGTCAGGTGACAGATCGCGCGACCGGTGCGGTGCCGTCAAGGCGCGCAGCGGGAAGGGCGCGGGACCGGGTGCGAGTGGCCGGGGGCGGTTCCGAAGCCCTGGTCGGCTCAGCCTGGGGCAGGACGCAAGAAGGACGAGGGTTGGCAGTGGCTCGCGTCCTGCCTTGCCTCGGAAGACAAGCGGCTGCATGAAAAGAAGACGTCGTTTGTGCTGACCACGTCGCACAATCATGGCGCTTCCGCATCTGCAGCGTCGCTTGGGGGCTTTGCCTTCGCCTGAGACCCCGGGGTTGTCCTTCTGTCCTTGGGTAACGGCAAGGTTGCCCGATGGGTCTTGGGATACGCCCCGCATTGAACCCGGACGCACCTGCCGCACCGATCGCGCCGAAGGCCTGCCGCCTTGCGTCAGCCTCCGAAGGAAAGGAGCGAACTGGCCATATGCTCTCTCCCGACCTGTGGGGAGCGCAATTAACCTATATGGTTTGTTTTGTCAAGATGCCCGATAAACTCGAGCGGGTTGGACGGTCTGCGGGATCTGGTCAGATTCGTCTCTCCGGACGTTTCATTATGGTCGTAACGCGGATAAGCAAGGCTTGCGAAAAACAAGTCCGATATCGATCAAAGTAAGTGCTAAAAAATGCATCGAGAATAATGTGATTTAGCGCACAAAGCATCCGTTTCTAATGGAGACAACCCCTAATTTTAAGGATTTAATGACAATCAAATTGGACTTAATTTGAAAAGTTCCTCCATTTTAGAACTTTTACAGGACATTTGACTGCAAGTTTATCCGAATGGTGAGAGTGCTGGTCGTTCTTTGAGAATATATTGATCCGATTCAAAGGTTATTGTCTTAAGTGGATCAGAAAATCCTGTAAGTAGAATACCGATCACGGGATGCAGTGACGGCAGCTGCGTATTCACTCAAGGATTTCCATGCAGTTGCACGCGAAAGTCAGCGTATCGGAAGTAGGGAATACTCAAGCGGTCGCTATGAGAATGCAGGTTCTGGCCGAAGAAATGAGCCGGCTTGCCGAGATCATGGCAATTTCCGATACAGATAGCTTGCCACCGCAAAGTCATGTTGAAATCGCCCGGAGAATATATGAATTCCGGCGTGCCAGAGAGAAATATATCCCACATATCTTCGGCGAACCTGCCTGGGATATCTTGCTGGAGCTTTTCATACGGCGGTGCGAAAATAGACGCGTCTCGGTCAAATTTGTGCAAATCGCATCCAATGTCCCGGCCACCACGTCCTTGCGCTGGATAAAAGCTCTTGAGGATGAAGGTTTGATCGAGAAGGATCGAGCCGCATTCGACAGCCGGGTAAGGCTAGTAAAGCTCAGCGACCGTGGCTTCTCGCTGATGAAGTCCATTCTTTCCGCAAATGCGCGCGCCGAGTTGCACCGCTCAAGCCAAAGCGGATCGCAGAGAAGTACGGAGGCCGGACCAGATGTTGGACTCTGACGCCGAGGACGTGTGTTCGCTGCCCAACCAAGCGGCAGACTGTGGTTGGCCCGAGAATGGCCTTCTCTCGCAGGAAGGGCCGCCGGAAATCGATATCAGACACGATTTGATCGAAGATCCAAGCCAGTTCAACACTGTGCCAGTGCTGATATGCGCCATGGTGATCCTCGCTCTTTCCAACGCGGCCTGGATCGTCTTGCGGTAGGTTGTAGCCGTCCCTCATCGGCTGGCCCTCACAGGTCGGGAAGTAGCCCGTGCATCTGGAACGGAGGACCAAATCACAAAGCGCGATTCGAATACCGACAAGAATGGCGCGCCCGGCAGGACTCGAACCTGCTGCCTCAAGATTAGAAGTCTCGCGCTCTATCCAGATGAGCTACGGGCGCGC
>JBEQBX010000146.1:0-6505 GCA_041639595.1 Porphyrobacter sp.
CATGCCGTTGCGCCGCTCTCGCCTGCGAGCGAGGCTTCGGCGAACAGGCTGTTATGGCGGTCATCCTCCACCACCGCGCCGAAGCGATGCAGATGGTCTTGCCGCATGGCCGAGGCGCGCAAGGCGAGTGTGCCGAGGCCCTCAAGCGGTGTTCGGGCGACCAGCCCGGCGTCGAACCGGTCAGTATCCTGCGCCTGCACAAATGCCGTGCCGTCAGGGACGGTGCGACCGGGCAGCGTGCCGCCGGTGCGCTCCTCGGTCATGGCTCCTACGGTGAGGTAGAGCGAGGAGCCATCGTCACCGTCCCACTGAAAACGCGGGCGTGCGGTCAGCCGGTCATAGGCCGCCATGTCGAGCCAGCCATCGCCATCAAGATCTTGTCCGCTCTGGCGGTGCACACCCGAGGTCAACGACAGACCCGCGCTGCCGTTTATCGGCCCCGCCACATAGGCGGTCAGATCCTGCCCATTGCGGGTAGTCGCGTTGGCGAGAATGTCGGCCTCGAACTCGCTGCCGGGACGTTTGGAGATGAGGTTGATGACGCCGCCTAACGCCGACCCGCCATAGAGCGCGGAGACCGCGCCCTTGATCACCTCGACCTGCGCCAGATCGGTCGGCGGCACCTGCAGCAGACCAAGCGAAGCCGCCTGTCCGCCGTAGAGCGGCAAGTTATCGGCGAGCAGCTGGGTGTAGCGCCCCTCAAGCCCCTGAATGCGGACATTGGCAGCGCCCAGCGCAGGCGATGTCACCTGCACGCGCACCCCGCCGATCTCGTTGACCAGCATCGCAATGTTGCCGGGGCGCATGAGCGCCTTTTCCTCGATCTCCTCGCCCGCGATCACCTCGACCCGCAGCGGTTCATCGTGCAAGCGCCGTCCGAGGCGCGTGCCCTGAACGATGATCGCGGCTTCTTCATCCTCTGTCGCCTGATCCTGAGCAGTGGCTTCAACGGGCTGCGCTGGTTCTTGAGAAATTGCCTGCGCAAGGGCTGGCGCAGGCGCGACTAGGATACTGGCTGCGCCAAGCAGTAGCGATGCTCGCAAGTGGTGGGTCACGTTAGATCTTTCTGTCGGAAGGGACGCAGGAGCGGCGACCGGAATGCTTAATTGGACTTGCGTTCCATGATCGCGCGAAGGTCGGGCGGAATATCCATCGGGACAAAAGCGCTTATGGTGCTCCGCCCGGTGTTTCCAATCGGCAACCTTCCAGTGAAGTTGCCGACCGGTGCCAGCGAAAGCCGCAGGAGCTGTCCGGCGGCTTCACGCCAGTCGCGCTGACGCACCGCGAGCGACAGCATCATCCAGTGTGAGCGGCAATGTTCGATCAACTGCGTCTGAGCGAGAATGTGCGCACGCTCCAGGTGCCTCCAAGCTTGCTCCAAATCTCTGGCCTGCAGGGCAAGCATGGATTCGCCATATTCGGATGCGAGGAAGCTTGCGACCGGTGAAGCATCGCGATCACGCATGGCTCAGTTCCCTTTTCGCTTGAAGGAACACTTCTGCACTGCCCCAGATCGCAAGGGCGGCCATGATCGTAGCAACCAGCAAGTCGGGCCAAGCCTGCCCGGTGCCGAACACGCCGAGCGCAGCGCCTAGCACGGCGAGGTTGCCGATGGCATCGTTGCGCGAGCAGATCCAGACCGATCGCCGGTTGGCATCGCCCTCACGGAATCGGAACAGCAGCAAGGCGACCGCGACATTGACGACGAGTGCGATGGTTCCGACCACTCCCATAGTCTGCGGCTCGGGGCTTGAGCCGGCGAACACGCCGTAGACCCCATTGCCGATCACCCAAAGGCCAATGGCGAGCATCGTCGCAGCCTTGAACATGGCAGCCCGCGCTCTCCAGCTGATTGCCAGACCGGCGACACCGAGGCTGATCGCGTAATTGGCCGAGTCACCGAAGAAATCGAGGGCATCGGCCTGAAGCGCCCGCGAGTCCGCCGCGATACCGGCGATGATTTCAACCATGAACATCGCAGCATTTGCGGCGAGCGCCAGCCACAGCACCCTGCGCCAGAGCGGGTCATTGGCCGCCGCCTCATCGTGTTCGCTTGTTTCGCAGCAGGACTTTGCCATGACGCTCTCCTTGAGGTCGTCGAGTCGCAGGGGCATATGCACCTTGTAGCTACTACAGGGTCAAGCAAGGATTGAGCGATGCGGATCGGCGAACTGGCAAGAGCCACTGGCACCAAGGCGGAAACCATCCGCTATTACGAGCGTGAGGGCATTCTTCCGCACGCCGACCGGACCGACAGCAACTACCGCGACTACTCGCCTGACGACCTTGCAACGTTGACCTTCATCCGCCGCGCACGACAGCTCGGCTTCAGCATGGCGCAGGTTCGCCAGCTGCTTGCCCTATCCGACCGGGCCGACAAGCCTTGTGACAATGTCGACATGATGGTGCGGGATCAGCTTGCCGAGGTGGAGCGCAAGATTGCAGACCTTGTCGCCTTGCGGGATGAGCTGGCCCACATGCTGGGTTCCTGCGAGGGTGAGCGGATCGGTGAGTGCCGGGTGGTCGAAAGCCTTGCAGGACGCCGATAGCAAACGTCATATGCGGCCAGCCAGCGATGTGCTGCCAAGGTCAGCCCGGGTTCCGGCGGAACACACACCAGATGAATTTCTGCGCTGATCCCCACGGGGTCAGGTGCTCTTCGCGCCAATCGTCCAACAGCGTGAATTCGCTACCAAGCGCAGCGGCAAGGCTTGCGGCATCGTGACGCTGCACTGTTAGCCCGCTGCATTTTTCCGGCCCGTCAGGCGCAAAGGTGGCGATGATGACCAGCGCGTCGGGTGCTGTTCCGGAAAGCAGTGCATCGCGATACGCTGCCTGCTGCGCCGGCTCCGTCAGAAAATGGAACACCGCCCGGTCGTGCCATACGCCATAGCGGCGCGATGGTTGCCATCGGGTGATGTCGGCAACCTCCCATTGGACGCTCGCTGCCGCCTCGCCCAACCGGGCCTTAGCCGCCGCGAGTGCAGGTGCGGCGATATCGACCACCGTCACATCAGCCCATCCGCGCGCCAGCAAGGCATCGATGAGATTGGAAGCGCCGCCGCCGATATCGATAAAGGGCGATGAAGCCGGCACAGCAAAGCGATCGAGCACGGCAAGCGATGCGCGCGGTTCACTCTGGAACCAGCTGACCTCGCTGGGGGCCTTTTCCGTGTAGACCTGGTCCCAGTGCTCCTTCGGGTGGTCGGTCAAAGCGCGGTATCCTTCAGAATTGGTCTCGGTGGGCTCTACACACGGCAAAAGCCGCAAGCAGCCGAGCATAACCTAATGGGGGATCAACCCGTTGGCCACTTTCAAACCAAGCTGCACGGCGTTAGGCATCGCAACCGCTGGAGGGCGAACATTTCTGCCGTTCACCTTCCCACCCACAAACGGTCACTAGGCAAGAGCGAAGCATCGCCCAAAAGCCGACATGCAAGGTGAACGGGCGTCTCTTCGAGACGTCGTCACTGGGAACGGCTCCCGCAGGAGCCGCGGTCCGACAGGCCGGGTTGGCCGCGCGCCGAGGCGGCGGCAGTTGTCGCCGACCGTGCGGGCGGCAAGTCGGTCGCGAGCGGCGGGACCGAGAGCCGGCGGGGCCACCAAGAACGTAAGGTCCGGGCGCGGCCCGAGCCGCTTGAATGCCTCGCTCATCATGCCGCTGGCGAACTTCCGACGGAAGGTAATCGGCATGTGGCGGTTCCTTCAGGTTTCCGCCTTACTATGGCGCATCTTATTGTCGGTCAGGATGGATTTTTCTGGCCGATGAGGCTGTGGCGAGTTTGGCTAGTCGGGAGAAGCGAGGGGCGACGCCTGCGCGCCGCCCCTACCGGTCAGAGAAACTCGACGTTCTCGGCGATGATCTCGCAGCCATAGCGGTCATTGCCTTCGGCGTCCTGCCAGCGCGAGTAATGGATGCGGCCCGTCACGGCGAGCTGGTCACCCTTGGCCTTGTGCTGGCGCAGAGGGAACCCGAGGCCATTGAAGACGGTGACCTTGTGGAATTCGGCATCCTTGACCGGGTAGCCGGTTTCCGGATCCTTCTGGACCTTGCCGTCACGGATGACCGGGCGTTCGGTCACGAGGATCAGTTCGGTGATGCGGGTGTCGCTGCGATCGCGGGCAACGGGATCCTTGGCGAGACGGCCGACGAGGTTGACGATGTTCATTGCAAGAGCCTCCTTGGTGCCGACGGCTCGTCCGCCGGTGCCCTTGTCGAGCCTCGGCGGGAGAGCTGGGACACCGCGCGCCTCCGCGCGCGGGAAACCTCAGAAAGCGGGGTGGTGCGGGCAGCCCGGCTTGCCGGGCAACACGGCTCGCATTTCTGCAGGTTGGCCCTAAGCTCGATCAGAGAGGCAGGGGCACTGGGCGGCGGACGTGCTGCTGGCACAGAAGCTCATGGCGCGCCTGAACATCAACCTCGTGGCGTCTCGGATTGCAGGAGCTCGCTGTCGACCGTGATGACCGCAGGATCGATTACTCGCCCTCGCCGATTTCGGTGAGCGAGAGGTCCCCCAGCGGCAGTCGTCCGGAATACCCGACCTTGGCTATTGGATGTGCCGATCAAGAAGGTCGGCGTCACTGGCCTGGCGTTGTTGCATGATTAGACAAGGCCCCAAGGGGCCTGCCGGCCTCCAAGTTGCGCCGGTCAATCACGATCGACGGCAGCGGCGCCCCAGGCTCCGATGTCGTCGATGATCTTTGCTGTGAACCGCGGTGGGAGTCGTCCGGCAATGTACCCGGGCTGCTTCATCAGGGGTCTGATGTCGAACCCGGGCCAGGTGAACCGGTTGAATTCCGAAACGACAATGGCGCTACCCGGAACGAGCCCGGCTGTGCGTGCGATTTCATCGGGGATTGCGATGGCGTTCTTGCGCCCCTCGCCCTTGGTCGTGATCGCGGCGACCAGATAGCGCGAGCCTTCCACACCCACGACGACGACGAAGCGTTCCTTGACGCCTTCGTCGCGGCCCCGTCTCTGCTCTTCCTCGAAGAGATAGACGTATCGGAGGATATGGCCTGCGGCGGGGCGGTCAGTCTTCCCAGCGGTCATTGGCGAGTTCGCTGTCTGAAGGCCGTGCATTGGCGAAAGCTTGGCGGTCGGCTTCGGTCATGTCGGACGAAGCGACAGCTTCGATATTCATGTGGCCGGCGATCACACCGCGTGCGGCCTCTTCGAGATGGCGGAAATATTCGCTATCTGCGATCACATGCCGTTCGCGGCCATGGCTGGTGAGGACGACCGGCTGCTTGGTCGCAAGGTCGAGGAACTCGCCGGTGTTGTTGTGAAACCGGGTCAGGGGAATCCTGGGGTGTTCATTCGCCGTCGCTGGCATGGTGGTATCTCCTCTTGGCCTCAAAATAGCAATTATTGCCAAAATAGCAAGATTTCTGTCGCGCGCTAGCCGTCCACCTCTGTCACCGGCAGCTCCAGCAACAGCCGGACGAGGCCCGCATCAATCGCAAAGCCCAGAGTCCTTGCGAGGCGGCAGGCTCGAGCGATTGACCCGTGCGGAACATCGAGCGCCTTTTCAATGTGCCCAAGGGCTTCGCCAGCGCCGGGCTCACAGACCGTGTGAAGCTTGCCCGCCTCTGCGGTGATGGCAAAGGGCCAGGTCATCGCGACACCGACGACCAGTTCGTCGAGGACGAGCAGCGTATCGCCAGCAGCGATAGTCTCGTCAATCTGCACGGCATCGTAGGCATTGCCCGTCGAGACGAAGGCATGGATCCGCCAGGCGCTGAAGGCGAAGCGCTCGCTATCAGTCAGCATGGCAAGGCCCCTTCGGGAAAGGCGCGCTGCGCCGCTTCCGGAAAGGCTGCGGTGAGGTTGCGATGGATCGGCCGGGAGGATCCGGAAAGAATGTGCCGGTGCTGCTCGGCCGTGTGATCCGCAGCGCGCTTGCGACAGCCTCCACCACGAAACCCGCAAGCTGATCGTTGGCCGTCAGCTTGCCAAAGTCAGGCGGTGCAAACCCGGCCTGATGCCAGAAGGCTATGCCGGTCTCGAGGGCCTCGAGATAGCTGGCATGGCTGCCATCGTCCTGCTCATTGTCGATGCTCGCCTCGACCGTCCGGTAGGTTCCGAAATCATGAGCGTTGTCCTTGATCCGAAGGGTGACGCCCGAAGGCGGAGGACCTGCCACCGCGATCAGCGCAGCCCTGTAGAGCATGGCTTCGGCGGTATTCACGAGGTCGAAATTGGGGGTGTGTCCGATCTGCGCGCAATCTTCGCTCCACGGCGCTCCTTCAAGATCGAGAGTCCAGATTGTTTTTGCCATTCAAGCCTCCTTTGCTCGAACGGCACCTCCCCCTTCCCTCTCGTTGGCCGAGTTCCTTCAGCAGTTCTGTCGAGCCCGACAGCAGCGGGCAAAAGAAAAGGCCCGCCCGCGACAAATGCGCGGACGGGCCTTCCTGGTGTGACCGGCGCGGGTCGCGGCACCGGTCAGGCTCCCCAGTCATTGGGGCTGATGACAATCAGGCATCAACGCTTTCGCGCGCCTTG
>JBEQBX010000147.1:0-3279 GCA_041639595.1 Porphyrobacter sp.
TGATACCCATGTCCTCGAACACGGCTTCCACCACCAGGTCGCAACCGTCCAGCAGCGCGAAATCGTCGGTTGGGGTGATGCGGGCAAGCGTGGCATCGGCCTTGTCCTGCGTCATCTTGCCGCGCTCTACCTCTTTGCCGAACACCTTTTCGCTGTAGCCCTTGCCTTTTCCTGCCGTGGCCGTGTCGCGGTCTATCAGCACCACGTCGATACCGGCCTTGGCAGCGACCAGCGCAATGCCTGCACCCATCATGCCTGCGCCCAGCACGCCCAGCTTCTTCACTTCGGACTTGGCGACACCGGCAGGACGGCGCGCGCCCTTCTCCGCCGCCTGCTTGGAAATGAAAGTGGTGCGAATGATGTTGCGGGCCACAGGATCGGTCAACAGCTTGGCGAAGTACTTGCTCTCCACCGAAAGCGCCTTGTCCATCGGCAGTTGCAGCCCTTCGAACACGCAGGAAAGGATCGCCGCCGGGGCAGGATAATTGTATCCATGCTTACCCGCCACCTTGGCCACGTTGATCGAATAATCCATGGCGATTTCGGGCACGATCATGCCGCGCATTTCGGGAATGGCATAGCCCTTAACGTCCCAGATCCGTTCGGCTGCCGGATTGGTCGCCAGCCACTGCCGCGCCCGTTCCACCAGCTGATCGACTGCGGCGATTTCGTCCACAATGCCAAGGTCCAGCGCCTCCTTCGGGGCAACGGAACGACCGGACAGCAGCAGGTCGAGACCTTTCTTGCGCCCGACCAGACGCGGCAGGCGCTGCGTTCCGCCAGATCCCGGCAGCAAGCCAAGGTTTACTTCCGGCAAGCCCACAACCGCGCGCGGATCGTCTGCCAGAACGCGGTAATGGCAAGCCAGTGCCAGCTCGAATCCGCCGCCCAGCGCCAGCCCGTTCATGGCGCAGGCCACTGGCTTGCCCATCGTTTCCAGCGCACGATGCATGGCCGTGGCCTTCTGGCTGAACCCATAGGCATCCTGGCGCGACATGGTCTCGTACCCTTCGACCATCAGCTTGAGATCGGCGCCAGCCATGAAGGCCTTCTTGCCCGAAGCGATGATCACGCCGCTTACGGATTCGTCATCCCGCAAATCGGCAATGGCCGCATTCATGTCGTCCAGCCATTCTGCGGAAACGACATTCATGCTCTCATCGGCATTGTCGAGGGTGAGAATGGCGACGCCATCGGCGCCCTTTTCCAGCTTGATGTGTCGCATTGTTTCGCTCTTTGCGCTTTCGCTCATCGGGTCAGACCCGTTCGATGATGGTTGCGGTGCCGAGGCCGTTACCGGCGCACAGCAAGGTCATGGCGGTGTTGAGATCGCGGCGTTCCAGCTCGTCCAGCACGGTGCCCAGGATCATGGCGCCTGTGGCCCCCAGCGGATGGCCCAGCGCAATCGCGCCGCCGGCCACATTGGTCTTGTCATGGCCCACATCCATGTGATCCATGAACCGCAGCACCACGCTGGCGAAGGCCTCGTTCAGTTCGTAAAGGTCGATATCATCCTTCGACATGCCGACATTCTTCAGCGCCTTGCGCGCCACCGCGGCAGGCGCGGTCAGCATGATCGTGGGCTCCGATCCGATCGAAGCCCAGCCTTTGATGCGCGCGCGCGGCTTCAGTCCGGCTGCCTTGCCGAACTCGGCATCGCCGAGCATCACGATGCCCGATCCATCCACAATCCCGCTGGAATTGCCGCCGGTATGGACGTGGTTGATCTCTTCGATCTGCGGATAGCGTTCCTTCACCACGCGCGAGAAACCCATGTCGGCAAAGCCGGGAAAGGCCGCGCGCAGACCGGAAAGCGATTCGAGCGTCGTCGCCGGACGACGATATTCGTCGTGATCCAGGATAACCTCGCCCATTACGTCCTTCACAGGAACGATGGAACGTTCGAAAGCGCCTGCATCCCATGATGCCGCCGCACGGCGCTGGCTTTCCACCGCATAGCGATCAACATCCTCGCGCGAATAACCCTCCAGCGTGGCGATGATATCGGCACCAATGCCCTGCGGGGTGTAGTAGTTTTCCAACGCCACGGCCGGGTCTGCCACCCAGGCTCCGCTGTCGTAGCCCATCAGGACCCGGCTCATGCTTTCCACGCCGCCGCCGATGCCCGCGCTGGCCATCCCGGTGCCGATCTGCGCGGCCACGTTGTTGACCGCTTCCAGGCCCGACGCACAGAAGCGGTGCAATTGCTGGGCCGCAACGGATTGGGCGTACTTCGCGTTGATCACCGCGCCGCGCGCCAGCACGCCGCCCTGTTCGCCAACGGGCTGCGCACAACCGATTACCACGTCATCCAGCAGCGCCGTGTCCAGGCCGTTGCGATCACGGATCGATTCGAGCAACTGGGTGACAAGCTCAATCGCGGGAATTTCATGCAAGGAACCATCCGGCCGCCCGCGGCCACGCGGCGTCCGGACATGGTCGTAGATAAACACTTCACGCATTGGAGTGATTCTCCCAAGGTCGACGCTGAACGGACCGATGTCCGCCCTTTTGAATTTGCCATCCAGACGAGTGGCGCCCTCAACACCTACCCTGCGATAGGAGGTCCGCCGTCAGGACCCTGTCTTTTGGCAAGCCATGACACAGCCAAAGCCCGCCCTGAACAAAAGGGTCATCCTTGTCTCGCGCCCCGTGGGCATTGCGCAAGCCAACGATTTCGCGATCGAGGAGGCCGCCCTGCCTCCGTTGCAAGATGGCGAGGTGTGCGTGGCCAATCAGTTTCTTTCGGTCGATCCGGCCATGCGGGGCTGGATTGCCGATAGCGGAAATTATTCGGACCCGGTTCCCATCGGCGGCGTGATGCGATCACTAGCGGTTGGTAAGATCGTCGAAAGCCGCAGCCCGGACTGGCACGCAGGCCAGATCGTGCTTGGCTGGTTCGGCTGGCAGCAATTCGCAACGCTAAAGCCGGACGCAATTGTGCGCGAAGTAACGCAGACCGACCTGCCCGCCTCTTTGGCGCTGGGTGTCCTGGGAATCAACGGTGTGACCGCCTTACTTGCCCTCACGCTGGTTGGAGAGCCGAAACCCGGCGATACGCTGGTCGTCTCGACGGCGGCTGGCTCTGTCGGCTCTGCCGTGGGGCAGATCGGCCGTTTGCTGGGTTGCCGCACGGTGGGCATTGCCGGAGGTGCCAACAAGGTGCAGCAATGCCTGAAGGAATTCGGCTACGATGCGGCCATTGATTACAAAGCCGGAACGCTGGATGCGGCGATTGCCGAAGCATGTCCCGATGGCGCGGATATCTACTTCGACAAT
>JBEQBX010000147.1:3289-6462 GCA_041639595.1 Porphyrobacter sp.
CCTGCTGGTGAAGCGCGCGCGCATGCAGGGCTTTGTTGTCTTCGACCATATGGACAGATGGGAAGAAGCGGTCGAAAGCCTCGCGCAGTGGGTGCACGATGGAAAGCTTCGCTATTCCGAAGAAGTCCTCGACGGGCTGGAGGCCTGCCCGGATGCGCTCGCCGGAGTCTATCGCGGCGAGAATACCGGCAAGCGGGTGATCAGGATCTAGCCCAGGCCTTCAGCACATCATCCACCACAGTGACTTTGCCCTCGCTCACCTTTCCCGGCGTGACCGAAAAGCGCGGAGCCGGCGCGGCCTGCATCACGCCGTTATGCTGCAGAAACACACCACGCTCGTCATTCACGGGGTGGCGCGTTGCCTCGGCCAGCGACAAGACGGGCGAAACGCAAGCGTCGGTCCCGGCGAATTGTTTTTCCCACTCATCACGTGATTGCGACGCGAAAATCCGCTCAAATTCAGCCTGCATGGCGGGCCACTGGGCGCGGTCGTGCTGGCGATAGCGATCCTGCGGTACTTCCAGCCCATCAAGCAGCAAGGCGAAGAATTGCGGCTCCAGCGCGCCGATCGCAACCGAGCCGCCGCAACCGCACAGATAGCACCGATAAAACGGTGCCGCGCCATCGAGCAGGTTCGATTCGGGCTGATCCTCCCACATGCCATTAGCCAAGAAGGCATGATAAAGGCCAAGCAGGTTCGCTACACCATCGACCATGGCGGCATCGACCACCTGCCCCTTGCCGGTGCCCCGCGCAGAAAGAATGGCCGAGACCATGCCAAGCGCCAGAAACATGGTGCCACCGGCATAGTCTCCCACCAGATTGAGCGGAACGGTGGGCGGCTCGCCCCGCTTGCCGATGGCGTGCAAGGCGCCTGTCATGGCGATGTAATTGATGTCGTGCCCGGCCGCCTTGCTGAGGCTGCCCTCCTGCCCCCATCCGGTCATCCGGCCAAAGACGAACGCGGGATTGCGGGCCAGGCATTGATCCGGTCCCAGCCCCAGCCTTTCCATTACGCCGGGACGCGCGCCCTCAATGAGGCCGTCGGAAAGCGCCACCAGATCAAGCACCGATTGCTTGCCGCTATCGGACTTGAGATCGAGTTCCACATGCGTGCGGCCCCGCAGCACCACCGCATCGCCGATGTCCGCCCATGCGGCATGTCCGCTCGGCCGTGTGATTCGGACAATTTCTGCTCCGAGACCGGACAATATCATTCCGCACAAGGGCACCGGCCCGATCGCATCAATCTCCAACACCCGAATGCGGGCAAGAGGTCCATCTGACATTGCTTGTTCTTTTCCTATCATGGAAAGCGCTTGATGCGCAATAATCACATAGGCGAGAGATCATGTGACAAACTCATCACACGAGCGGAGACTAAATCGAGCCCTAGTCACCCCACCTGCCGTTCGATAGGAAACGTCAAAAGAGGATCGGGTAATAGCACTGTGGATCGACTGGGAAAAAGCCCGGCGAGAAAAACTGGGTCTACGAACCCACCCATTGGGGAGAGGATTTGGACATGAACTCGCTTCGTTTTCGGGCAGCACTCGCTGCATCTGCCGCAGGTTTCGCAATGCTCTCGTTCCCTGCGTACGCGCAGGAAATGCAGCCTAAGGAAGACGATGTCGATACTGCAGAAAGCCAAGATGCTTTTGGAAACATCGTCGTCACGGCCCGACGGACTGAAGAGCGTCTTCAGTCAATTCCGGTCGCGGTATCAGTTGCCAACGCAGAACGAATTGCGGAATTGCAGCTTCAAACTGTGACCGACGTTCAACGCGTTGCTCCCGGCCTTATCTCCCGCGGCGCAGGCACAGGGCCAACGGCCATTGTTACTTTCGCCCTTCGCGGCAGCGCCCAGAACAGCCCGAACTCGGTTTCTGACCCTGCAGTTGGAATCTACCTCGACGGAGTTTATCTCGCCCGTCCGATTGCAAGCAATATGGGTTTCCTCGACGTTGAGAGCATCGAAGTACTGCGCGGTACGCAAGGAACGCTTTTCGGTCGAAACACAACCGGGGGTGCGGTTTCCTTTACCACCGTACAGCCGGACGGTGAGCTGTCTGGGTATGTTAGGGGCGAGGTCGGCAATTACGATCATCGCATGGTCGAAGCTGCCGCCACCCTTCCCATTGCGGGAGACGAGCTCTCGGTTCGCCTCGCTGGCCGCTACATTCAACGGGACGGTTTCGGAGAGAATGCCTTCACGGCTGCACCACTGGGCGACATCGAGTCCGATGTGTCGCTTCGCGCCACGGTCCGGATTGCGCCAGAATCACTGCCGGTGTCCCTCACGCTTTCAGGCGAATACCTTGATTCAAGCGACAATGGCACGATGAATGCGCTGCGTGCTGTTAACCCTGCCGGTCCTCTCGCAACGATTTTTCCTGGACAGTTTTCGCCCACACAAATCCAGAACGAAGACAATTTTTACGATAGCTTCGCGGTTTATGGTGGGATTATTCCCAGCTTGAATACACCGCAAAACTATAACCAAGCCTATGGCTTTACCGGTACACTTGAAATAGATCTCGATTCGGTTGAGATCAAGTCGATCACTGCTTATAGAGATTCTAATTCTGGCAACACCCTAGACCTTGACAGTACTCCTGCCGGGGGCATCACATTTGACTCGCAGTATGAGCAGAACCAGTTCTCGCAAGAATTGCAGATTTCTGGCGAAACTGGTCGCCTCCAATGGATTGCCGGTGGCTTCTTCTTCAGCGAGAGCGGGCGCGAACGCTCCGACTCTCGTGTGCTCTATGGATCACCGGTGATTCCAGGCCGCCTTAGCCTCGCTCCGTCGGGCCGGAACCTCACCGATTTTGAAACGCAATCAATCGCCGTCTTCGCCCAAGGCAACTACAGGATCACAGATGATCTGCGTCTGACCGCAGGCTTGCGCTATACTTGGGACGAACGCAACATTCTGGGCAGAGGCGTTGACAACATCACTGGCGCTCCTGAAACGATCATTGCAGGCGGTCGTGCCATTGTGATCCAGCCCAATACTTGCCGTGTTGGGCCAAATAGCAATACCACGCCCCCCACCCCTTGCGAGGCGCCGTTTAGCGCGAGCTTCAGCTATCCGGCATGGACTCTTAGTCTAGATTATCAGGTAACCCCCGATGTACTTGTTTACGCAAAAACCGGCGGGGCTTCGCTGT
>JBEQBX010000148.1:0-6420 GCA_041639595.1 Porphyrobacter sp.
CATAGACGCCGAGCCGCAGATCGCGGATCAGTTCGATGCGTTCCAGCGTTTCGACGTCAGAGTGCATGTAACGCACGCGCAGGCCTGCTTCGTGCATGAATTCGGTGAGGTCTTCGGCCATGCGCTTGGTCAGCGTGGTGACGAGCGTGCGGTAGCCGTTGGCGGCGACCTTTTTGCATTCGGTGATGCAATCCTGCACCTGATCTTCGACCGGGCGGATTTCCACGGGCGGATCGATCAATCCGGTGGGGCGGATGACCTGTTCGGCAAAGACGCCGCCCGATTGCTCCATTTCCCATGCGGCAGGCGTGGCCGATACCGCGATGGTTTGCGGGCGCATCGCGTCCCATTCGTTGAAGCGCAAGGGGCGGTTGTCGATGCAACTGGGCAGGCGGAAGCCGTATTCGGCCAGCGTCATCTTGCGGCGGTGGTCCCCGCGCGCCATCGCGCCGATTTGCGGCACAGTCTGGTGGCTTTCATCGAGGAACAGCAGCGCGTTTTCGGGCAGATATTCGAACAGCGTTGGCGGCGGTTCGCCGGGCAGGCGTCCGGTAAGGAAGCGGCTGTAGTTTTCGATTCCGGCGCAAGAGCCGGTCGCGGCGATCATTTCGAGGTCGAAATTGGTGCGCTGTTCGAGGCGCTGGGCTTCGAGCAGTTTGCCTTCAATCTCCAGTTCCTTGAGCCGTTCAGTGAGTTCGAAGCGGATTGCGCTGGCGGCCTGTTGCATGGTGGGGCCGGGGGTGACGTAGTGCGAATTGGCGTAGACGCGCACGCTTTCCAGCTTGTTGCCGCTCTTGCCCGTCAGTGGATCAAATTCGGCGATGGATTCCACCTCGTCACCGAAAAAGCTGATGCGCCATGCGGTGTCATCATAGTGTGAGGGGAAGATTTCGAGGTTATCGCCGCGCACACGGAAGTTGCCACGACCAAAGCCGAGATCGTTGCGCTTGTATTGCAGGGCGACGAGTTTGCGGATTATTTCGCCGCTGTCCACGGTGCTGCCGACTTTCAGATCGAAGATCATGGCCGAATAGGTTTCGACCGAGCCGATGCCGTAAATGCACGAGACCGAGGCGACGATGATCACGTCATCGCGTTCAAGCAAGGAGCGGGTGGCCGAGTGGCGCATCCGGTCAATCGCTTCGTTGGTGGAGGACTCCTTTTCGATGTAGGTATCGGAGCGCGGGACGTAGGCTTCGGGTTGATAGTAATCGTAGTACGAGACGAAATATTCCACCGCGTTTTCGGGGAAAAAGCTTTTCATTTCGCCATAGAGCTGCGCGGCGAGGATCTTGTTGGGGGCAAGGATCAGGGCCGGGCGCTGTACCTCTTCGATGACTTTGGCCATCGTGAAGGTCTTGCCCGAACCGGTGACGCCGAGCAGGACTTGCGTCATATCGCCTTCGCCGCCGTTCTGCCCGCGAATCCCGGCAACGAGTTCGGCGATGGCGGTGGGCTGATCGCCTGCGGGCTGGTATTCCGAGACGACTTTGAAGGGCCTGCCGCCCTCAACCTTGTCAGGGCGGGCGGGGCGGTGCGGCACGAAAGTGCCCGATGTGTCGGGCTCTTCGAGTCCCCTGCGGATAACGAGTTCGGCCATGGGTGCGATATGGGGAACAAACCACGTCCGCGCAACCTGCATACAAGCGCGTGAAGAAGACCCACTGGCGCTTTGTTTCGAGACTGCTAGCTTGGGCTCGAACCAGTGGAGGAGAGTCCGATGCGTGCTGCCTATGCCCTGTTGCTTGCCGCTGCCTTGTCTGCCTGCGGGGATGACAAGGTCGTTGAAAAGAAGGACGCCTCAACCGCTGAAGTGGCCAAGTCTGTCGCTGATGCCGGGATGAAGCTGAAGCCCGGCCGGTGGGAACTGACGATGAACTTCGCCAAGTTCGAAGTGGAAGGCATGCCGCTTGAAGCCCAGAAGGCGATGGAACAGATGATGGGGAAAGGCCGCACGTACGCCAGCTGCCTGACCAAGGAAGAAGCCGAGAAGCCTGACGGTTCGTTCTTTGGTCAGGAAGGTACGGACTGCCGGTACGATACGTTCACGATGGGCGGCGGAAAAGTTGACGCCACCATGACGTGCAAGGGCCAAGGCCCGGATGGCGAAGCAGAGGCCAAGATGAAGCTGGCGGGGACGTACAGCCCGGACAGCTATGACATGACAATGGACATGCAAGGCGCCGCGCCCAATGGCAAAACCATGAACATGACAATGGCAATTGCGTCCAAGCACGTAGGCGATTGCAAGGGTGATGAGCAGTCTTGATGTGTGTGCTCTTATAAGGTCCGGGCCTGCGGGAATTGGAAAAGGGGGCCACGTGGCACACCCCTCTCAACTCCGGCTAGGCAGCAAGCTGCCAAGCCTGCGTATCTCTCCCCTTGAGGGGAGAGAGCAGGGAAATGACCGAAACGCTGCTCTTGGCATCATGGAACCGGTTGGGTTTTACCTGCGCAGCTTGAAGACATTTTTAAGAACCTTGACGATCATGTGAAACATTTCTGAAATGCTGGCGTTCATCCAAGGTTAGGCCGAAAGAGCGCAGGCAATGGGAATGATGATCCGACACCAGCAAGCTGAGGGCAGCAAAGGGCAATGGATTGCCCGGGCAGCCGTGCTGCGCGATGAAATCGTGCGGCGGCGCGCGCTGGCGTTTGAGCCGCGTCCTGCCGGATCACGCGGCCCGGCTTGGGAACGATTCGTTGGCGAATTGCGCACACCGATCGAGCATTGGCAAGCCACGCGGCGTCCGCGCTTGGCGCAAGTGCCAAGCGGCCCATCGCGCGCGGTGATGCTGCTGCCCGGATTCGGCACACATCCGGCGCGGATGAAACCACTGGCGCGGGTGCTGCAAGATGCGGGGCACCGGGTGAGCGATTGGGGCCTTGGCTTCAATTTCGGGCCGAGCGAAGAACGGTTCGAGCGATTGTGCCAACGTGTGGTGGCCATGGCGCGCAAAGAAGGCGAGCCACTGGTGCTGGTCGGCTGGAGCCTTGGCGGCATCTTTGCGCGCGAAGTGGCGCGCAAGCATCCAGAAGCAGTTCGGCTGGTCATCACGATGGGCACGCCGTTTTCGGGTGACCGCAGGGCCAACAATGCCTGGCGGGCTTATCAACTGATCGCGGGCCACTCGGTGGACGAACCGCCAATCGGGCGCGAGATGGCGGTCAAGCCACCGGTGCCGACCGTGGCGCTGTGGAGCGCGCGCGATGGCATCGTTTCGCCACGTTCTGCTTGTGGGCGCAAGGATGAGCGTGATCTGGCTGTGCCAATGCGCTGTACGCACCTGGGCTTTGCCGCACATCCCGATGTGGCAGCGATGGTCAATCGGCTGATCGACGCATACTGAACTGGCATCGCCAGACCATCGTTACAATTTGACGCCAAATTTATTTCGCAAGTGCAACATGCATGCGCTTGGCAAACCCGATTCGTTGTGCAAGCTTGGGCACCAGACGGGATGTGCCTATGAAAAAAATCTTGCCCGCGTCATATGACGAGATGCTCGATGCCGATGGATCGGTGCGCTCTGCTTATGCCGGTTACTGCCAATGGCATGATGAACAACCAGCCGACTTGTTGCGGCGCAAGGGCAGCGAGGCCGAGGCCTTCTTCCGCCGCACCGGAATTACCTTTAATGTATACGGGAACGAGGACGCCGAGGAACGGCTGATCCCGTTCGATATGGTCCCCCGGATCATCACCGCACAGCAATGGCGCAAATTGTCGCGCGGGATTGAACAGCGGGTGCGCGCGCTCAACGCCTTTTTGCATGATCTGTATCACCGGCAGGAAATTGTCCGTTCGGGCCGCCTGCCCGCGCGCTTGCTGAAAAACAACGTGGCGTTCCTGCCGGAAATGGTCGGCTTCACGCCGCCGGGCGGAGTTTACACGCATATTGTCGGGATCGACCTTGTCCGCACCGGCGAGGATGATTTCATGGTGCTGGAAGACAATGCCCGCACCCCGTCCGGTGTCTCCTATATGCTGGAGAACCGCGAGACGATGATGGCGATGTTCCCGGAATTGTTCACGCGGGTGCGGGTGCGCGAGGTGTCTGATTATCCGCGCCGCTTGGCCCGCAGTCTTGCGGCATGTGCGCCGCCTGCGTGTGATCGCAAAAAGCCGCTGGTCGCGGTGCTGACGCCGGGGATTTATAATTCGGCCTATTTCGAGCATGCGTTTCTGGCCGACCAGATGGGCGCAGAACTGGTTGAAGGCAGCGATTTGCGGGTGGAGAACGGCCGCATCGCGATGCGCACCACGCGCGGGTATGAGCCGATTGACGTCCTGTACCGCCGGGTTGACGATGAATATCTTGATCCGCTGACGTTCAACCCGAACAGCGTGCTGGGTGTCACGGGGATAATGGACGTTTACCGGGCGGGCGGGATTACCATCGCCAATGCGCCCGGAACGGGAATTGCCGATGACAAGGCAATCTATTCGTTCATGCCCGAAATCGTCGAGTTCTATACCGGTGAAAAGCCGATCTTGCAGAACGTGCCGACATGGCGCTGTTCCGAACCCGAAGCGTTGAAGTATGTGCTGGATAACCTGTCCGAGCTGGTGGTGAAGGAAGTCCACGGATCGGGCGGCTATGGCATGCTGATCGGGCCGACATCGTCCAAGCGGGAACTGGTGGCGTTCGAGGCAAAGCTGCGGGCACGGCCCGAGAATTACATTGCGCAGCCAACGCTGGCGCTTTCCACCGTGCCGATCCTGACCAAGGCGGGGCTTGCGCCGCGCCATGTGGATTTGCGGCCGTTCGTGCTGGTCAGCCCCAATGGCATCGACATTACGCCGGGCGGGTTGACGCGGGTCGCGCTGAAAAAGGGATCGCTGGTGGTAAACTCGTCGCAAGGCGGTGGCACCAAGGACAGCTGGGTACTGGACGACTGATGTTAGGCAGATCGGCAAACGGCATCTTCTGGTTGTTCCGCTATCTTGAGCGGGCGGAAAACATCTCGCGCCTGATCGAGGCGGGCTTCCGCATGGCTTTGACGCGTTCTGCGTCTGACGCGACGGACGAATGGCGCTCGCTGATCGTCACGCTGGGTTTGCGGCAGGCGTTCGAGGCGCGGCATGGCACAGAGTATACCGGCCCCCACGTGTTCAACTTCATCCTGCGCGACAAGGATAACCCCGGCAGCATTCTTGCGATTACCGAAGGTGCGCGGACCAATGCGCGCATGGTGCGCGGCGGGATTACGCGCGAGGTGTGGGAATCGGTCAACGACGGCTGGATGCAATTGCGCGATGCGCTGGCTCGGCCTGTCACCGAAACGCGGCTGGGCGCGGTGCTCGATCTGGTGCGCCGCCAGTCAACGCAAGTGCGCGGGGCGATGGAAGGCACCATGCTGCGCAACGAGATTTACAACTTTGCACGGATGGGAAGCTTCATCGAGCGGGCTGACAATACCGCGCGTATCCTTGACGTGAAATATTACGTGCTGTTGCCGTCGGTGTCCTATGTCGGATCAAGCCTTGATAATGTGCAGTGGGAAAACGTGCTGCGATCAGTGGCAGGTGAGCGCGCCTATCGCTGGTTGAATGCCGGACGAATGGACCCGCGCGGGATCGCCGAGTTCCTGATTCTGGATGAGCGTTTTCCGCGCAGTCTGGCGTTTTGCTATTCAAAGCTGAGGTCAAACCTTGCCAGCCTTGCGCGGGAATATGGCAATGAAATGCACAGCCATGAAATCTTGCGCGATGCCGATTGCCAATTTCACACCGCGACGATCGAGGGCATTTTCGAACAAGGCTTGCACGAATTTATCGGCAAGTTCATCCGCGCCAATACTGCTCTAGCGCTGCAAATTCAGCGCGATTACCGCTTTACAGAATAAGGCCGCCAATGCGCATCGCCGTCGATCATACCACGCATTACGTGTTTTCCGGACCCGTCAGTCGGGGGCTTCAGCGCTTGCGCCTGATGCCCAAAATTTCGTCCGGGCAGCGCGTGATCGACTGGAAAATGACCTTTGAAGGCGCGCAGCTTCAGGTGGAATACGAAGATCCCAATTGCAATCACGTCTCGCTGATCTCGTTCGATCCGGGCGCGAGTGAAGTGACGATCCGCTGCGAAGGCTTGATCGATACCAACGATGAATCAGGCATCATCGGCCGCCATTCCGGCTTCATGCCGATGTGGCAGTTTCTTGAGCAGACCGATCTGACCCGCACCGGACCGAGGGCGCGCAGCCTGCTGACAGGGTTGCCGTCCGAGGCCAATACGCTGACATCGCTGCACAACCTTTCGGCTTTGATCCGCGATCGGGTGGAATATGCCGCAGGACACACCGATTCTGCCACGACGGCAGAGGGCGTTCTGGCCGCAGGGCGGGGGGTGTGTCAGGACCACGCGCATGTCTTTATCGGCGCAGCGCGGGCGCTCGGCATTCCGGCGCGCTATGTCA
>JBEQBX010000149.1:0-6348 GCA_041639595.1 Porphyrobacter sp.
GAGATTGAATGGCGGCTCAGGGCTCGTGGGTGAGGGGGAACCCACTTGATGCACCTTCAATACCGCGCGCTGCCCAATCGGCAAAATGGATTAACCTGCCTAGAGATATCGCTTTTGGCGATCACATGACCCAAGTCATGCCTTGTTGCCGACGCGAACCGGCCCTAAAGCGCGCGCCGGACTACCGGACGGGATTCACTTATGACCGCAACACCCAAGACATCTGCCCTGATGCGCCGTGGCGCGGAATTCCTTGGCACGGAGCATGCCATCCTCTGCGGCGCGATGAGCTGGGTTTCGGAGCGCAATCTGGTTTCGGCCATCAGCAACGCGGGCGGCTTTGGCGTGATTGCCTGTGGCGCGATGACGCCCGCCCTGCTCGACACCGAAATTACGGCGACCAAGGCGCTGACCGACAAACCCTTTGGCGTGAACCTGATCACGATGCACCCGGCGCTGTTCGATCTGATTGCCGTTTGCGCCAAGCACAAGGTCGGCCATGTCGTGCTGGCAGGCGGCATCCCGCCCAAAGGGAGTGTCGAGGCTATCAAGGACTTTGGCGCAAAGGTCATCGTCTTTGCCCCCACGCTGGCGCTGGCGAAGAAGCTGCTGCGCTCTGGCGCAGATGCGCTGGTGATCGAAGGATCGGAAGCCGGTGGCCACATCGGGCCCGTGTCCACATCGGTGCTCGCGCAGGAATTCCTGCCCGCATTGGCCGAAGACCACGTGGTGTTTGTGGCAGGCGGGATTGGCCGGGGCGAGATGATTGCTAGCTATCTGGAAATGGGCGCGTGCGGCGTGCAATTGGGCACGCGCTTTGCCTGCGCCACCGAATCCATCGCGCATCCGGCGTTCAAGGCTGCGTTTTTCCGGGGCAATGCGCGCGATGCCATTGCCAGCGTGCAGGTCGATCCGCGCCTGCCGGTCATTCCGGTACGCGCGCTGAAGAACAAGGGCACCGAGGAATTTACCGCCAAGCAGGTGGAAGTGGCCAAGCGGCTGGATGAAGGCCTGATCGACATGGGCGAGGCCCAGCTTGAGATCGAGCATTTCTGGGCAGGCGCGCTGCGCCGTGCGGTGATTGATGGCGATGTGGAGCGCGGCTCGGTCATGGCCGGGCAATCGGTCGGCATGGTCAACAAGGAAGAACCTGTGGCCGACATCATCGCGCAATTGATGACCGAGAGCGAAGCCGCGCTAACCCGGCGCTGATTGGCATGGCGCAAGCCCGCACGTCCTTCTTCGTCGTCTTTGCGATCGTGATGATCGACATGCTCGGCTTCGGCATCGTCTCGCCGGTGCTGCCGGGCCTGATCATGGACCTGACCCGCGTGGATATCAGCACGGCGGCGGGCTATGCCGGGTGGCTGGGTGCAGGCTATGCTGTGATGCAGTTTGCCTTTGCGCCGGTGATCGGAAACCTGTCAGACCGGTTCGGGCGCAGGCCGGTGCTGCTGGCTGCGGTGCTGATGCTTGGGCTGAACTATCTGATTCAGGCGATGGCCCCCAATTTTGGTTGGCTGATTGCCGGACGGTTGCTGGCAGGCATTACAGGCGCAAGCTTTTCTGCCGCCTATGCTTACATCGCCGATGTCACCCCGCCGGAAAAGCGCGCCGCCGCCTTTGGCACGATGGGGCTGGCCTTCGGCATTGGCTTTGTGGTGGGGCCAGCGTTGGGCGGGTTGCTGGGATCGATTGAGCCGCGCCTGCCGTTCTACACCGCCGCTGGCCTTGCGCTCGCCAACGCGGCGTTCGGGTTCTTCTTCCTGCAGGAATCGCTGACGCCGGAAAATCGCAGGCCGTTCGATTGGCGCAGGGCCAATGCCTTTGCCGCGCTGCAGGTACTGAAAGGGCAAAGCCCCACGGTGCTGTGGTTTGTGGCGGCGCTGGGCATGTGGCAACTGGCGCACATCGTCTATCCTGCCGTTTGGCCCTATTTCGCCATTGCCGCTTATGGCTTTGATACCGCGCAAGTGGGGTTGGCGCTGGCTATGGTCGGGCTTGGCAGCGCGCTGGTGCAGGGGCTGGCGCTGCGCCTGTTCCTGCCTAAACTGGGAGAGCGGCGCGCGGTCATTCTGGGTGTGGCGGGGGTATGCCTGTCCACCGTGCTCTATATGCTCGCGGTGGAGACATGGCAGGTCTATGTGGCGATTGCCGTGGGGTCGCTACAGGGCTTCGTGCAATCGCCGATCCTTGCTTACAACAGCCGCGCGGTGGATGCGCGCAGCCAGGGCGAATTGCAGGGTGCGGTGCAGTCCATCGGCAGCATCGCGCAGATCATTGGCCCACCGATCTATGCGCAAGCGCTGGAGCGGTTCAGCGGGCCGGGCGCGGCGGTGCAGCTTCCGGCCATGCCGCTGGTCATCGCCTCTGCGGTGGCGGTTGTGGTGCTGCTGCTGTTCCTGAAGGGGGCGTCGCTGCTGGAACGCGATCCTTCGACAAGCTCAGGATGATCCTTCGACAGGCTCAGGATGAGCGGGGGTTGTGTGTTGCCCGTTTTGACCCGCTCATGCTGAGCTTGTCGAAGCTTCAACTCTCCAGCTCAACATCCCAATAAAGCCAGTCCCGCCACGTTTCGTGCAGATAGTTGGGCGGAAAGGCGCGGCCCCGGTCTTGCAATTGCCATGTCGTGGGGCGGATTGCGCGGTTCATCAGGCGCATGCGGGCCTGTTCGGGCGTGCGCCCACCCTTCTTCAGGTTGCATGGCGCGCAGGCCGCCGCCACGTTTTCCCACGATGTGCGCCCGCCCAGACGGCGCGGCACGATGTGGTCAAACGTCAGGTTCTCGCTCGTGCCGCAATACTGGCACTGAAAGCCATCGCGCAGGAACAGGTTGAACCGGGTAAAGGCCGGATATTCGCTGGGTCGCACATATTGGCGCAGCGCGATGACCGAGGGCAGCTTCATGCCGAAGCTGGCGCTGTGCACCTCGCGGTCATAAGTCTCGATGATGTCCACCCGCTCAAGGAACACCGCCTTGATCGCAGTCTGCCACGGCCACAGGCTGAGCGGATAGTAGCTGAGCGGGGTGTAATCGGCGTTAAGGACCAGCGCGGGGCAATTTTCCAGATGCCGGTCATTATGCAAAACGTCGTTAAAAGCGGCGCTATCGCCGCTATTAGGCTTGGCCGAAGCCGCCTGTTCTATCAGCGCCTTATGAAGCACGTCCCGTTCCGGTCCCTGCACATCGAAGCATATCCGCTTCGGCTGGGACAGTCATGGCTGAGCCGCGTGACCGCTTTGTTACGCATGCGCACAACAAACACCCCTGCGAGTCCGCCGTCAAGTGGTAGCAGGCGGTCCTTTCCACAGCCTGCCCCCTTTGCCGTGCTTCCTATCCTGCCAGGGTCTTGACCAGATCGGTCAGATATTCGCGCGCCTTGTAGAGCGATTTGACTTCGATCCGCTCGTTCAACCCGTGAATGCCGTTGCCGTCGGGATCAAGCCAGGCACCGGGCACGCCATAAGTGGGGATGCCCTTGAGATAGACCGCATCGGTCGCGCCTGTCAGCATGGTGGGCAGCAGCAGCACGCCGGGGAAATGCTTTGCCGCCAGCTTCTCGATCGGGCCGACAATGGCCGGGTCCATCGGTGGCACCACCGCAATCGGCTTGCCCAGCACTTTGGGCACGAGCTTGAGCGCAGGATTGGCAATGACCTTTTCCAGCATGGCCTGCGTTTCCTGTGTCGTCCGGCCGGGGAACATGCGGCAGTTCACATTGGCAGTCGCGCGTTGCGGCAGAGCGTTCTGCGCGTGGCCGGCTTCGACCAGCGTCGCCACGCAGGCCGTGTGTAGCATCGAATTGAGTTGCTTATCCTGCCGTAGTATGGCCAGCGCCGCGCTGTCTGCCGGGTTGGCCACAATCGCCTGCATCGCCTTGCCCACTTCGCCGCCGCGCGCAGCGCCTGCCTTTGTAAAGAAGGCGCGGGTGGTATCGTTGAACTCGACCGGGAATTCGAACTCGCGGATTTTCAGCAGCGCTTCGGACAGGTCATAGATCGCATTTTCACGCACCGGTTGCGAACTGTGCCCGCCGGGATTGGTGGCGGTTAGCACGAAGTCTTGATAGGCCTTTTCGCCCACCTGCAGCGTCTGTACTTCCAGTTTGCCGCCTTTTGAGATTGGTGCCCCGTTGGTGCGCCCGCCGCCGCCTTCGTTCAGCGCAAAGGCTGCGTCGATCAGTTCTTTGCGGTTGTTGGCCAGCCATTCCGCGCCATTGAACGCGCCCGATGTTTCCTCGCCGCAGGTCAGCGCCAGTTTGATCGTGCGCTTGGGCTTGTAGCCCTGTTTGGCAAAGCGGACCATGATGTCGGTCCAGATCGCGGCCTGCGCTTTGTCGTCTACCGTGCCGCGACCGTAGAAATAGCCATCCTCTTCGATCAGCGTGAACGGATCGCGGGTCCAGTCCTCGCGCTTGGCCTCAACCACATCGATATGCGCGATCAGCAGCATAGGCTTGAGCGATTTTGACGTGCCGGGAATCATCGCTACAAGGCCACCATCCTTGGGATGGTCGGGCACGGAGAACGGCACGATCTGGCTGTCGGGCAGGCCCGCCGCTTTTAGGTGCACCGCCATCTTCTCTGCTGCTTCGGTGCAGCTGCCGTTGTTGACGGTGGTGTTGGTCTCGATCAGTTCGCGGTAAAGATCGCGGAACGCCGCCACATCTGGCGCCAGCGGGGCTTCTGACGCCTGCGCCCTCCCTTGCGCGGCCATGCCGATTTGCGATGCAGCAACTGCTGCAACAACCCATTTGCGCATGATGTCTGTCCCCCTGATCGAGCGGCGTTACCGCTGCTGTTGGCAGGCAATTCAGCAGAGTTCCAACGGCTTGGAAAGTAGGCGCTTTCGCCTTTGTGCCACAACGCCCGTTTACGCGCTGTGTCCTGTGTAAAACGGGCCGGATTCGCTTGGGATTTTGCCCTTTCGTGCCTATGTGCAGATGATGGCCAGCACGAATGAAAACATCCCCAACGCCAACGAATATGGCGCCGATTCGATCAAGGTTCTGAAAGGGCTTGATGCGGTCCGCAAACGCCCCGGCATGTACATCGGCGATACCGATGATGGATCGGGCCTGCACCACATGGTGTTCGAAGTTTCGGACAACGCGATTGACGAAGCGCTGGCGGGGCACTGCGATCTGGTGCTGATCGAACTGAACCCTGATGGCTCGGTTTCGGTCGAAGATAACGGTCGCGGCATCCCCACCGGCATTCACCCTGAAGAAGGCGTTTCTGCAGCTGAAGTGATCATGACCCAGTTGCACGCGGGCGGGAAGTTTGAAAACACGTCTGACGATAACGCCTACAAGGTTTCAGGCGGGTTGCACGGCGTGGGCGTTTCGGTGGTCAACGCCTTGTCCGAATGGCTGGAGCTGACGATTTGGCGCGATGGCCAGGAACACTGGATGAAGTTTGCGCATGGCGATGCCGTGTCGCCGCTGATCGTGCGCGGGCCTGCGCCAGAAGGAAAGAAGGGCACGCGCGTGACCTTCCTTGCCAGCCATGAAACCTTCAAGAACGTTCTGGAATTTGATTTTGACAAGCTGGAGCATCGCTACCGCGAACTCGCTTTCCTGAACTCGGGCGTGCGCATCCTGCTGCGGGACAAGCGGCACGAGGACGTGAAGGAGCACGATCTCTATTACGTCGGCGGCATCGCGGCCTTCGTGAAGTATCTGGATCGCAACAAGCAGCCCCTGATGCCGGAACCTGTGGCGATTTCAGCGGATCGCGATGGCGTTGGCATCGAAGTCGCGCTCGAATGGAACGACAGTTACTACGAAAACGTACTGTGTTTCACCAACAACATCCCGCAGCGCGATGGCGGCACGCACTTGGCGGCCTTCCGCGCCGCGCTCACCCGCACACTGAACGGCTATGCCGAACGGTCAGGCATGCTGAAGAAGGAAAAGGTGTCGCTCACCGGCGATGACATGCGCGAAGGCCTTACCGCCATCGTCTCGGTCAAGCTGCCCGATCCCAAATTTTCCTCGCAGACCAAGGACAAGCTGGTCAGCTCCGAAGTGCGCCAGCCGCTGGAAAGCCTGATGGCAGACAAGATGGCCGAATGGCTTGAGGAAAACCCCGGCCACGCCAAATCGATCATCCAGAAGGTGATCGATGCCGCCGCCGCGCGCGAAGCGGCCAAGCGCGCGCGTGAACTCACCCGGCGCAAGGGCGCGATGGACATCGCCAGCCTGCCCGGCAAGCTGGCAGATTGTCAGGAGCGCGATCCGGCCAAGTGCGAACTGTTCCTGGTCGAGGGTGACTCGGCAGGCGGCAGCGCCAAGCAGGGCCGTGACCGCAAGACGCAGGCGATCCTGCCGCTCAAGGGCAAGATCC
>JBEQBX010000150.1:0-6179 GCA_041639595.1 Porphyrobacter sp.
GGTGTCCATGTGCAGCGCTTCGGCCAGCGACGTGATCGAGGCGATGATCGCGCCGTTGCGGCTGCCTTCCTCGGTTGCACCCTGCACGAAGCTGCGGTCGATCTTGATCTTGTCGAACGGCGCCTTTTTCAGATAGCCGAGCGATGAATAGCCCGTACCGAAATCGTCCAGCGCAAGCCGAACCCCGACCCGTTTCAGCGCCTTGAACATGGCTTCGGTGCCAGAACTGTCGTTGAGGAACACGCTTTCGGTAATTTCCAGCTCCAGCCGCGATGGCGCAACCCCGCTATGGGCCAATGCATTGGCAACGATGGTCGGCAATTCGGGATTGGCGAATTGCAGCGCAGATACGTTGACCGCACAGCGGATCGAGCGCGGCCAGCGGGCAAGATCAGCGCAGGCCGTGCGCAGCGCCCATTGCCCCATGCGATCGATCAGGCCGGCATCCTCGGCGATCGGGATGAATTTGGCCGGGCTTAGCCAGCCTTTGCGCGGATGGTTCCAGCGCATCAGCGCCTCGAAGCCGACGATCTTCTCGTTCGCGGCATAGACGACCGGCTGGTAATAAAGCTCGAATTCACCCTTGGCGATCGCGTCGCGAAGGTCCTGCTCCAGCTCCGCCCGCTCTTCGGCGGCGGCGTGAAGATCTTCGGCGTAGAAGCGGAATACCCCGCGCCCTGCGTCCTTGGCCGCATACAGCGCAAGGTCGACGTTGCGGATCAATTCATCGCTGGTCGAACCGTGTTCAGGCGCGAGCGCAATACCCACCGACGCGCCGATCACCACACTCTGCCCTTGAATGGAATAGGGCTGCGATAGCGATGCGATGATTTCCTGCGCCATATGGCCAAGCGTGCTGCGATCCTGATGACCGGGCACAATCACCTGAAACTCGTCGCCGCCCAGGCGTCCGCAACGACCCGCCTGGCCAATCGCGCGTTCAAGCCGCTGGGCCACCTGTTTCAGCAATGCATCGCCCGCCGGATGACCGAGCGTATCGTTGACGTGCTTGAACCGGTCGAGATCCAGCATGAGCACTGCGCACGCCCGCTCGCGCCCGCTGGGGGCGGCAAGTATCTGTTCCAGCGCCTGGCTCATCTGCACACGGTTGGCGAGGCCAGTCAGCGAATCATAGTGTGCAAGCCGCGAAACCTGCTGTTCGCTGCGGCGCTTTTCAGTCAGATCGGTGCCGTGGCCGCGGAACCCGCAGAAGTTCTTGTAACTGTCGTAAACGGGTCGGCCGGCTAGCGCCCACCACCGCTCGTCTCCGCTGGCAGCAGCGCGCACTTCGACATCGTGGAAAGCAGAACGCGCCGAAAGGTGGAACGCCAGTGTGCGTTCAGCATCGGCAGCGCCGGGCGAAGGGTCAACAATCTCGCTCAGTGGGCAGCCGACCACTTCATCTGCGGTCTTGCCAAGCACCATTGCCGCCTTGGGCGAGATATAGGTAATAAGGCCGCGCCGGTCCGTTTCCCAGAACCAGCCCTGCCCTGTCTCCTCGAAACTGCGCAGGATATCCTCGGCACGCGCGGCGACACGCTCACGCGCTTCACGGGCCGTACGGCGAAGCTGCGCGGACTTCCATTCAAGCCGGGCAATCAGCGAAAGGGTGATCACTGCGGCGACAAGGGCGACGTAGGTGATCGGTTGGGGCACCAGAATGGCAAACCCCGCCCAACTGGCAATCTTGGCGCAGAAGAGCGAGATTATGCGCATGTCGAACGAGGCCGCCGCGGCGGCGTTGATGCACACCAGCGTGGCGATCGCCCACTGCCAGGGCAGGCCCTCGCCAACCCACAGCGCCAGGGCAATGCCGGCACATGCCATTGGCATCACGATGCCGACGATCACCACCGCCAGGCTGATCACGCTCATCTGTTCAGCCTGGCGCTCGGCGCGGGCAAACAAGGGGCCGGAGGCGAACAGCGTCGCCGAGGCAAGAGCGAAGCTCATCGTGTCGTTCGATGGGAGTCCCTTGAAAACCACCAGTGCAAGCGCATAAGCGGCGAGCAGAAAGAGGGTCATTCCTCCTGCTTCGCGCGGCAGGAAGAATTTCTGTTCGCTCGCTGGTTCGTCCGTGGTTTGGCGCAGCGCGACCGACCGTTCTGGCAGAGCACGTTCCAGCCCGCGCCGCTCTCCGCGTGCCCGCACATCGACTTCGTCGACCTTCTTCGTGAGCGCTACCGAGCGCAGATCGCGCCCTCCACCAAGCGGGCGTGGGTTATCCGTCGCGAATTTTCGTACAAGTTCCCCAGCCATCGGGGTTTTATGCAGGGAGATGGCTGAGAAAAGCGTTAATCAACAAGCCTAATTCTTTTACTCTGAACCCCACCGGGCATTTGGCCGTGCACGCGGGCCGCTTGCAACTTGGCGAGCAAGGCTGCATTCTCGATCCAGCAGGCCGCGTTAACCCAGAACCGTACAAGGCATTGGGCAAGACGGTCAGATAAAAGGGGATTTCATGGCACGCAGCGAAGTGAAGCTCGAGAACGAAGCAGCCCAGTCCACCAACGCGCTTGGCCCCCTGATCGGCGTTGCGCGGGAAGATTTTGTCAGCGCGGTAGCACTCCTGCTGCGCGAAACCGCTTCGGACCCTTCGCGCTTTGTGCGCCACTCGACTGCGATGGCGCAGGACATGGTGAAGATCATGACCGGCAAGAGCGAGCTTGCTCCCGATCCCAAGGACAAGCGGTTCATGGACCCGGCCTGGGCATTCAACCCGTTCTTCCGGGCAGGCGCGCAATATTACCTGGCCGTACAGAAAGGCATGAGGAACTGGCTTGAAGAGCTGGAACTTGACGAGCTGGAGCGCAACCGCGCAAACTTCATCGCCAACATCATCCTCGATGGCCTTGCGCCCACCAACACCCTGATCGGCAACCCGACCGCGCAGAAGCGGGTGATCGACAGCGGCGGCCTCAGCCTGATCAAGGGTTTGCAGAACGCCTACAACGATCTTGTCCATAACAAGGGGATGGTCAGTCAGGTCGACAAGCGCCCCTTCAAGCTGGGCGAGAATGTCGCGACTTCCAAGGGCGCGGTCGTGCTGCGCACCGAGATGATGGAACTGATCCACTACGCCCCGACGACGGAAGAAGTGTACGAAACCCCGCAGCTCACCATCCCGCCGCAGATCAACAAGATGTATATCAACGATCTCAGCCCCGATAAGTCGGTGGTCAAATGGCAGGTCGATAACGGCATCCAGACCTTCGTCATCTCATGGCGCAACCCCACCAAGGATCAGGGCAAGTGGGGCATGACCGAATATGTGAACTCCTGCCGCGAGGCGATGGAGGCCGTGGCGGCAATTACCGGGGCGAAGAAGGTCAATGTTTCGGCCGGATGTTCGGGTGGTCAAACGGCCGCAATGCTGGCCAGCAAGCTTGCCGCCGACAAGTCCGACCTGCTCGGCACGCTGACGCTGATGGTGTGTGTGCTGCACCCGATGGCGACCGATATCGAGGCCGGCTCGCTCGTGTCCGAAAACGGCATGAAGCTTGCCCGCCAGCGCGCCAGCAAGGCGGGCGTCATCAAGGGCGACGATCTTTCGCGCGGCTTTGCCTGGCTGCGCCCGAATGACCTGATCTGGAACTACGTCATCAACAACTACCTGCTGGGCAGCGACCCGCCGGCCTTTGACGTGTTGTTCTGGAATGCCGACGCGACCAACCTTTCTGCCAGCCTGATGGGTGATTTCCTGACCGTTTACGAAACGCTGGCCTTCACCAAACAGGGCGAGGTTGAGATGGTGGATCACAAGATCGATCTGTCGAAGGTCAAATCGGACCTGTTCATTCTGGGCGGCGTCACCGATCACATCACCCCGTGGAAGGCGACCTATCGTTCGACCCAGCTGTTCGGATCGAAGGACGTGACCTACGTGCTCAGCCAGTCGGGCCACATGCAGGCGATCCTCAACCCGCCGACCAACCCCAAGGCCAAGTATTTCGTGCAGACAAAGGCGGGCAAGCTCCCCGCTACCGCCGACGAGTGGCTCGGCGGGGTCGAAGAGGTCAAGGGCAGCTGGTGGCCGCTGTGGATGGAGTGGGTGCAGAAGCGTTCGGGCAAGAAGAAGGCTGCGCCTGCCGCTCTCGGTAATGACACGTTCCAGCCTACTGACGCCGCGCCGGGACTCTACGTCGTCGAAGAAGTCTGATATTGCGGTGCAGCGTGGATGTGGCCGGGGGGCTGCATCGGCGCGGAAAAGTTTGTGGGCGCGCGCACTAAGGGATCGGTGTGCGCGCCCAACCCGCGCCGCGACAGGCGCACAGAAAGGACGGGTTTTTCGTGGCCAATGCAATGGACGGCGCAGTCGTCACAATGGAACAGGTAGGCGGCCGGACGCTACGGACTGCGGCATGGCGGCTTGATATGCCGTCCGATCACCTGCCCATTCTGTTCTTCAATGGTATCGGCGCGAATATCGAGGCCGTTGCCCCGCTGGCCGCTGCATTGCCCGAACGCGGCTTCATCATGTTCGACATGCCGGGGACCGGCGAATCGCCTGATCCGCTGATCCCCTACACCCCCTTCACCATGAGCTGGACTGCGGCTCAACTGCTGGCGAAATATGGGCTGGACGAGGTTGACGTGATGGGCGTGTCATGGGGCGGCGCGATGGCGCAGCACTTTGCGCTCCAGCATCCGGGTCGCACCCGGCGGCTGACGCTGATCGCCACAACGCCCGGAATGCTGATGGTGCCGGGCAACCCGGCCGCCTTCACCAAGATGGCCGATCCGCGCCGCTATATCGACCCCGAATTCATGAACGAACATTTTGCCACATTGTACGGCGGCGTCGACAAGGACGGGGCAGCACACCAGAAGGACAGCCACATCGGCCGCCTGAAGCCCCCTTCCCCGCGCGGTTACATGTATCAGCTGATGTGCATGATGGGCTGGAGCAGCCTGCCTGCCCTGCCCTTCATGAAAAAGGAGACGCTGATCATGATGGGCGAGGATGACCAGATCGTCCCCGTCATCAACGGCAAGATCCTGAAGGCAATGATCCCCAATTCGCGGCTCGAAACCTTTGCGGGCGGCGGACACCTGTTTCTGCTCACCCACGCCGATGAAAGCGTGGCCGCAATCCGCGAATTTCTGGACGCGCCCGACAGTGAGAAGGAATTGCGGCGGGCCGCTGCCTGAAGACGCAAGAAACTCTGCCTAGGGCTCGATTACGATGCCCTTGGCAGGGTCGATCTGCCCTGCAACCATTGTGGTGAAAACCGTACGGGCGGCGTCGAGACCCTTGTGGCGCTCGACGGCAACAGACCCGTCAGCGGCTTTGAGGAACTGGTACCAGGCAGCGGCGACGAGCTTTCCGCCCTCTTCCGGCCCATGCGCCTTGAAGAAGGCCACGGCATGATCGGGCGCGAAGAACAGCGCAGGCTTGACCCCGGGCAGCGGATCGCCCCCGCCAAAGGTGGAGCGCGCTTCGATGTGCGTCACCCCGACCAACGCGGAATGAGCAAGCTGATCTCCGAAATGCCGGTGCACCCGGGCAAGAAGATCGGCGTTGCCAGCGAAATCGACGCTGACTGAGGGCGCGGCCGGTAGGCTCTCAAGATCGCCATAGGCGACAACCCGATCATAAAGGCCGGTCGCTTCCACGAAAGCCAGATTGCCTTGCGATGTCAGGCCGATCCGCTTGATCTGGGGGGAGCACTGCCGCGCCACGCTCGCCAAAGCCATTGCGGTTTTGGACGACGCGCTGGTGACAATCAGCTGCTCCGCCCCGAACCAGTTCTGCCCGCGCAGGAAATACTCGATCAGGAACCCGGTGCGGAACAGCGGGCCAAAGATCATCCGTTCCGCTTCGCGCGACGGATCATGCTCGGGATCGGCGGCGAGGCGTGTGTAACTGTTATAGACCGAGCTCATCGGCTGACGATAGTCAGTCGTGTCCAGGAACCCACCCGCGCTTACCCGGCCGGGGCGCACGTCAAGGTGGCTCGCCATCGGCAGGTAGCCATAGACCCGCTCACCCACCGCGATTTCAGGATGGCGGCTCTCGATCACCTGCGCGTGGCCCCACATCGGCACAATTCCGAAACCTTCCGGAGCAGGGAAGAAGTCCCAGTATTTGAACCCGTCGCCCACCACGGCGTAGGTCACGTTGTTAGCCGTGACCGAGAAGCTTTCGATTACAAGGCGCACCGCGCCTTCCGCCAGCG
>JBEQBX010000151.1:0-6124 GCA_041639595.1 Porphyrobacter sp.
CCCATGTCGAAGCCGGATTGCGCAGCCACAATATCTATCATCCCTGGCCCGAAGAGGTGAACCGCAAGATCATCGGCACGATTGCCAGGCTGCACTTTGCGCCGACCGATGTATCGGCAAGCGCGCTGCTGGCCGAGAATGTCGATCCGGCAGGCGTGCATATTACCGGCAATACGGTGATCGATGCGCTGCAATGGGTGACTGCGAAAATCGAGCGCGAGCCGCAACTGGCGCAAGGACTGGCGGAAATCGAAGCGCACTTTGCGGGCAAGCGGATCATCGGGGTGACCAGCCACCGCCGCGAAAACTTTGGCGGGGGGCTTGAGAATATTGCCGAGGCGATCCGCCAGATTGCCGCGCGCGATGATGTGGCGCTGATATTTCCGGTCCATCCCAATCCCAATGTGCGCAAGGTGATGGACGCGGCGCTTGCCGGATTGCCCAATGTGGCGATGATCGAGCCGCTGGATTATCCGCACTTTGCGCGATTGCTGGCGATTGCCGACATCATGCTGACCGATTCGGGCGGGGTGCAGGAAGAAGCGCCTGCGCTGGGCAAGCCGGTGCTGGTAATGCGCGAGACGACCGAGCGGCCCGAAGGCGTGAGCGCGGGGACGGCAAAGCTGGTGGGAACAGATGTTCACACCATCGTTTCCGAAATCTTCACCCTACTCGACGATAAGGCTGCTTATTCAGCTATGGCGCGCGCGCATAACCCGTTCGGGGATGGCCAGACAGCGCGCCGGATTGTGGAGTTGCTGGCGAATGATGGGTGATGTGAAGCCGGACGTCTGTGTTGTCGGCCTTGGCTATATCGGGCTTCCGACCGCTGCGATAATTGCCCGCGCGGGCTGCCGCGTGCTGGGCCTTGATGTGTCGCAACGCGTGGTCGATACGATCAATCGCGGCGAGATCCACATCGAGGAAGTGGACCTTGACGGGCTGGTGCATGGCGTTGTGCAGCGCGGGCTGCTGCGCGCATCGACGCAGATCGAACCGGCGGACGTTTTCGTGATCGCGGTGCCGACGCCGTTCGAAAAGGACGGGCACCACACGCCCGATATTTCCTATGTTCTGGCCGCCGCCACGCAAGTTTCGGCTGTGCTGAAGGCAGGCGATTGCGTGATCCTTGAATCAACATCGCCGGTTGGCACGACCGAGCAGATGCGCGATCTGATGGCGGGATTGCGGCCAGACCTGAAATTCCCCGGAAAGACCCGCGAAACGCCCGATGTTTCGATTTCCTATTGCCCCGAACGGGTGCTTCCGGGGCGCATTCTGGAAGAGTTGACGAACAACGACCGTTCAATCGGCGGCATCACGCCGCGTTGCGCGCGCAAGGCGCTGGCGTTTTACAAGCGCTTCGTGCGTGGCACGTGCGTGACCACCGATGCGCGATCAGCCGAAATGACCAAGCTGGTCGAGAACGCCTATCGTGATGTGAACATCGCCTTTGCCAATGAATTGTCGATGGTGGCAGACCGCATGGGGCTGGACGTGTGGGAGGTGATCCGCCTTGCCAACCGTCACCCGCGCGTGAACATTCTGCAACCCGGCCCCGGTGTGGGCGGGCATTGCATCGCGGTGGACCCGTGGTTCATCGTGGCCAGCGCGCCTGATGAAACGCCGCTGATCCGCACCGCGCGCAACGTGAACGATGGCAAGATGCACCACGTTGTAAAGCGCGCCGCCGAACTGGTGGAAGCGCATCCGGGCGAAAAGGTGGCCTGCCTTGGCCTTGCGTTCAAAGCCAACATCGATGATTTCCGCGAAAGCCCCGCGCGCTATGTCGCCGCCAGCCTTGCGCGGCAATTCGGCAGCCGGATCAACGTGGTTGAACCTTATGCTGGTGAACTGCCCAAGGAATTTGAAGGCACCGGCGCGGTGCAGATTGATATCGACACGGCGCTGGAGGAATGCGGCGTGCTGATCGTGCTGGTGGACCACGATGTGTTCAAGGTGGTCCCGCTGGCTGAACGTGCGGGCAAGGCGGTGTATGACACGCGCGGGATCTGGCCGGATCAGCCCGATGTTGCCAGCGTTAGCGCAGGATTGCGGCTGGCGAGCTGATTGGTTGCGCGCTAGCCCGCCGCTCTTGCGGAACCTCGCGCACCGGCGCTGCCTTGATCCAGCTTTCCAGCGCATCGATATCAGTCGGGCCGGTCACGCTTTCAGGCATATTGGCAAAACCGGTAAAGCCATCGCCGCCTAGCGCGAGGAAGCCGTTGACCGTCACGCGGTAGGGCTTGTCCATCGCCAGCGGCTGGCCATCGAATGTGATCGCCACAATCCGGTCACCCGAGGGGCGCGCAAGATCATAAGTGAAGGCAAAGCCAGCTGAGGGGGCGAGCGCCTGGATGGGGCCGGTGGCATCAAGGCCCTGCTCCAGCGTGGCCTTGATCTGCGCGCCGGTCATCGTGGCGGTGACGACGTTGTTGCCGAACGGCTGGCACAGGTAAATATCGCCAAAGGTCAGCGTGCCGTCAGCGGTGGGAACCAGCGGGGCGCGGATACCGAACGGGTTCATGAACGCGATTTGCGCGCCCGCGCTGCGTGATGCGGCCAATTGCGCATCGGCGATCAGATTGCCGAGCGGTCCGCCTGCGCCACCTTGGGCACCTTCGTTCTTGGGCGCGGGCCGATCAATCTTGCCGATGGGGCGCTGGGTGAAAGCCTTTGATGCATCGACATATCTGGCGACGTATTCGGCCACATCGGCACGCGGCTGGAATTGGGGATAGAGCGGCGTATTGGCCAGCGGTCCGCGCGATGATGTGTAGGGCACGGACTGCACGATCACGTTTTTCGCCGCTTTGGAAACAACGCGACCCGCAACCGGATCGATCTTCAGCGTAATGTCGGTAACCAGTTCGCCATAGACGCCCGCGCTGGTCAGCAGGATCGGCTTGGCGGGGTTTATCGTGGCGTAATCGCAGATATAGGACCAATGCGTGTGGCCCGAAACAACCACATCGACGCGTGGATCAAGCCGGTCGAGGATGGGGCGGATATCGCCGCCAAGGTTTTCGCACCCGTTGGGATCAGGCGTGCCTTGGGTGCGCGCGCCTTCGTGGATCATCACCACGATGGCATCGGCGCCTTGGGCCTTCAATGCAGGCACTGCGGCGTTGATGGTGTCAGCCTCGTCCGCGAAGGTCAGCCCGGCGATGCCATCGGGCATCACAAGGTTGGGCGTGCCCTTCAGCGTCAGGCCGATCAGGCCCACGGTGACCGCACCCTTGCCCGCGCCAAATGTGCGCAAGGCCGTGGCGGGGAACAGTGTGGTGCCATCGGCCTTTACCGTACTGGCTGCAAGATAGCGGAACTTTGCACCGGTGAAGGGTTCAAGCGCGCATGGCTGTTTGGCCGTCAGTCTTTCACAGCCGCCGTTCTGCATGCGCAGAAGTTCGCGCTGGCCACGGTCAAATTCGTGATTGCCCACCGCGTTGAAATCAACCCCGATGCGGTTCATCACGCCAATGGCAGGTTCATCCAGATAGAGCGAGGACGCCAGTTGCGAGGCGCTGATCATGTCGCCCGCCGAAACGGTGAGTGCATGGGCATATTTGCCGCGCACCGAATCAATGGCTGAGGCCAGCCATGCCGCGCCGCCTGCGGGGACGGGCACTATGCCGCCCTTGCCATCAGGCGCGTTGACCGCTTGGCGCGGCGGTTCAAGGCTGCCGTGAAAATCGTTGATGGCGATGATTCCCACTTCGACAGGCGGGGCCGATTGCCTTTCCGCCATCGGCCCCGCGCAGGCAGCAAGCAGGGCAGGCAGGCCGAGGGCGAGCAGATGACGCGGGCGGAATGGCATGGAGAGTGCGGCCTTTTCGTAACAAGTGTAACGTGTTGCAAAGCCGCTTAGCCGATTGGCATTTCAGCTTGAAGGCCTTGGCCCCGTTTCTTTGGCGATTATGTCGTTTGCAAATACAGCGCTCGTAAACCCACCCCCCGCCCCTCCCTTGAGGGAGGGGAGCGAGACTTATTGAGCCGAAGGCGAAATTAGTCGCAGCGGGGAGGGTTTCCGAACCTATCGTATTTGCAAACGACGTGATCGCCATTCCTTTGTTGGTGCCGTGGTGATTGTGCAAAACAGCATGGCCCACTACAATGGCGCCGCATTCAACCGGCAGGAATCCCCGCGTCATGGCATCACTTGGAAGCGATAGGGCCGCAAACCGTGAGCGGTTGGTGGATCTGGCACAAACCATTGCCGAAGAACGCGGCGGCGCAGGGCTGACGATGGCTGAACTGGCCGCGCGGGCCAATATGTCGACGGCCAACCTTTCACGCTATTTTGCAACGCGCGACGAATTGCTTGAGGCGATTGCGGACCAGTGGTTTCAACCGATGGTGGCTATCATGGAAGAGGTGCTGGCCAGCGATCTGCCGCCCCGGCGCAAGATGTATGAATTCTTTGCGCGCAGGTTTTTGGCCATGCGGGTGAAGTGGGAGGCCGACCCGGTAAAGCTGCAATCGCACATCGAAACCGGCAACGACCACTTCGAACAAGTGCGCAGCTATATCGACCTGGCCGACCATTATCTGGGCGAAATCATTGGCGAGGCGATGAGCGAAGGGGCCTTTTCCGGACTGGGGGTGGATGAGACAATCAGCCTTATCAACCAGATGGTATCACCCTATTGCGCGCTGAACACGATGGTGATGGTGATGGATCGGTTGAGCGAGGAGAAGCTGGCGCGCATCATTGATGCCATGTTCGATGGCCTGTCCGCGCAAGATCGCGGCGCGCGCGCGGTTACCGGATTACGCGCTGCCTGAACCGCCACACCAGTCCCCGCGCTTGCCCTGCCAATGTTCGGCAAGGCCTTCGTCGGCCAGCTTTGCACCAAGGCTTTTGCCATTGCGCGTCACCACGCGCAGCGCGCGGCCATAGCGGTCAACCTCGCGCCCGCGCACTTCCAGCGTGAACGGTCCGGCGTTGAGCAATTGTTCAAGGCGCTGTTTGGCCCGTGCGCCAAGCGCAGCTTCATAAGCGCAAGAGGGATTTGCGGTTTCGGGCGTGTTGATATCAGCCATGCGGATTTTGGTGCCTGCATACCAGAATGTGTCGCCATCAACGACGCAAGTGACGCGCTTGGCAGAACCGCAGGGTACAAAGCGCGCCTGTTCGGTATCAGCGGGTTGGGCGCAAGCGGTGGTGGCGGGCGAGAGCAGAAGTGCAGACGCCAGCAGTATCAATTTTCCTGTCATTGCAAAGCAATGCGGCGGGCGGGCTCCCTTTGGCCCTAGTCATGTGGCACTGAAGGAAGTTTCATTATATACGACGTTGTCCGAGAAGGAGGCGTCGATGGCGAATAGGTTTGCGAAAGGTCGTCCGATTGAGCCGTTGGTGGTGACGGCAGAGGAACGTGTATATCTGGAGCGTCAGGTTCGACGGCTCCGTGTGTCACGATCTCTCTCGGAACGGTGTCGGATTGTATTGCGGCGTGCTGTCGAGCGATCCGCTGTTCGTCGACAAGGTGCGCGATATCATCGGGCTGTATTTGTCGCCCCCGACCCGCGCAATTGTCCTCAGTGTTGATGAAAAGAGCCAGATCCAGGCGCTCGACCGCGAGCAGCCGGTGTTGCCCATGATGCCCGGTATCCCTGAGCGCCGCACCCACAGTTGCGTGCGGCATGGGACGACATCACTGTTCGCAGTGCTCGACATTGCCTCGGGTTTTGTCATCGGCAAATGCTACAAAAGGCACCGCGCAGCTGAGTTTCTCGATTTCCTGAAGCAGATCGACCGGGCGACCCCAGACGGGCTGGATGTTCACATCGTCTTGGACAATTATGCGACCCACAAAACTGCCAAGGTAAAGGCTTGGCTTGCCCGCCGCCCACACTACCATGTGCACTTCACGCCGACATCGGCGTCATGGATCAATAAGGTCGAACGCTGGTTCGCCGAGTTGACCAGAAAGCAGCTCCAGCGCGGCGCTCACAGGTCGACCGGTCAACTCGACGCCGATATCCTCAAGTTCATTGAACGCCATAACGAAAATCCGAAGCCATACAGATGGACCAAGTCCGCCGACGAGATCCTCGCCTCCGTCAAGCGCTTCTGCCCGAAAACCGACCAAACCTTATGTAGCGAACTTCAGTTCCACATGAC
>JBEQBX010000152.1:0-6104 GCA_041639595.1 Porphyrobacter sp.
TTGTCTCCCGTTTGTTGCTGGGCCCGGTGTCAATCGTGAGCCCGTTTTTCAACCTATCGGGGGGCAACCACCCTGCCTACGCATCGCAACCGCAACGGTGATCACCGCCCCGCGATTACCCTATGTTCTAGAACAGGGGTGCTCGCTCACCGTGCTGGGGAGGAATTGAACTGCTTGTGCGCGCGGTCACGGCGTGTGATCTTGCGGGGCGCTATTGCGGTGGGTGACGGCTGGGTTGATACCGGCGATGCTGCAGGCGGCGGGGGTTTTGATGCTGATCGTTTCCGAGACCACGATTGCCGGGATGAGCGCCGCCTATGGCGTTGATGACGCATCGCGCTTTGCGCGGTGGTGGCAGGGGCATGGCGGGCTGATCGGCATTCGCGGGGCGGCGGATTGTCAGTTGCTGTTGCAGCAGTTCGGGGCGGAGTTTGCGGCGACGGGGTTGCGGGAGGATCGGCAGATGTATGCCTTTATCGTGGCGCGGCAGATGATGCCCGATATGGGGGACATGCAGTATCTGGCGGTGATGGACGTGCTGGTTTCTCCGGTGGACGATGTGGCGCGGTTGCGGGCGATTGTGCAGATTTCGCAAAACGTGGGATCGGACTGAGCCTTGGCTGGCGCGCTTGTCAAAGGTTGCCCTTCGGCTTGTCCCACGATCTGTGCGGAACTGGCGAAGGTGACTCGTTTGCAGACCGAGGCGCAGATGGCGACCGAGGTTTACAACCCATCGGGCCAGCGCAACGTGCCGGGCTGGACCGAGGTGACCGATGCTGACGAGCTGGCGAAGCTGAACCTTGACCCGCAAGACCTGACTCCGCCGAACAGCCAGTTCCGGTCTGCCGTGTTTACCGATGGCGCGGGCAACTATACCATCGCGTTCAAGGGGACGACGATGAATTCGGCGTCTGACTGGGCGGCCAATGCGGGGCAAGGGACGACCGGGTATTCCAGCTATTATTCGCAGGCCAAGTCTATCGGGCAGGACGCCAAGGCGGCGATTGGCCACGAAGGCGTGAAGAGCGTGAAGTTTGTGGGGCATTCGCTGGGCGGGGGCCTTGCCAGTGCGGCGGCGCATTCAACCGGACTTCCGGCATCGACGTTCAACGCGGCGGGGCTGCACGTGTTCAACCGCAGCTGGTTCAACGCGCCGCCGATTGATGCGGTGCGGGTGAACGGGGAAATCCTGACCGGGGTGCAGGATTCCATGCGCTATGTACCGATCCTGGCGCCTGAGGCGGCGGGCACGCCCTATCCCATCGATCCGGCGCCGGGGACGGCAAGCGCCTATACTCGCGCGGATCTGGGCTGGCTGGATGCGTTGATACCGGTGATGGGGGCGGCTAAATATGCCAAGGCGGCGCTGATGCGGTCGGTCGATCTGCACCTTATGTCTAGCGTGAACCCGGCGTTGCAGGCGCAGCACGACAAGCTGGCGCAGAAGGCGGCGGCAAAGGGGTGCCGATGCTGAAGGCTTTGCGCAAGAGCGGGCGGCTGTTTCCGGCCTTGCTGATGATGGTGACGGGAGGTTGCGGGATGCACGGTTCGAGCGAAAATCTGATCGAGGCCGTGATGAACATGGACGACGCGCGCGTGCGCCAGCTGGTGGAAAGCGGGGCGAACATCGATGCGCCGGACCGGAAGCTGCAGACGCCGCTGATTCTGGCGGCCAAAACCGACCAGTTCCGGATGGCGGAATATCTGATCAGCAAGGGGGCCAACGTGATGGCCGCGAGCAAGTTCGGTTGGACGGTGGGCTATGCCGCGCAGAACAGCATGCTGGTGCGCGGGCCAGAGGCCGAGGCGCGGGACCGGGTGCTGGAGCAGTTGCGCCAGCGCGGCTATCCCTTTCCGGCGGCAGAACCGGCGGCGGTGAAGGCGATGCTGGCCGAGGGGCGGTGGCCGCCTGCGGCTTGACGGACCGGGGCGGTTTGAAATCGCTTTCCTACAATTAACCAGATAGGTTATCTGCCCAGAATGGCAGAGCGAGACAAGCGGACGTCGCGAGTGCGGCGCGTGGATGACGTGGACGATGGGGCGCTGGACTTTGCGCCCTATGTGCATGTGGCGCCGCGGCGCAATTCGATCACGCCGGACAAGCAGCGGCGGTTCATAGCGACTCTGGCGGCGACGGGAATCGTGAGCCAGGCGGCGCGGGCCATCGGGGCTTCGATGGAGGCGCTTTACAAGCTGCGGCATCGGGAGGGGGCAGAGGGCTTTGCGGCAGCCTGGGATGCGGCGGTGGAGCGGGGGTATTCTCGGCTGGAGGATTGCGCGCTGGAGCGGGCGATTGCCGGAGAGGAGCGGCTGGTGGTTTCGCGCGGGAAGGTGGTGGCCACATGGACGCATCACAATACGGGCCTGCTGATGTTCTTGCTGCGCGCGCGGCGGCCGGAGAAGTATGGGGCGGTGAAGCTGGCTGATCTGCGCGAGGGGCATCCGGTTTATGAGGCTTTGAAAGCCAAGTGGGCGGCAGAGCGGGAAGCAGAGGACATGGCGCGGGTGGAGGAGGTGCGTGCTTCACTTCATGCGCGGCTGCTGGCGATGCGGGATGAGGTGCTGCGGGGGCGGGTCCTTCGACAGGCTCAGGATGAGCGGAGTGGAAATTCAGGCGGCGTTCGGGATGTGGATGGGTGTAGGGGTGGCAAGGCGCAGGGCGTCGGCGATTTCGATCACGTCGGCCACGGTTCGGGCTTCATCAGGGGTGAGGCCTTCGAAACCGGGGAGGAAGGCGCGGCAGGCCTGGATGAGGTTGGCAGGCGAGCGTTCAAGCTCTGACCGATACTGATCGAGCGTGTGGCAGCCGTCGATGTTTGCCCACAGCACGCCGCCAGGGCCGGGGCGCTGGTGATAGGCCCAGAGCGCGAGGACCGCGCGTTCCACGGCGATGCGGACCTGTTCGACCACGTTGGCGCCATTCGCCTTGGCTTTCAGGCGCTGACGATAGCGGCGTTGGCGGTCTGCATTGCTGAGCGGCATGGCGCGGGCTTAGCGCGCGGTGGCGGTTGGGAAAATTCCGTTACGTTACTTATGGGCGGGTTAATGGATGAGTGCTGGACCTCCAGAACAAGCCCTCCCCGTCCCCTCCCGCAGGCGGGAGGGGGGGCTGTGGGCGCGCGGCTTCTGGCGAAGTGCGCGGCTGGTTTGATCTGGGTCAAGGCGCAATTGTATGTGTTGCATATGAATTGTCCTCATCAAGCCTTTTGGGCGAGCCGTGGGAGGGCGATTCGATGTCTTTTGATCCTGTGCATGATGACAACGAGCGGCGGCGGGCGATTCCGCTGTTCGATGGGGCGCTGGCGACGCGCGGCTTTGCACTGAACGCGATGTGCTTTTCGTTCAACGACAAGGCGAACCGGGACGCCTTTGTGGCCGACGAGGACGCCTATTGCGCCAAGTTTGGCCTGACCGTCGAGCAGCGCGAAGCGGTGGCGCGGCGCGATGTGTTGGCCATGCTGGAGGCGGGCGGGAACGTCTATTACCTTGCCAAGTTGGCGGGGATCTTCGGGCTGGGCGTGCAGGATTTGGGCGCGTTGCAGACGGGCATGTCGGTAGACGATTTCAAGGCGATGCTGGTGCGGTGGGCCGACGAGATTCCCGCCGACGCCCGCGTGAAGGAGGCTGTGTGATGGCGAAGATCATCGGAGGGTATTTCACCAGCCACGTGCCGGGAATCGGCGGCGCGATCGTGCGGGGGGATCAGGAAACCCCTTATTGGAAGCCGTTCTTTGCCGGCTTCCCCCCGATCCGCGAATGGCTGACTGAAGCCAAACCAGACGTGGCGGTGGTGTTTTCCAACGACCATGGGCTGAACTTCTTCCTTGATACGATGCCGACCTTTGCGGTGGGCGCAGCGGCGCAGTACGACAATGCGGACGAAGGCTGGGGGCTGCCGGTCTACAAGAGCTTTGCGGGCCATCCGGCGCTTTCGTGGCACCTGATCGATGCGCTGGTGCGCGACGAGTTCGACATTACGACTTGCCAGAAGATGCTGGTGGACCATGCGGTGTCGATCCCGTTCGAGCTGGTCTATCCGGGGGTGGAAAGCTGGCCGATCAAGCTGGTCCCGATTTCGATCAACACGGTGCAGTACCCCCTGCCCAGCCCCAAGCGCTGTCTGGCGCTGGGGCGTGCGGTGCACCGGGCGCTGATGAGCTGGGGCGGAGACGAGAGAGTGCTGGTGTGCGGGACGGGCGGGCTATCGCACCAGTTGGACGGGCCGCGCGCGGGGTTCATGAACCCGGATTATGACCTGTTTTGCCTCGATAATCTGGCCGCCAATCCCGATGCGCTGACCGGGCATTCGGCCGAACAGGTGGCCGAGCTGGCTGGCACGCAAGGGGTGGAGATCCTGAACTGGATCGCTGCGCGCGGGGCGATGGGCGATGTTGCGATGACCGAAATCAGCCGCAATTACCACATCCCGATCAGCAATACGGCGGCGGCGAGCCTGCTGCTGGAGCCGGCTTAGCCGCGCTTCTTGCGCGGTTTGGGCTTTGGCTTTGGCTTTGGCTTGGCCTTGGGTTTAGGCTTGGCCGGCTGGAGTTTGGGCCATTCGGCGACGATGGCGGCGCGGATCACTTCGCGTCCTTGCAGCGTGCGCTTTTCCGGGTGGTCTGCGAGAAAGCGAGTGACGACATCGCGGACTTGCCCGGCGGTGGCATCGAGCGGGGTACGCGGGGGGCGGTCAAGATCGCGGAAGCCATCGAGCACGCCGATCACGTAGGACAGGCACATTGCGCGATCGACCGGGGTGGCTGAGGTGCAGGTTTCGTGCAGTTGTTCGCCGCTCATCCACTCGGCATGGGCGGGCGCGGCAACGAGCAGGAGCAGTGCTGCGGGCAAGCTTCGGGCAAACATCGGAACGGGAACGCCTGAACCGGCAGATTCGATCCCCTCACCCATCCTGCTCGTTAACCGCCAGCAGCGCGAGTTCGGTGCGGTTGTCGATGCCGAGCTTCTGGTAGATGGTGTGGAGGTAAACCTTCACCGTCCCCTCCCCAATACCGAGTTCGGCACCGATATCGCGGTTCCGCATGCCGCGTGCGACCAGAGCGGTGATCTTGCGTTCGCGCGGGTTGAGTTTGGACAGCGGTCCTTGCACATTCGGGCGCAGCGAGAGATCGACGGCACGTTGCAGGAAGGCAGGTTCGATGGCCTTGTGCCCGGCATGGACTTTTTCCAGCACGTCGATCAACGCATCTTCGCCACCATCCTTGGAAACGATGCCTTCGACCCCTGCACGCATGACGGACAGGAGCTGGCGATCGTTGATTTCAGCCGTGAGCAATACCACTGCGCGGGTATCACCCCGTGCCCGCAGCGCTTCAAGTGTCTGCACGCCGTTCATGCCGGGCATGTTGATATCGAGCAGCACAATCTTGGGATCGTGAGTCTTGATCGCATCGAGCGTTTCTTCGCCGCTGGCCGTAGCCGCAACGATGGAGAAGCGGGTTCCGCGCAGCACGGCTTCGACTCCGGCTCGGATAAAACCATGGTCATCGGCGACGAGTACGGGAATCATGCCATTTCTCCGGATTTCAGAAAGATTTCCAGACGGGCACCGCCGCTGGTGGTGTGAAGTTCGAATTGTCCGCCCAGTGCTTCGACCCGCTCGCTGATAGATCGGGGACGACGTGCGGCGGCAATTTCGGAAAAGCCGATGCCATCGTCGCTGATGCTTAAGCGCAGTTGCCCTTCGGCGTGCCCGATATGCACGATGACCTTTTTGCAGCGGCCATGGCGCGCGGCATTGGCGATGGCTTCGCGCACCAGCTGCCGGATTTCGTGGCTGAGCTGGACCGAGACTGGCAAAGGTTCGTCAGGCGCAAGCAATTCAGTGACAATCGACCAGTGCGCGCCTGCTTCGGCGAGCAGGGCCTTGAGTTCGTCGGTTATCTCGGTGCGCCGGTCGCTTTCCTGCCCGCGCCGCAGCCGTTCGATCAGCAGGCGCAACTGGGACTGTTCGCGACGAAGCGCGTTTTTGATCGAATCGATCTCGCCATCGGGATCGTGTCCTTCACGAATCCAGCGCCGCAGCGCTTCGAGCCGGAACAGGGTGCCGGCCAGAAACTGGGCTACGCTATCGTGAAGATCGCGGG
>JBEQBX010000153.1:0-6003 GCA_041639595.1 Porphyrobacter sp.
TCCCCTTGGCCCAGTCAAGTCTGAAACCAGAACAGGGAAAACACCATGTCGCACCGCTTGAAGGGGCTTTTGCTCCTGTCTTCCAGCCTTCTGCTCGCCGCCCCGGCGCTCGCCACCCCGCCCGGGGTCGGCGAAACCGGCGCGGGCCGGCCTGCCATGCCGCAAACCGAAGCTGCGCCGCGTTCGGTGCAGGACTGGTGGCCGAACGTTGTTGATCTCAACCGCCTGCGTCAGAACGAATACAACCCCGATCCCAACGGCCCGGATTTCGATTATGCGACCGAGTTCGCCAAGCTCGATCTTGCGGCGGTAAAAGCCGACATCAACACCGCGCTCACCGATTCGCAGGATTGGTGGCCGGCAGACTACGGCAATTACGCCGGGCTGTTCATCCGCCTCGCCTGGCACTCTGCGGGCACCTACCGGGCGGGCGACGGACGCGGCGGTTCGGATGGCGGGCAGATCCGCTTTGAACCGCTTAACTCCTGGCCCGATAACGGCAATCTCGACAAGGCCCGCCGCGTGCTGTGGCAGGTCAAGCAGAAATATGGCGCCAGCCTGTCCTGGTCGGATCTCATCATTCTGTCCGGCAACGTCGCGCTGGAGAACACCGGCTTCAAGACCTTCGGCTTTGCCGGTGGCCGGGCCGATGCCTGGGAATCCGAGCTGGTCTATTGGGGTCCGGAAACCAAGTTCCTGACATCGGAGCGCAATGCAGAGGGCGAAAATCTTGACCAGCCGCTCGCCGCCTCTGAGCTGGGCCTGATCTACGTCAATCCCGAAGGGCCGGAAGGCAACCCCGATATCCTCGCCTCGGCCAAGCAGATCCGCACCACCTTTGGCCGGATGGGCATGAATGACGAGGAGACCGTCGCGCTGATCGTCGGCGGCCACACCATCGGTAAGATGCACGGCGCGCGCAAGCCAGCTGACTGCGTCGGCAAGGAACCGGCCGCACAGGGCGTAGAAGCGCAGGGCTTTGGCTGGAAGAACAGCTGCGGCACCGGCGTCGGCAAGGACGCGACCACCAGCGGGCTGGAAGGCGCATGGACAGCCAGCCCGGTCACCTGGAGCAGCAATTACCTTGAAAATCTTTATGCCTTCGAATGGAAACTGACCACCAGCCCGGCCGGTGCCAAGCAGTGGGAACCCGTGAATGCTGAAGAACTGAAGTTCGTCCCCGATGCCTTCGATCCGAACGTCACACATGCGCCCGTGATGCTGACCACCGATCTCGCGCTGCGTTATGACCCGGCATATGGTGCGATCACCAGCCGCTGGGCCAAGGATCCCGCAGCGATGGATGCAGCCTTTGCCCGCGCGTGGTTCAAACTGACCCACCGCGATCTTGGGCCCAAATCGCGCTATGTCGGGGCCGAAGTTCCGGCAGAAAACCTGATCTGGCAAGATCCGTTGCCTACGGCCGATTACGCCATGATCGACACAGGCGATATCGCCGTGCTGAAGGATAGCATCCGCAAGACCGGGCTTGGCCGTTCGGAGCTGGTGCGAACAGCCTGGGCATCGGCGGTGACTTTCCGCGACACTGACATGCGCGGCGGTTCCAATGGTGCGCGCATCCGGCTCGCGCCACAGAAGGATTGGCCCGTCAATGATCCCGAAACCCTCGCCAAGGTGGTGACGGCGCTGGAAGGGGTGCAGGCTCACTTCAACGCGCGTTCGGGCACCAAGCAGGTGTCGATCGCCGATCTGGTTGTGCTGGGCGGCGTGGTCGCGGTGGAGGACGCGGCCAAGGCGGCCGGCCAGTCCATTAACGTGCCCTTCACCCCCGGCCGGACCGATGCGACCGAGGCCCAAACGGATGCTGCATCCTTCGAACTGCTGCGCCCCGCAGCGGACGCCTTCCGCAACTTCTACAGCGACAAGGCCCGCCTCACGCCCACGCAGATGTTGATCGACCAAGCCGACACGCTTGGGCTGACGGTGCCGGAAATGACGGTGCTGCTGGCAGGAATGCGGATGCTCGACGCCAACAGCGGCGGCGCCCGCCATGGTGTCTTCACCGACACGCCGGGCGCGCTCAGCAACGACTTTTTCGTGAACCTTCTCGACATGGGCAACACCTGGAAGCCTGCCGCGACAAAGGGGCTCTATGAAGGTCGTGACCGGGCTACCGGCACGCTCAAATGGACCGCGACCGAGGTCGATCTCGTGTTCGGTTCGAATTCGGAACTGCGCGCCGTGGCTGAAACCTATGCCGTCGCTGGTGGCGAGCAGAAGTTCGCAACTGACTTTGCCAAGGCATGGGACAAGGTGATGATGCTTGACCGGTTCGACGTGAAATAAGGCACGCAAGGAGAGATCCGCCGACCCTTCATAGGGCGGTGGCTCTCTCCTTCGCCGATACTGGCGGGCTTGTTCAATCATACAAGTCGCCTGAAAGGATTGACGCGATCATGATGACCCGAAGACTTGTTCTTGCCAGCGCGGCGTCTTCCGGACTGGTTTCGGCGTTCGGGCTTGCCGCGAAACCGCAGACTTACATCGTGGAGATGGTGACCACCGGATCAGGCGCAGACAGACGCATGGCTTTCACCCCGCGGATTTTGCGTGTCGGGGTGGGTTCGGCCGTTACGTTTCGCCCCGGTGAACCGACACATAACTGCACCTCCACTCCCGGAATGCTGCCTTCCGGCGCGAAACCTTGGACCGGCGCGATCGGGAAACCGATCACTGTTGATTTCGAACGTCCAGGCTATTTTGGTTATCACTGCCTCCCGCATCGCAGCATGGGCATGGTGGGATTGATTATCGTGGGCAACCCAAATGGTGGCGCCAACCTTGCGGCGGCTCGTGCGGTAAAACACCCGGGAAAGGCATCTGCTGCTTGGCAAGAGATATGGGACGAAGTCCTGCAATCTTGATGGTGGCCAATAGATTTTCCGCCGAGGGCCGAATTCTCCAGCCGCCTGCGCTGCGGACCTGAATGCGCTTGCTGCGGTGATTGCATAGCGGGCTCGAGCTATGTCGGGCGCGGCGCATCGACGTCGTAGACGCACAAGTCGCGGTCGCGGATATCGAAACCAGGCCAGGCCGCGCGCCATTCAGCGAGGTGTGCAGACGCAAAGTGACGGTCAAGCGCGCTTTGATCGGCCCACAATTCTTTCACATGGATCAGGCCGGGATCGAACACATCTTCGGCGTAACAGTACTCGGCACAGCCATCTTCGGCCCGACTGGCAACAGCCATCCGCTTCATGATCGGTCGCGCCGCTTCCATGTGGTGGGCGGGCAGGCGAAAGGTTCCTACGATCAGCAACATGGTCACAGCCTATAGCGGCTGACGGATGATGAAAAGAATGGTCCGCTTTCGTCAGGTGTTGGTCCAAACACCGCCGCGTGCCGGCGCGCTCACCATGAGCTGAGACAAGTTCGTGCGGCAGTTCGTCGCACGGCGCCATTGACTGAATCACGGCCCATGCCAGCCTGTGAAAGACCCTTAGCGGGGCGGCACTGACAATTAAGGCTTAAGGTTAATAACCCGGTGGGCCAGCAACTTGCGCTCATCAGGGACCAGTATGACAGACAATGCACAAGACATCGCCTTTGCCCGCATCATGCTGGAAGAAGCGATGCAATTGCACGAAGCCGGCAATCTTGCGGCGGCCGAACCACGCTATCGCATGGTTATCGAACAGGGTTATCGGACGGATGCGGTGCTGCCCATCCTGGCGGGCATCGTCGGTCTGCGCGGGGCTGATGATGAAGCTTTGGCGCTGTGGGACAGGCTGCTGGCGATCGATCCCGATCATGCAATCGCCCATCACGAAAAGGGCCTGATCTATGGCCGCACGGGCCAATTCGATCTGGCGATTGCCGCGTTGCAGGCAAGTTGCGCAGCCGATCCGGCCAACCCCGTTGCGGCCAATAATCTGGCCGTGATGCTGGCCGATGCAGGCCGCAAGATCGAGGCGCTGGAACACTTCACCCGCGCGCTGGAATTGCAGCCGGACAATATTCACATCGAACATCAAATCCGCCGCCTGAGCGCGGAAATGGTGCCTTTCTGGCATATCCCGATGCTCAACGACGTGCGCCGCAACGACGCCTTTGAAGCCGCTATCAAGGCGGCCATTGCCGCCGCCGGGCCGGGCGCGCGGGTGCTCGACATCGGCACCGGCAGCGGGCTGCTTTCAATGATGGCCGCGCGGGCCGGGGCACAATCGGTCACCGCCTGCGAGATGGTGCCCGTCATCGCCGCCATGGCGCGCCGGATCATCGCCGATAATGGCTATGGCGACCGCATCACCGTGCACACCGCCCCGTCGAGCGAACTGCAGATCGGGCAGCAGCTTGATGAGCGGGCCGATATTCTGGTGTCCGAAATCCTGTCCAGCGACCTGCTGACCGAACGGGTGATTGACACGTTCGAAGATGCCCACGCCCGCCTTTTGAAGCCCGATGCGATTGTCATCCCGCGCAGCGCTTCGGCTTTTGGCTGTCTGGTCGAAAGTCAGGTGCTGGCCGATTATGTCTTCGTCGATCAGGTGTCAGGGTTTGACGTGTCGCGTTTCGGTGCGCTGGCCGCGCAGAAGCTGCCGATCCACGGCACCATGACCGATTGGAAACGCCTGTCGGGCGACATCGAATTGCTGCGGATCGATCTGACCCGCAAGACCCACCAAAGCGATCTGCACCTGATCAGCATCGATGTGGAGGAGGACGGCATCGCCGCTGGCATCGTCCAGTGGATGCATGTCGATCTGGCAGAGGGGATCGCCTTTGAAAACCACCCCGATGGCTACACCGATGGCGGGTGGCTGCAGGTGCTGCACACTTTCCCCGAACCGATTGTCGTGCAGGCGGGGGATGTGTTGAACCTTGCCGTCGGCCACGACCGGGTGACGCTGATCGTGCGCCCGCTTGAGGTTATCGCGGCGGCGGAAGAGGCGCAGGTTGCCTGATCGCGCGGGGACGCTGACCAATGTGAGCGGTTTCTGGCGGCGATCAGCAATCCCGAAACCGGGCAGGCAGCTTCGGCGCGGATTCCGCCAGAAGCTGACGTTCAGCAAACGACCCCATAGCGGTCACTGGTGAAGGTCGTCAGTTCAGGTATTTCGCGGCAAGACTTGCGATGGTTGGGGTGTGCGGCCCAGCGTCGATGTCACCGCGAGCCGAATAGGCGACGATGCGGAGAAACTCGCCCCACACAATCTCCCGCAGCTTAGCGCTCCCGGTCCAAGTGGCGCTCGTGAGCAGTTCGCCTTCGACATATCGATCCATACCCAGCGACCCGAGAACGGTTATCTCTGGCAGCACAGCCCGGATCGTCATCGCCGATCGCCCCAAAGCGAATGACTGACTCAGGTAGACGATCTTACTAGGGCCGATTGATCGGATGTAGTTCGCGGCGAAGGCCACGTTCTCAAGCGTGTTGCGCGATTCTCGCTCGATGAAAATTTGGCGGTTGCCCAACTCAGCTACTTGCACGAGTGACTGGTGGAGCGCATCGCTCTCGGACACCGCCATGTTGTTTTCACCCAAGCTATCCGAATAGTTCGGCGCCCCGCCTGTCAACACAAGCGATGCCTGAGGATGCTGCTGGCAAAGAGCTGCGGTCAGCTTCGCTTGTTCATCGTGCTGAACGTTGTTTCCGAAGACGAAGATTAGATCGGCGGCTTCGACCGCAGTCTGGCCGAAACATAAACGCGTGAGCGTTTCCTCATCGGCTGCATCTAAGGCAGGACATTGAGGCTGCTTGGGTATCTCGCGGTGTTGAACCATGGGGCTCAGGACTCCGACAACTGATCAGCTCTATATCATCTTGCGCTCGATGATCGGGCAAGCTCAAAACGCCAATCCAGTCCGACATTTCCTTGAGTAGCCGACATTCCGTTATCCACCCAGTTTCAGTCATAACCCTTGGCGGTATGGATCCCCAATAGCTGCCAAAGCCGGTGCCGGAAAACACATGTTTTCCGTCACCACCTCAAGAATTCGGTCTGCCGCCACATTTCTCTGTCGGATTTTACGCGACAAACC
>JBEQBX010000154.1:0-5969 GCA_041639595.1 Porphyrobacter sp.
ACCCATCATCCGGTTTGGCAGAGCGGCTTCGCCGCGAGGAACAACATCTCTGCGTCTCCCTTTCTTCTCTGCGTCTCTGCGTGAACCCTGTTCCCGCAATACCCCTAAAGACTGCGCCCGATAAAGATCAGCACCATAGCGCCGATCACCGAGGCCAGGCAGCCTGCGCGATTCACGCCATCGCCCAAGGCACCGCCCGAGCGCCAACTGGCAAACAGGCCCGCCACCAGCGCACCTCCCACGCCCAACAGAATCGTCTTGAGCAGGCCGATATCGACCGCGCCCGGATAGAAGAACCGCGCCAGCACGCCGACGACAAGGCCGGTGAACACGATCGAGATGAGATTCAGCACCTATGCACTCCATTCCTGTGGACACCTGATATGGTGCCGATTGACCGGTTCTTGTCCACAATTTGGTGATACGGACCAAATAAACTCTGGGCGGAGCATTTTGTGTCTTGCAGTGCCGGTATTCTGCCGCGTCGCTGCACTGCAGCATGGTGTGGGGCGCGACGAAACGAATCGGGCGTGCGACGAATCGAGTCTGCCTGAGGATCATTACCCTCTTGTGTCTGTCAGGCGTTAGGGCACTATAGGTAGTGGTTGGACTTCGGGGGAACCTCTAGACCTTGTTTTCAGCGCTTGGGCGTGTTTTCCGCGCGTAGGCAGTGCTTTGCCTGAGCGCGAGACAATTCCGGCTGTGAACTGAGTTTTGGGACAGCGCGCTTGCGGGACATCCTTGTTCCGCTTTCGTTCTGTCTGGTGTAGGATCGGGTAGTGCTCCCGATTCGTGTGATGATTGATCGCCCGGATGGAATCATTCCGGCGTGCGGACGGGGGTTTGAACGTGGATTTCAGGACTGGAGACGGCTCCGTGGTTGCGCAGGATGAGTTGGCGCTGGCAAGTGCTCCGGTTTCGACCGGCAAGGTGAAGGCAATGGATATGGCGACCAGAGACGCAGGCAGCGACGCACTGGTGGCGGGCATGGCCGCGACCGTGGCGGCCGCTGCCGTTGCCGCAAAGCCGGTCAGCGATTCCAAGACGGTCAATCCGCGCCGCTTCACCATCGTCACCGATCACAGCCGCGATGCGCTCCTCACCGATTTCGGCAAGGATACGCTGGACGACCGCTATCTGCTGCCGGGTGAGAAGTATCAGGACCTGTTTGCGCGCGTGGCCGATGCCTATGCCGACGATCAGGAGCATGCGCAGCGTCTGTACGACTATATCTCCAAGCTGTGGTTCATGCCGGCAACGCCGGTGCTTTCGAACGGGGGCACCGGGCGCGGGTTGCCGATCTCGTGCTATCTGAACTCGGTGGATGACAGCCTTGAAGGCATTGTCGCTACCTGGAACGAGAACGTCTGGCTCGCCTCGCGCGGGGGCGGCATCGGCACCTATTGGGGCCAGGTGCGCGGGATTGGTGAGAGCGTGGGCCTGAACGGCAAGACCAGCGGCATCATTCCCTTCGTGCGTGTGATGGACAGCCTGACGCTGGCGATTTCGCAAGGTTCGCTGCGGCGCGGTTCGGCGGCGTGCTATCTCGACGTGTCGCACCCCGAGATCGAGGAGTTCCTAGAAATCCGCAAGCCATCGGGCGATTTCAACCGCAAGGCGCTGAACCTGCATCACGGCGTATTGCTCACCGACGAGTTCATGGAAGCTGTGCGCGATGGACGTGAATTCCACCTGCGCAGCCCCAAGGATGGTTCGATCCGCAACACGGTGGATGCGCGCGCGCTGTTCCAGAAACTGGTGGAAACCCGCCTCGCCACGGGTGAGCCGTACATCGTGTTCAACGATACGGTGAACCGCATGATGCCCAAACATCACCGCGATCTGGGCTTGAAGGTTTCGACATCGAACCTGTGTTCGGAAATCACGCTGCCCACGGGCCGCGACCATCTGGGCAACGATCGCACGGCGGTTTGCTGCCTTTCCTCGCTCAATCTGGAAACGTGGGACGAGTGGAACGCCGACAAGCGCTTCATCGAAGACGTGCTGCGCTTCCTAGACAACGTGCTGCAGGACTATATCGACCGCGCGCCTGCTGAAATGGCGCGGGCCAAGTATTCGGCCATGCGCGAACGTTCTGTCGGCATGGGCGTGATGGGCTTCCATTCGTTCCTGCAGATGAAGGGCATCGCGTTTGAATCTGCGATGGCCAAGGCGTGGAACCTCAAGATGTTCAAGCACGTCGCGGCCAAAGCTGACGAGGCTTCGCTGATGCTGGCGCAGGAACGTGGGCCTTGCCCCGATGCCGCGGACATGGGCGTGATGCAGCGCTTTTCGTGCAAGATGGCAATCGCGCCAACCGCTTCGATCAGCATCATCTGCGGCGGCACCTCTGCCTGTATCGAACCGATCCCGGCGAACATCTACACGCACAAGACGCTGTCGGGCTCGTTCGTGGTGAAGAACCCGTACCTGCAGAAGCTGCTGGCCGAAAAGAGCAAGGATTCCACCAACGTGTGGAACTCGATCCTTGAGCACGGAGGATCGATCCAGCACCTCGATTTCCTCAGCCCCGATGAAAAGTCGATCTACAAGACCAGCTTCGAGATCGATCAGCGCTGGCTGCTCGAATTCGCGGCAGACCGTACGCCCTATATCGATCAGGCCCAGTCGCTGAACCTCTATATCCCGGCAGACGTGGACAAGTGGGATCTGATGATGCTGCACTTCCAGGCGTGGGAAAAGGGCATCAAGTCGCTCTATTACCTGCGTTCGAAGTCGGTCCAGCGCGCTGGTTTTGCAGGCGGTGTGGAGGCGGACAATACCTCTGCTGCACCCAAGATCGAGCTTTCGGCCGGTCCTACGGATTATGAGGAATGCTTGGCCTGCCAGTGATGGTTGGCCGATAGCCGCGCTCCTTTTCATGATGGCTCCTTCAGCTTTTGCACGTCCAGAGACGTCTTCCCAGCTGTGGGGGCCTTTGATGCCGTTACACCCCGCGACATTTCGCGGCTTGTGTGCTCCCACCCTTCCGGCGCAGATGCGCCTGTCCGGCCTGATCCCGGCTGGGACGCACGTTGGGACGCACATGGGGGTGATCTGTTCATCGGGAACGAACGGATCGCCGGGAACGGAAGGATTTGATTATGCGCAAGTGGCACCGCTGGATTACGGTGTTTTTCGGCGTGTTCATGCTGTGGATGGCCTTTACGGGCGTCGCCAGCCATGTGACCGCTCTTTGGCCTGCGGGCGAAACGGCTGGGCCGCCGCCCGTGCCGCAAGGCTTTGTCTGCCCCGAAACGATGATGTGCCGGCCAAAGGCACCTCCGGGTGGCGTGAAATCGCTGGTCGGCTGGTTCCACCATCTGCATTCGGGCGAGGAATTCGGCCCCATTGGCACGGCGATTTCGCTGATGACGGGGCTGGCGCTGATCTTCTTCAGCATTTCGGGCCTGTGGATGTACATTTCGATGTGGAAGAACCGCAAGGACCGCAGTCTGAAGCCGAACTGGTTCTGGAAGTAAGGTTTTTCGCGGCTCTGGCGCGCTTCCCCGGCCCGACTACCTTCAAGGTACCCTCTGGGTGGTCGGGCCGGGGGAGTGGGCCGGAGCCGCAAGCCCCTGACGGATGTCAGGGGCGCACCCGCCAAAAACAGAAAAGCGCCCCGCTTTGCAGCGAGGCGCTTTCCGGCCGCGTGGCGCGGCCTGGTCCCGAAGGGGGCGGGACGTTCCTGCAGCCCCGCATGGAGCCGCGGGAACGCCGCGCCACTTTGCAGGGTCTATTTTTCTTCGAGCATGCCCCAGGCGACATCGCCGTTGGCGGACAGGCGCACCTTGTCGCCCTCCACTTCGGCAATCAGCCCGCTGGACAGGTAATGATGGTGGCCCGAATGGGTTCCGCCTTCATGACCTGCATCATTGTCCCTCTTGGTGAGCTTGATGCGGTCTCCGTCCATGTGATCGACCGTGCCGACATGGGTGCCGTCTGCGCCGATCACTTCCATGTGTTCGCGGATCTGGGTGGACCAATCGCGGTTGTCTTCAGCCATGCTATTTCTCCTTTGGCGACAAGAGGTTTTGCTCGCCGCGCTGTTGACCGATCAACCGCTTCGGCCCCTGCCTGTTCCGCTTCAGTTCACGCCAGCAGGCCAGTCCGCGCGCGCACCGCGCCAGTCCGAAATGGACTGCCCCAAAGCACACGATTCCCTTTGGTGGAAAACCCCAACACTATCCCCGGCCAAGGCCCTCCGCCGCCTTTCGCCGCGCGCCGCCAGACCTTACATTAAAAGAATCAGCACAGGACACCGCCATGCCCCTTCTTGAAGCCCGCAACACCTACAAGCCCTTCGAATATCCGTGGGCTTATGAATTCTGGAAGCGTCAGCAGCAGGTGCACTGGCTGCCCGAAGAGGTGCCGCTGGGCGAAGATTGCCGCGATTGGGCGCAGAAGATTTCGGAGCATGAGCGCAACCTGCTGACGCAGATCTTCCGCTTCTTCACGCAGGCCGATGTGGAAGTGCAGAACTGCTATCACGAGCAGTACGGCCGCGTGTTCAAGCCGACCGAGATCAAGATGATGCTGACCGCGTTTTCCAACATGGAAACCGTGCACATCGCCGCCTACAGCCACCTGCTCGACACCATCGGCATGCCCGAAAGCGAATACGGCATGTTCCTTGAGTATGAGGAGCTGAAGGCCAAGCACGATTACCTGCAGACCTTCGGCGTGGATTCGGACGAGGATATCGCCCGCACGCTGGCCATGTTCGGCGGCTTTACCGAAGGGCTGCAGCTGTTTGCCAGCTTTGCCATGCTGATGAACTTCCCGCGCTTCAACAAGATGAAGGGCATGGGCCAGATCGTCAGCTGGTCGGTCCGTGATGAATCACTGCACTGCGAAGGCATCACCAAGCTGTTCCACGCTTTCGTGGCCGAACGCGGCTGCCTGACCAAGGCGGTGAAGGAAGACATCATCGATTGCTGCCAGAAGACCGTGCGGCTGGAAGATGCCTTCATTGATCTGGCGTTCGAACAGGGGCCGGTCCCGGGCATGAGCGCCAAGGATATCAAACGCTACATCCGCTACATCGCCGATTGGCGCCTTAACCAGCTGGGCTTCCAACCGATCTACATGATCGAAGACCACCCGCTTCCCTGGCTCGCCCCGCTGCTGAACGGCGTGGAACATGCCAACTTCTTTGAAACCCGCGCCACGGAATATTCGAAGGCTGCCACCCGTGGCGACTGGAACACCGTTTGGTCCAGCTTCGACAAGCGCCGCAGCGCTAAGTCGGCAGCGAATGTGGAACTGCCGACCGAGGTCGAGGTGGATATGTTCGGCGGCACGGGGATTGCAGCGGAGTAAGGTTGCGCAAATTAAGGACGTTAGAAGGGCTTGATGCGAGGGGCTAAGCCCCTCGCGCTTCAAAGCGCTCATTCAGAGTTAAGTCGAGAGCTGCCGAATGCGTAGTTCTCAAGCCTTTCCTGAACTGCATTGCCAAGGACTTTGAGCGAACGATCATCTTGGCAACCATGTGCCTGAAGCAAGATCAGGCCTGCCGTGAACTGTCGTCCCGCGTCCAGGCAATGGGCTTGTTCGCTTGCAGCTTTTTGCGCGCGCTGATCCGCCCGATGGTCTTGATCACGATATACCACGCAAGGTCGATGGGGCCCACGCCGTCCTTGCCTAGCGCGCCCAGCAGCGTCCCGCCGGTCGTCGTACGCTTTGAATGGTCGGTCGCATGTGATTGATCCAGCTGCATATCTCCGGCCCGCCGCCGCCCCTCGATCCGGATCAGCGTCTTCAGATCGCGCGGCGGAAACACGGTAAACCGCACCGCCTCGCCCGCCCCATCCCGCTCCACCCGCAACCGCTGCTCGGGCGCAAAGCGGGTGCGGACGTAAAGATCGTCGGCGATGATGTCGGGGAAGGTGCCGACTTCGGCCAAGCCTTTGGCAGACAGTCCAAAAATACCCGATCCCACCATGCCCACCTTAACATAGGGCTGCTGC
>JBEQBX010000155.1:0-5860 GCA_041639595.1 Porphyrobacter sp.
CTGGGCCTCCGATGGCACGCTCGAATTCATCGGGCGTGACAACATGTGCATCAACACCGGCGGCGAGAAAGTGTTTCCCGAAGAGGTCGAGGCGGTGCTGCTTGATCACCCGGCGGTGAAGGACGTGTGCGTCGTCAGCCTTCCGGATGCGCGCTTCGGCCGCAAGGTCGTGGCCGTGGTGCAGCCCGAGAGCGAGGTGGATGAAGCCGCGCTCGATGCCCACGCCCGCGCGGGGCTGGCGGGCTACAAGATCCCGCGCCGCTACATTCTCACCGACCGCTCGCTGCGCCTCAACAACGGCAAGCCCGACTACAAGACCGCGCAAGGCATTGCAGACGGGGCGGCGTGAGAACGGTCGGAACGTGCCTGGCAAGTCGGCCGATATCGATCCGGCAGTAATGAACATTGTGAGCCCTGTTCGTTACTGGGTCAGATCGCCCGCTTCGGTAGCAAGACAATCAGCAGTGATATAGCTTGCCGCCTCGGAACGCAGCCGGACGCCCGGCAGGGGTAAGCATGACATGATGTCTCGCCGATTGATGATGGCCAGTGGCGCGGCAGCATTCGTCGCACCCGGCCTGTTTTCGTCCGGCCCCGCGTCCACACTGCTGCGAGCGCAGGTGACGGCCCGCGGCAGTGCGATCCCGCGTGATCCCGCCTTGGCGGCTGCCGCGCCGCCGGTGCGCCTCGGTGACACGATCTTGTCGGTCGATGATCCCGCGGCCGTGTGGCAGAGCGCGGGGCAGCACACCGTGCGGGTGTTCCTGCGCAAGGGACCCTGGGCGCTGGTCTGGTATCTGCAGGCGGCATCCCCGGTGGATGGCAAGCCGTTCGATGTGGTGGTGGTGGAGCGGCAACGCTGGACCAATCTGGCGGCGGAGACGCCTGCGGTCAGCTACCGCGCGAGCGTGTTCGGCTACAGCTTCCCGCTTTACGGTCATGGCGATTTCCAGCGCTGGGTCGTCGCATCGCGCCCCTGGCCGGTGTCCGATCGCGAGTTGAACCGCTGGCAAGCCTCCGGCCTGATGTTGCCGTGGGGCTTCGGGCCGAAGCTCCAGGCCCCATCGCAATGGTCCTATATGGACCCGGTCCCGGACTATACGCCGCTGGACAAGGGCGGGCTGACGCCGGGCATGGGGACCACGGGCCTTCGCGACGAGGTGGGGCCGATTATCCACCGGCAGGCGCGCTACATCATCGAACGCAGCACAGAGATGCGGCGCGTCACCATGAATTACGGGCTGACCGCGGCATCGATCCCCTGGCACGTGCGCGGGGCCGATGGACTGCCGCTGCTGCTCGACACACCCGGCACGCCGCTGAAAGTGCAGCAATATTACCAGAATTATCCCGAAGAGAGGATCATCGGCGTCAGCCCGGGCATGCAGTTCGAATGGGACATCGACAATGCGCACCGCCCGTGCCCTGCGTTCGTTCCGGCCCTGCTCTCTGAACTCCATCCGTTTTTCGTCGAGGAGCAGGTCTTTTCCGCCTGCACCGTGCTCAACACCGTCACCCCCGATTATCGCGGGGCCAGCGGCAAGCTGATCGATCAGGGTCAGGGCCGCGACTGGGCGTGGTCGATGCGCGATCTGGTGCTGGCCTATGCCTTGCTCCGGGCCATGCTGGCGATTGACTGGCTGCCATCGGCAGAGCGGTTTGATGCGATCCTCTCCGCCAACCTCGATCGGGCGGTCAGGGCGCTTGCAGTGCCGGGGATGGGGCAATTGGGGATGTTCTGGGAGGAGGATGCATATGACAGCGCGCCCAATCCGACCTTCTGGCCATCGATCCGCACGGGGCAGCGGCCCGGCGTCTATACCGGAATGATCGTCAACTACATCGCCTTCACGCTGGACTGGGGGCGGCGCTTGCATGGCGATCCGCGCTGGTCGCAATTGCAGGTGGCCTTTGCGGAGAGGTTCCAGGCGCGGCGCTTTCTGGCGAGCGGGCCGTTCTGCTTCCTCAATCTGCCGGCGCGGCTGGAAGGGCGCTGGTTCAGCGACTGGCGGCAGATGGCGCAGGTGCTCGGCCTGCCTGCCGATATCGCGCGGCAGCCGTGGTACAGTTTCGACAAGCCGATCGATGATCCGCGCGTCTATGAATACACCACCGAATATCCGGGGACATTCTACCACGGCCTGAAGCTGGCGCAGGCGGCGGGGGGCACCGGTGCCGATGTGGATACGGCGGTTGCCCTGCTGGAGGCGCAGATTCGCCGGGGCGATACGGAAAGCTATCCCGCCTTCGCCATGCGCCATGCGCGGTAAGGTGGGGTTCGCGATCGGGAACTGGTGCGTGATTTTGCCGGTCGCCCGCGCGCATGGATGGCCGGCCCATCCGTGATCTGGCGGCCCGTGCCCGCCGCACCTTTCCGACCCTTCCGGCGCAACATTCGAACCCCCGCGCATGCAAAAGATTCACGGGTGGATTCGAATGATTCACTCCCCATATTTTTCTTCACAGATTCAGTTTGGGGCTTGCGTGCCTCGCGACTCAAGCTTGCTCCACGCGTCGCGGGTTTGTGGCGGGGTGATGAAGCCCCCGGAATGGTAACTAGGTGCTTAATCGCCCGTTGACGGGATTCCCTGTCTGATTCATCATCTAGTGGTTCGGCGCAAATCGGACCCCCAAGCCTTGGTGAATCTCCCGCCGCCCCGCCAGAGGGCATAAGGGACGGATTCGCTCCGGCTTCAGGGTTCGCCGCGCGCCGCAAAGGGGATCAACCGACCTGTCAGCACGCCCGGAAAGAGGGCAGCCTGTTGGCAAGTCTGTGGACCCGCCGGTATAGAACAGAATCGGAACATGGCCCCTTGTGCCATAGACCCGATTCGGGGGACAAAGTGGGGGCTGACAATGGATTTCAAGGCGAGCGAAAACGTGCCCAATGACGCGGTAAACGGCGATGTGACCAATGAACTCGAAACCGGCGCGGGCGCGGGTGATGAAAAGGCTGTGACGATGAAAACGACTGATACCGGCTCCGACGCGCTGATCGCCGCCAAGGCGGGCGAGGCGCTGGTCGGCGCGATGGCGACCGCGATGAAGGATGCGGCCAAGACCGACAGCAAGAAGGTCAATGATCGTCGTTTCACGATTGTCACCAATCCCGATCGCGACGCACGCCTCACCGATTTCGGCAAGGAAACCCTGACCGACCGCTATCTGCTGCCCGGAGAGACCTATCAGGACCTCTTCGCCCGCGTGGCCGATGCCTATGCGGACGATCAGGATCATGCCCAGCGGCTTTACGATTACATCTCGAACCTGTGGTTCATGCCCGCCACCCCGGTGCTGTCGAACGGCGGCACCAACCGCGGCCTGCCGATCTCGTGCTACCTCAACTCGGTCGAGGACAGCCTCGAAGGGATCGTCGGCACCTGGAACGAGAACGTCTGGCTGGCGTCGAAGGGCGGCGGGATCGGCACCTATTGGGGCAATGTCCGCGGCATCGGCGAGCCGGTCGGCCTCAATGGCAAGACCAGCGGGATCATTCCCTTCGTGCGGGTGATGGATTCGCTGACGCTGGCGATCTCGCAAGGCTCGCTGCGCCGCGGGTCGGCCGCGTGCTATCTCGACATCAGCCACCCGGAAATCGAGGAGTTCCTCGAAATCCGCAAGCCGAGCGGCGACTTCAATCGCAAGGCGCTGAACCTCCACCACGGCGTGCTCGTCACCGACGAGTTCATGAATGCGGTGCGTGAAGGCGCGGAATTCACCCTGCGCTCGCCCCGCGACGGGTCGGAGCGCGGCAAGGTCGATGCGCGTTCGCTGTTCCAGAAGCTGGTCGAGACCCGTCTCGCCACGGGTGAGCCCTATATCGTCTTCAACGACACCGTGAACCGCATGATGCCCAAGCATCACCGCGATCTGGGCCTCAAGGTCTCGACCTCGAACCTGTGCTCGGAAATCACCCTGCCGACGGGGATCGACCACCTCGGCAATGACCGCACGGCGGTGTGCTGCCTGTCCTCGCTCAACCTTGAAACCTGGGAAGAGTGGAAGGGCGACAAGCAGTTCATCGAGGACGTGATGCGCTTCCTCGACAACGTCCTGCAGGACTATATCGACCGCGCGCCGGACGAGATGGCCCGCGCCAAGTATTCCGCCGCACGCGAGCGTTCGGTGGGCCTCGGCGTGATGGGCTTCCACTCCTTCCTCCAGCAGAAGGGCATCGCCTTCGAAAGCGCGATGGCCAAGGCGCTGAACCTCCAGATGTTCAAGCACATCCACGCCAAGGCGTGCGAGGCTTCGATGCTGCTGGCGCAGGAGCGCGGGCCCTGCCCCGACGCCGCCGACATGGGCGCGATGGAGCGGTTCAGCTGCAAGATGGCGATCGCGCCGACCGCGTCGATCTCGATCATCTGCGGCGGTACGAGCGCCTGCATCGAGCCGATCCCGGCCAATATCTACACCCACAAGACCCTGTCGGGCAGCTTCATCGTGCGCAATCCGTATCTGGAAAAGCTGCTCGAGAAGAAGGCCAAGAACTCGACCAACGTCTGGAACTCGATCCTCGAGCGCGGCGGGTCGGTCCAGCACCTCGACTTCCTGACGCCGGAGGAAAAGGCGGTCTACAAGACCAGCTTCGAGATCGACCAGCGCTGGCTGCTCGAATTCGCCGCCGACCGCACGCCCTATATCGATCAGGCCCAGTCGCTGAACCTGTTCATCCCGGCCGACGTCGACAAGTGGGACCTGATGATGCTCCACTACCAGGCGTGGGAGCGCGGCATCAAATCGCTGTACTATCTCCGCTCGAAGTCCGTGCAGCGCGCCGGTTTCGCGGGCGGTGTGGAGGCCGACAACACCGCCGAAGCCCCCAAGATCGAACTGAGCGCCTCGGGCGACCAGACCGATTACGAGGAATGCCTGAGCTGCCAGTAGCCGGACGTTCTATGAAATCGTAAACTGTGCAGTTCGTGCAGTTTACGATTTCGTATAAGTTTGAGGGGGTTCTCTCTGCAAGCGTTTGCGATAGGTCGGAAACGATTGTCCGTGCAGATTTCTGCGTTATAATGACGCTTGGAGATCTGTAAACATGTTGCCATTTCAGGTACGTCGATTCCAAGCTCGTAATGGGGACGAGGCTGTTATCCTGGTCTGGCGCGGGGGGCTGCCACTCTTCTACCCGAATGTGTTTGCGACGGGTGAGGTCGCAATCGATTTCCACTTTCGATTGCGGGCCTAAATCAATTCAGCCAAATAGGAGCCCGGAGGGCCCAACATCTTGAACCATCAATCGCTTTCGGCATTCATCTGGTCCGTCGCGGATCTTCTGCGCGGGGATTACAAGCAATCGGAATACGGCCGCGTCATCCTGCCCTTTACAGTGTTGCGGCGCCTCGACTGCGTTCTGGCTCCCACCAAAGCGGCGGTGCTGGAGGCGGCAGGCAAGGGTCGTGTCCGTCAATGTGGTGTAAATTCGGGTTTGGCCAGCGGGCGGCATTTTCAGGCGGCCTTTGGTGTAATCTGTAGCGGCTGAGCCTCCTCGATTGTTGGTGTGGCGAGCGCCGCCATGCCCTCGATCTGCATGTAGCGGTGCTGGAGCTGGTATTCGTCGTTCTGCTCGAGCAGGACGGCGCCGACGAGGCGGATGATGCTGTCTTCGTTGGGGAAGATGCCGACGACATCGGCGCGGCGCTTCACTTCCTTGTTCAGCCGCTCCAGCGGATTGGTGCTGTGGAGCTTGACCCGGTGCTGTTCAGGGAAGGTCATGTAGGCCAGCACGTCATGCTCGGCTTCATCCATGCAGGTGCCAAGCTTCGGCCAGCGGGCGCGCAGCTGGTCGGCAACCTGACGCCAGACCTGTGTCGCAGCGGCATGATCGGGCTGGAGGAAGACCTGACGGATGGCGGCG
>JBEQBX010000156.1:0-5763 GCA_041639595.1 Porphyrobacter sp.
GGAGCTGGCCGGCGAAGGCGCGCTGATGGCGTTGCTGGAGAAATTGAAGGCCAAGCTGGCGGGCGAAGGCTTGTTCGCGGCGGAACGCAAGAAGCCCCTGCCCTTCCTGCCGCGCACGATCGGCGTCGTGACGTCGCCCACGGGCGCGGTGATCCGCGACATTCTCCATCGGCTGGCCGATCGCTGCCCGACCAATGTGCTGGTCTGGCCGGTATTGGTGCAGGGTCAGGGCGCGGCCGAGCAGGTGGCGCGCGCCGTGCGCGGGTTCAGTGCGATGGACGGCAGCGGGCCGGTGCCTCGGCCGGACCTGGTGATCGTGGCGCGCGGCGGCGGGTCGATCGAGGATCTGTGGAGCTTCAACGAGGAGATCGTGGTGCGGGCGGTGGCCGACTGCACGATTCCGACCATCTCCGCCGTGGGGCATGAAACCGATACGACGCTGTGCGACTATGCCGCCGACCGGCGTGCCCCCACGCCCACCGCCGCCGCCGAAATGGCCGTGCCGGTGCGGGCGGAATTACTGGCTGGGCTGGCGGAAATGGGCCTGCGGGCCGGGCGCGCTGTCCGGCGCGGGGCGGGTCAGGCGCGCGAACGGCTGGACATGCAGGTGCGGCTGATGCCGACGCCGGACACGTTGCTGGCGCCGCAGCGGCAGAAGCTGGATCAATTGTCCGACGGGCTGGTGAGCGGGCTGCGCCACCGGCTGGCCGATGCACGGGCGTATCTGGGGCAGGCGGGCGGCGCGCTGCGGCCGGCTTTGTTGCAGCAATATGTGGTGCGCGCGGGCGAACGGTTGGACCGGTTGCAGTTGCGGCCGGACTATCTGCAACGCGCCTTGTCGGAACGGGCCGTCGCCTTCGACCGGGTGTCGCGCCATTTCGCTTCGCTCGATCCCGACCGGCCGTTGCAGAAGGGCTATGCCCGCGTGATGGCGCAGGGCCGGTTGGTGCAATCGGTCACGGCGGCACAGGCGGCCGGCGCCGTGACGCTGCATTTCAAGGACGGTACGGTGAACGCCGCGATCGGCGATGCGCAACTTGAGTCGCAGGCCCCGGCCGCTCTATCCTCCCCACCCCGGCCCGCTCGCAAGGCGCGCGAGGCCGGCGACAAACAGCAGCAGGATCTGTTTTCCTGATGCTGCGCAAAGAGGCCTGACTGATGTTGATGTCCAATCACGACCGGATCGCCCGGCTCCATTATATGCCCTACAGTTTCCGTGTGTTGCAGGCGGGCGACCATGTCGTCTGCGCCGTGACCGGGGAGAAGGTCGCGCTGCAGGATCTGCGCTACTGGAGCATCGCGCGACAGGAACCCTATGCCAGCGCCGACGCGTCGGTGCAGGCGGAATTGAAGGCGCGCGGACCGCGATGAGGCGGATCGGCATCGCGCTGCTGCTGGCCTGCGCCGGAACGGCCGTGGCCCAGCCGGTCGCGCGTCCGGCGGCGGCGGGCGCGGACTTCCAGTTGAACGGAACGGCGACGCAGGGCGGCATGATGACGGGCATTGCGCCGGTCGGGACGGTCGCACTGAAGCTGGACGATCAACTGGTGCCGGTCGATGCCGACGGCCGATTCCTGATCGCCTTCGACCGGGATGCCGCGCCGACCGCGCGGCTTACCGCCCGGCTGCCCGATGCACGGACGGTCGAGCGCAGCCTGACCGTCGCCTCGCGCGCCTGGCGGATCGAGCGAATCGACGCGCCGATGCGGCCGACCAAGAGCACGGAAGCCTTTCTGGCGCTGCGCAAGCCCGAACTCGACGCGTTTGCAGCCGCGCGCGATGTGGTGACCGACGCGCAGGGCTGGCGGCAACGCTTCATCTGGCCACGGATCGGGCGGATATCCGGCCTGTTCGGATCGCAGCGCATCTATCAGGGCACGGCCGGCGCCTATCATGGCGGCGTGGATGTGGCGGGCGCGACCGGTGTGCCGGTGGTGGCGCCGGCCGATGGGGTGGTGATATTGGCAGCCGCGGACAAGCCCTTCACGCTGGAAGGGCATTTGCTGATGATCGACCATGGCCACGGCCTCAACAGCGCCTTCCTGCATCTGTCGCGGATCGACGTGAAGCCGGGCGACCATGTGACCCAGGGCCAGAAAATCGGCGCGATCGGTGCCACCGGGCGCGCGACCGGGCCGCATCTGCACTGGGCCATGAAGTGGAACGACGCCCGGATCGACCCGCTGCTGATCGCCGGGCCGATGCCGAACGGGTTGTAAAGAGGGCTGCCGCCGTCAGCTGACCCGTTTCATGCGGACCGCGCGGCCCCCTTCGACCTTGCCAATGAAACTACCCATTGAGGCACGTTTCAATTCGATCTTCTGCCCCACCTTGGGGTCGCGCCCGGTGACCGGCTCGGTCGTCATCCACTGCGCACCGTCTTCCAGACCGATCTGCCACTTGCCATAGCCAAGGCTGCGCGCGGAGGCGATCACGGCATCGATCTGGCTGAAGCCTTCTTCCTGCGGCTTGTCGCCGTCATCATCGTCTCCACCGCCCAGGAAAGGCAGTTTGGGGAAGGAGAAGCCGAAGAGGGTCTTGCGCGTCTTGCTCAGTTCGCTCTTGTCGAGCACCACCACCTCGTCACGCTGCGCCGCCGCGTCCATGGCGCCGACCTGCCGATCGAAACAGGCCAGACGCGCCACATTGTCCGTAATCGCACGGCATTGGAGCAGGTTGGTGAAAATTTCCGGACGGGGCTGTTGCTGTTTTGGCGCAGCCTGCGCCGGCCCCGCCAACACGCCAAGGGACAGCATCCATAACCAACTGCGTTTGCCGTTCATTTCCGCTCTTCCCTTCCCGAACCGTCCGATGCCCGTTAGCATGCACCCGTCTGAGATGACGTCAATATGACAGCCCTGCGCAATTTTGGCAGGTCCGGCCGCCATAATCGGTCGATCTTCACGCGCGACGGTGCATGATTGCTTCACCTTGCTGTAGCTTCATGTAATTATCTTGCAATACAACCGTAAAACAGGCGCTTCCCGCGCTTGTTGCATTTATGATACAGCCGCCTTCAAAAGCGGCTTTCTTCCTTTTCCCCCGCTTTACAGCGCCCTGTAGCCCGCGCAGTTTCCTGCGATCCATATGGGGGGATCGCTGTCGGGCACCTTATCCCTCCGTACGGGCACTGATGTGGCAGATCATCTGCCAAACTCCAGAGCAAGGGACTGGACTGTGAAAACATTTTCGAAGAGGGCACTTCTGCGTGCCAGCGCCGCTCCGGCGATCCTGAGCGCGTCGCTGATCGCGACGGCTGCGTTCGCGCAGGACGCGCCGCAGACGGCGGAAGCCGATGCCGGTGATACCATCATCGTTACGGGTTCGCTGATCCGTAACCCGAACCTGGTGCAGTCGACGCCGGTTCTGGCGACGACGTCGGACGAAATCGATCTGCGTCAGAGCAACAACGCGGAACAGCTGCTCCGTGAAATTCCGGGCGTCGTTCCCAGCATCGGTTCGGCCGTGAACAACGGTAACGGCGGTGCATCGACCCTCAACCTGCGTGGCCTGGGCAGCAACCGCAACCTCGTCCTGGTGGACGGCCGTCGCATGGTCCCCTACGGTCTGGGCGGCGTTTTCGATCTTAACAACATTCCGCTCGCTCTGGTGGAACGTGTCGACGTTCTGACCGGCGGTGCTTCCACCACCTACGGCGCCGACGCGATCGCCGGCGTGGCCAACTTCATCCTGAAGAAGGATTTCGCAGGCTTCGAAGCGAATGTTTCGAACCAGCTGACCGAAGCTGGCGACGGCAACGCCTTCCGTGCCGACGTCACCATGGGTGCCAATTTCGATGACGGCCGCGGTAACGCCGTGTTCAGCATCGGCTATCAGGAAGTCGATCCCGTCTATCAGGGCGCTCGTTCCTTCTCCGACACCTATCTGGAATCTTATCTGGCCGAATGCGTATCGTGCCAGGGTTCGGGTACCTCGGTTCCGTCGCGCTTCTCAGTGCCGGGCGTCGGTACGCGCCAAATCAGCGCGGACGGCAATTCGCTCGTTCCGACCTACCAGACCTACAACTTCAACCCGTACAACATCTTCCAGACGCCGTTTAAGCGTTTCAATATGTTCGGGCAGGCCAATTACGAGATCAGCGACTCGGTTAAGGCCTATACTCGCGGCATCTTCTCGAAGAACCAGGTCAACACGATCATTGCTCCTTCGGGCGCCTTCGCTCTGTCGGTGGTGATCCCCTACAGCAATCCGTACCTGACCTCCGGCATCCGCAACCAGTTCTGTAACGCGAATGGCCTGACCACCGCACAGTGCTCCGCCGCTGCGGGCGCAACCAGCACGACCGATCCGAACTATCGCACCTTCACCACGTCGCTGTCGCGTCGCGCAGTCGAGGCCGGTCCGCGCGTTTCGGAATTCAAGACCACCTTCTTCGATTACGCGCTGGGCTTCCAGGGCGACATCGGCTCGCATCTGAGCTGGGACGTCGGCGGTTCCTACGGTGAATCGGAAAATATCCAGACGCAGAAGGGCTACACGCTCAACTCGCGTTTCCGCCAGGCTCTGCTCGCGACCAACACCACGACCTGCCTGACCGACACCAATGGTTGCGTCCCCGTCAACGTCTTCGGCCCTGAAGGCTCGATCACGCAGAACATGGTCGATTACCTGACCGCCAGCAGCGTCATCACGACCAAGACCACGCTGGCCCAGGCGCATGCGACCGTGAGCGGTGACTTCGGCGTAACCTCGCCCCTGGCATCGAACCCGATCGGCTTCGCCGTCGGCGGCGAATATCGCAAATATACCGCATCGATCGAATCCGATCTGCTGTCGCAGGCGAACGATCTGGGCGGTGCGGGCGGCGCGCAGCCGAACGTGAGCGGTGGCTTCGACGTGTACGAAGCCTTCGGCGAATTGATCGCTCCGCTGATCGAAGACCGTCCGTTCGCCAAGCTGCTGACGGTTGGTGCCGGCGTTCGTTATTCGAGCTATTCGGTCGATGCACCGACCAGCCCGAGCTTCGACACATGGACCTACAAGTTCGAAGGTAGCTGGGCTCCCGTCGACGACATCAAGTTCCGTGGTAACTATTCGCGCGCCGTTCGTGCGCCGAACATCTCGGAGCTGTTCTCGCCGCTTAACACCGGTCTGACCAATCTGGCGACCGATCCCTGCGCCGGCAGCGCTCCGGTTGGTAACGCCAACCTGACCGCCGTCTGTATCGCTCAGGGTGCGACCGCAGCGCAGATCGGCTTCATCGATCAGCCTTCGGCCGCTCAGGCCAATGCCACGAGCGGCGGCAACCTGAACGTGAAGCCGGAAACGTCGGACAGTTGGGGCGTCGGTGCGACCATCACCCCGACCTTCCTGCGTGGTTTCAGCGCCAGCGTCGATTATTACAACATCAAGGTGAAGAACGCGATCACGACCCCGACGCCGGGCGATGCGATTGCGGCCTGCTTCGACAACATCACCGCATCCAGCGCCACCAACGCTGCCTGTACGTCGATCGGTCGTAGCGAAGACGGCAGCCTCAACGGTACGGCCACCGGCCTGTTCCTGCCGCTGTCCAACCTGGGCACCCTGAAGACCGACGGCATCGATCTGTCGCTGAACTACAAGCATGAGTTCAACTTCGCGACGCTGAGCCTTGGCTTGAACGGCAACTGGACCAACAGCTCGAAGTTCCAGGCGACGCCGACTTCGCTGAATCGTGAATGCGTTGGCTATTATTCGGTCAACTGCGCATCGATCCAGCCGAAGTTCCAGTGGAGCCAGCGCACCACGCTGACCTTCGGT
>JBEQBX010000157.1:0-5668 GCA_041639595.1 Porphyrobacter sp.
CGGTGGAACGTTTGACGAAATTTGCACTGCTTTTACCGTAACATTGGAATTTTTACATCTATTTATGAAAAGCTCTAGCAAGATATCCCAAGCAGGCTCACCAAATATTCCAGAAATATGCTTCTCACGCTCACGCCTGAAATGATATATACCACGAGCTATTTCAGAATATCCGATGGAATTATCACAATGATTTCCACCATTGTTCAATATTCTTGCAATCCTGCCGATCTCTTCAGCCACAGTTTGCATTCTTTTGGCCACATCTCTAGAGCCATTCAAAGTTGATATTTTATTTTCTGAGAGCATTATTTCGACAATCCTTGGGCGACAGCGCGGGTGTCGCCGCAGCAGCCAATAGAACAGGATTTAACCCTACAGCCTTTTTTAGTCCAATTAAGCAGATGAATCAGAATATGGATCAATAAATCCAAATGGATTTTGGATTCGTATTATCACTTAGGGTTATCTTCATTTAATTTAATCGGAATCGGACTCATATCATTCTACAAAACACTCGCTCTATGCATGATTCTCTTGATGTGAATGGGTTTGTGGCAGATCTACATCACGTTTTGTGATAAAAATCACATTTTCATGGATATAATCTGACTCGAGTACTTCAGTCGAAATTGGATTCATAAGGCGATGCTTGTCGAGCACCTTGAGGCCTTGCTCCGGTAGAAAATGCAGGCGCAGGGTCCAAACCCGATCCTTACAGCGCCTTGCAATGGCGGTGACGCAGGTTCAATTCAGCACCTTGACAAAACGAACCATATAGGTTATACGCCCCACCCACAGGTCAGGAGAGGGCAAAAGGCCATCCCGCTCCTCTCCCTTCGGAGGTCAGGCTTTGCCGAAGCTTCCGGCGCGATCGGTGCGGCAGGTACTCGTGGGTTCAATGCGGGGCGTAAAGCCCAAGACCCACCGGGCAAACCCTGTCGTTACCCAAGGACAGACAGGACAACCCAGGGCTGATAGCACGGCGCCGAACCCTGAGCGACGCTGCGGATGCGGAACCCGCCATGATTGTGCGACGGTGTCAGCACAAACGACAGGTTCTTTTCACGCAGCCGCTTGCCAGAAGCCAAGGCAGCAAGCGAGCCGCTGCCAAAGCTTCGTCCTCTCACATGTGTCCGCCCTCAGGCTGAGCCGACAAGGGGTTCGGAACCGCCCCCCGGCCACTCGCAACCGGTCCCGCGCCCTCCCCGCTGCGTGCCACAACGGCACCGCACCGGTCGCGCGATCTGCGTGTCTTCCCCCCGGCGTTACCGTCCGCACTCGCCAGCGGATGCTTTTCTGTATCAAAGCGTGGAATGGTTCACGCAGAGGCGCAGAGAAGAAAGGGAGACGCAGAGGCCTTGGGAAGGCGCCTGCGGCGCAGCTGCCGCAAACACTCTTCTCTCCTCAGCGTCTCCACTTCCTTCTCCGCGTCTCTGCGTGAAACAGGAAAGCGCCGCGTCCTCGCGCAGACAGGGGCCTCGGCGTTCTCACGAACTACGGGCATGCCGCCAATGCTATCGAGAAATGGTGCGCCCGACGGGATTCGAACCCATGGCCCCCAGATTAGGAATCTGGTGCTCTATCCTGCTGAGCTACGGGCGCCCGCGCATTCCTTTAGGCAGGGGCGCGGGCGCTGGCAACGCTCTTTCAATTGGCTTCTTCCGGGGGCACCACGGGAATGAGCAAGGGAGCGACCGCAATGCCTTCGTCAAGCAATTCGCGCGCCTCATCGGGCGTGGCGCGGCCGTGGATGGCACCTGCATCCTTTTCGTCATAATGCATCGCGCGGGCATCCTCGGCGAACTTGTCCCCCACCCAGGTCGATGACTTGATCGCCTCGGCCTGGATCGCAGCGACGGCCTTGAGCATGGCCACGGCCTCGGGCGGCAGCGGGACATTGGCGACCGGCGCGGATTCCGCAGGCTTTGCCGGAGCGGGTGCCACCAGCTGGTTGCCCTTGCGCCCGACATTGGGCGCCATCACCGCCTTGGCGACATCGAGCGATCCGCATGAGGGGCAAGAAACCAGCCCCCGCGCCTGTTGACTTTCATAGTCCTGCGAGGAGCCGAACCAGCCCTCGAAGCGGTGTCCGTTCGGCCCGCATTGCAGATCAAAGACAATCATGCCGCCGATCTAGGGATTTCCCGCTTGTTGGCAAGACTGGGAAGCTGCGCGCGAACCTCGCCCGTTCGGGCAGGATCAATCATGGCAAAGCCCAGCGAACAGCCCGGACCGCCATCGTAGACAACCTCGCCCCACGGATCGACCACGAGCGAGTGCCCAAAGGTCTCGCGCCCGTCTCCATGCACACCGCCCTGTGCAGCCGAAATGACCCAGGCGCTGGCTTCGACGGCGCGGGCGCGCTGCAGGAGGTGCCAATGCGCCTTGCCGGTCGGCACGGTGAATGCGGCCGGAATACGGATCGCGTCGCAACGGCGGCGGCCCAGTTCCTCGAACAAGGCCGGAAAGCGGATGTCGTAGCAGATGGCGAGGCCGAGGCGGCCAAGCGGTGTCTCGACGGTCACCACCGCATCGCCAGGCGTGTAGGCTGCGGACTCGCGCCAGGTTTCGCCCGTTGCCAGATCGACATCGAACATGTGGATCTTGTCGTAGCGCGCCGCGATCTCGCCGTCGGAATCGATGATGAAGGCGCGATTGGCCCACTTGCCGTCATCGCACAGGACCGCCAGCGAACCGAGATCGATCCACAGCCCCAATTCCCGTGCCGCAGATCGCGCAGCGGCAATGACCGGGTTGTCAGCTTCCGGTACGATGTGCCGGGTTGCCCTCGACCGGTCACGATCGAGCAGCCCGCACATTTCGGGGGTGAACACCATCGCCGCCCCCTCGTCCACCGCCTTTCGCGCGGCGCCCGTAATCGCGTCGGCATTGGCCAGCGGATCGATCCCGCTGGTCATCTGGAACAGCGCGACCTTTACCGGCCGGACTTCAGCGACACTCACTTTCCGAGCATCATGTCCAGCTTGCCCTGCGCGTTGAGCGCTGCAAGATCATCCGAACCGCCCACGTGAATTCCGTCGATGAAGATCGAGGGCACGGTCGTATGGCCGGGAGCGCGATCGAGCATTTCCGCCTTCTTGGGGCCACCCATCGTTACGTCGAACTCTTCATAGGAAACGCCCCTGCTGTCGAGCAACTGCTTGGCACGCGCGCAGTAGGGGCAGCCCCACTTGGTATAGACTTCGACCTTGGGCGTATCGGACATCGGTACCTCTATCTGGGTCTTGAAATGCGGTTTTCGCTAACACACATGGGTTTTCGTGTCATGCGCCGCAAGTCGGGCGTGACCACGAATACGTTCGTAAAACCGCCAATGCGGGCGCCGGGTTCCGGGTTCGCAAAGGCAAGTGCAGATTGCTCTGTCAGAGGATATTGCCATGAACCGTTTTGACTTCACCCCCTATCGCCGCACCACCGTGGGTTTCGATCGCCTGTTCGACCTGCTCGAACGCCAGGCCCGCGCCAACGCCGGCGACAATTATCCGCCCTTCAATATCGAGCGTAGCGGCGAGGATGCCTACCGCATCACGCTGGCAGTTGCCGGGTTCAAGGCCGAGGATATCGACATCACCGCCCAGCAGAACCTGCTGGTGGTCAAGGGCCAGCGCCCCGAACCGCAGGATCGCGAATTCCTGCATGTCGGCATCGCCAACCGCGGGTTCGAGCGTCGCTTCGAACTGGCCGACTTCGTCCGGGTTGAAGCGGCAGACCTTGCCGATGGCCTGCTGACCATCGATCTCGTGCGCGAAGTGCCCGAGGCAATGAAGCCCAAGAAGGTGCTGATCGGCGCACAGAACCAGCTCAAGGTGATCGAAGGCGACAACACCGCCGCCGCCTGATCCTTTTCGGGAAAGAAAAGCATGGAAGAGCGGGCCACATCGGTCCGCTCTTTCCGCATCACCAGGCTTCGGCCACGTCTATCAGCGCCTCGCGATCAAGAATGGTCACGCGCCCGCCTTTCAGGGCAATGATGCCATTGTCGACCCACGCGGAAAGCTGACGATTGATCTGTTCGCGCGACATTCCGGCAAAGTTGCCGAGTTCGCCCTGGCTCAGCGCAATCTTGAGCTGATTGCCGGCATCAGAGGTATCGCCCATCATCAGCCGCAGCAGGAAGCGGGCCAGCCTCGGCCCCGATGTGTAGGCGCGGTCGGCCTCGATCACGGCGTTGTTCTGCCGCAACCGGCGGGCCATCGCCTTGAGCAGACGCAAGGCCAGTCCCTTGTGCTTGTCGATGATATCGGCAAAGGCCCCTCGGGTAAGGACCAGGGCCTCGACCGGCTCGATGGCTTCGACCGTGGCCGTGCGATCCCCGCCATCGAGGAATGCGATCTCGCCAAGGACATGGCCGGGCTCGGCATAGTCGAGAATGATCTCGCGCCCGTTTGCCGCGAGCATGCTGACCCGCGCGAGGCCCTTGAGCACGATGAACAGGGTCTTGCCCTCTTCACCCTGCGCCATGAGCTCCTGCCCCGGCTTGAACTGGCGGACCTGACCACGCGCGATGATATCGGACAGCTCGGCCGGTTCGCAGTCCGCAAAAAGACTTTGTGCCGTCAGAGCTTCAGCCAGCTTGGCCGCATCCATGTCGAGGTCCCCCAAATTGCTGCCGCGCAGATAATCAGGGAAACCTCGCCATGACCAGCCCTTTAGGGCCAGGACCCATTACTGGCACCTTCGAGGTTTGAGGCAAAATGGCCCAGCGCAAGGCGGATGGGCGCGGGAATAGTGGTTCTATTTCAAGCCCATCCAACGTGGCGATGGGCCATTTTGGTCAAATCCCTGCGGGACGCCGGAATGGCTTCCGTCTCGAACGGAAATCCGCTTGGAAAGGCAACCAGCCTTCCCGGCGCGCATTTCCGCCCGATATGTTCGCCATTCCGGCGCCTCGAAGGTGTGAGTTATGGGGCCTGACCCTAAGGACCTTTAAACCAGTCGCGCCTGCTTCACCGCCGCAGCGATGAAGCCCGCAAACAGCGGATGGGGTTCGAACGGACGGCTCTTGAGCTCCGGATGGAACTGCACGCCGATGAACCAGGGGTGATCGGGGCGCTCGACGATTTCCGGCAGGAGACCGTCGGGAGACATGCCCGAGAACACCAGACCGCCCTTTTCGAGCCGCTCCTTGTAGGCGACGTTCACTTCGTAGCGATGGCGATGGCGCTCGCTGATCTCGCTTGCGCCATAGACGTTGGCGACATGGCTGTTGCCTGCAAGCTTCGCCGGATAGGCGCCAAGCCGCATCGTTCCGCCAAGGTCACCACCTTCGGACCGCTTCTCGAGGCCCTCGGCAGTCATCCATTCGGTTATGATACCGACCACCGGTTCATCGGTCGGCCCGAATTCGGTGGACGAAGCACTGGCAATCCCGGCCGTGTTGCGCGCACCTTCGATGCAAGCCATCTGCATGCCGAGACAGATGCCGAAGAACGGCACCTTGCGTTCCCGCGCGAAGCGGACAGATGCGATCTTGCCTTCGGTCCCGCGTTCGCCAAAGCCACCCGGCACAAGAATGCCGTGCATCGGTTCGAGATGCGCTGCGATTTCCGCATCGTCCTTCTCGAACAGCTCTGCGTCGAGCCACTTGATCCGCACCTTGACCCGGTTGGCCATGCCGCCATGGACCAGCGCTTCGTTGAGCGAC
>JBEQBX010000158.1:0-5606 GCA_041639595.1 Porphyrobacter sp.
CTCGGGCCCTACATGGTCGGGCAGATTTCGACGTTCACGGGAAGCATGCAGATCGGGGTGTTGTCGCTAATCGGGGTGGCGCCGATTTCACTTGCGCTGCTGATCTACGCCTATCGCGCTCTTCCCCAGGCGGAGGCGACTATTGCACAGCGGGCGCAGTCGGCGGTCGGGTAGCCGATTCTGCGGGTCTTAGTTCGTTCGTCCTGAGTGGCCGTGCACGTTCCTTGCAATCAATGTCTGCAGGAATGAGGGGCGCAGAGTGCTGCCGGCGTGCCGCGTTCCGGAAATTGCTTCGTCCCTGATCATTGAGCGCATGAGCAGCCGTGCGGCGGGGAGTTAACGGACCTCAAGGCGCGCGAGGCAGCTAATGCAGTAGCCCTCCAATTCCACACGCAACAAAAAAGGGGCCGGATCGCTCCGGCCCCCCTTCGTGTTCTGTAGGAACAGTGGCTTACATGCCCGAACCGGGACCGTAGGTCACTTCCACGCGACGGTTCTGCGCTTCACGCACACCATCAGCAGTCGGAACCCGCGGTTGGGTTTCGCCGAAGGCCTGTCCGGTGATGCGGGTCCCGGGGACGCCGCGGCCGCTCAGGTAGGTGCGAACCGCAGCATTGCGGCGCTCTGCCAGACCTTCGTTGTACTTGTTGCTGCCCGCACGGTCGGTGTGACCGGCCAGCATCACGCTCGCAGTGCCGCAGTTTGCGTAAGCAGTGACGGCGCTGTTGAGGATGCCAGCAGCTTCCGACGTGATGTCCGACTTATCGAAGTCGAAGAACACGATGTACGGACCCGTGTTGCACGCAGCCTTGGGCGGCGGCGGGGGCGGCGGGGGCGGGGGCGGGGGCGGGGGCGGGGGCGGCGGCGGGGGCACAACCACCGGCGCAGCTACCGGCTCTTCGCCACCGAAGTTGTAGGTGATCGAACCCAGCAGCGAATGGCTGCGGAAGTCGGTTTCCAACGAACGGCCGCCACCATCAAGCAGGCTGACGTCGGGCACGTTGAAGAAGCGATACTTCAGACCAACGTCCCACGAATCGCTCAGGGGTGCGCGCACGCCTGCAAGCAACTGCCATGCAAAGCCGGTGTCGGAATCGTTCCACACACCCGGGCCGCTGGCATTCACTCGGCCGTCCATGTCGACGCGGGCAACACCGACACCGCCACCGGCGAAGGCCTGCAGGCCATCATCCGGACCGAAATCGAACATGCCGTTGAGCATGAAGCTCAGGGCGTTGACTTCACCAGTAGCTTCACGAGTGCCCGTGAAGAGGGTGTAGCCCGGAGCGGTGCTCTGCGAGTTCAGGATCAGGCCCTGGGTGCCAGCAGCAACATCCGACAAGTCGGCTGCACGATAGCTGGCTTCGGCTTCAAGCCGGAAGGCGCCGAAGTCGTAGCCGACCATGCCGCCGAAATCATAGCCAGTTTCGTAGTTGGCAGTCGCGTTGTCCGCAACGCCGTTGACGTCGAGGTTCTGGTCTTCGACGATCATCACACCGCCATCACCCTGAATATACCATTGGCCGTCGCGGGCCATGGCAGGTGTGGTCAGCGCGGTCGAAGCCATCGCCATTCCAATGACGAGTTTGCGCATTTCGAGATTTCCCCTTTTACATTGAACTTGAGGCACTGGCCGTCTCTATCTTTTCAGCTTGAGCGAGGCAAGCCATCAATGCCCATCGTGTGTTGCAAGAATGTCGCGTGTAGGGGTGTGAGCTTAAAAATCCGTCTTCAAAAGTCCCCAGAAGCAAGTGTTTGCGCAGGTCAGGCGTTAACGAATCCCAAAATGCCGACGTTAGACAGCGCCTGCATGAGCGCCGCGACAGCCGCTCTTGCCTCGATATCGATGACAGTGCCGCCGGTCGGGTTCGCCGGGACGGTTGCGCGCCTCCATTGTGACCGAAAAACCACCATATGATCGGCCGCCCGATCGAACAGTTGCAACCCTTCGCCTGGCACGATGAAGTGCCACTCACCTCCCATCAGCACTGCAATGTGATCTTCTTGCCCGGTCCATGCGCCAGTGGCCGGGGCGATCACCCTGTAGCAATCGCCTTCCTGTGCGGCAGCCGGCGGCGCCGCCTCGGAGCCCGTAACCGCGCGCGCGTGAAGTGCGTCGAGCAGGCTGAGGGCTTGGTTGAGAAAGAATTCCTTTTGCGCTTGGCCGGCAATCAGCAGCGGCAGGTTCAGCGCCGGCGTCGAACTGGGAAAGGTGATCGGATCTGGCATGGGGCCTCCTCGGGGGTCAAAGCGAAGTGGTGAGCAGCAGCGGCGGCGAACGGTCGAAGGTTCCGATTTGTCTGACCCACAAAGGACCAGGCCCATGTGCCTCGATCAGTGCGCTGCGTTCGGAGCCGGTCAACTGCAGCGACGGCGTGCCGCGCTGCCAGCTGACATGGGGCGCTTCACCGGGGCCGTAGCCGACAACATAGCTCTCGATTTCTTCAACCATTGGGGTTTCGACGCTGGTGTCCCACCGCCATTGACCACGGGCGCGGCGTGTCCAGCTATAGGTGGTGGTTCCATCAGCGGCGCGGATGACACGCGGATGGACGGGGCAAAGCGGTCGCTGTGACAAGCCCGGATTAGCAAGCGAGACGATGACGGGTTGACTATCGCCAGTGCCGATAGCCGCCACGCGCGAACTCGCGAGCGGCGGCACCAGGAGCGGATCGATTGGCACCAGCGTGTCGTCGATCAGGATCAGTTGGGCGCCTACGGCATGGCCGGCAAAGGCTTCAGCTTCGGTGCCGCCCCGGCCCCGGAGCAGCCCGCCGAGGCGCCAGCGTCCGGCACCGAGTGGTTCGGCGCGCAGGAATTGGACCATTTCGCCGCCGATCAAGATACGGTTGGCACCGGCAGCCAGCCCCGCAACGTCAGTGTCGGCAAGGTCGAGGTCCGCGGCGGCCAGTTCGACCACCAGTTCGGCGACCGGCTCGAGCAGCAAGGCAGGCGAAGGGGCAAGCGCGGACGCAAGTGTGCCGATCACCGCGCGGCGCGATCCGGTTGTGCCAAGGTCGACCAGTGCGCTCCCCTGAACGGCGAACAGGGCGGCACCCCGCCATGCTGTATTCTGTGCCGATGCGGCCGCGAAGATCAGCGGATTGGACGGATTGGTGCTGACGTCGGGTGGTACTTCAAAGACTGCTATCCGGGTGGGCGGAATGACCAGATCGGTCGGCGGCAGGCTTTCGCCAGGGTCGCTGGTGCGCGGCGCGCCGCCTGCAGGAGCAAGCCGCTCAAGCTCGAGTTCTATACCGCGATCGAGCCATTCCCAACTGCGCAGCAGCCATTGTCCAGGCATGTCAGGAAGGCACACAACTGTTCCGGGAGTGAGGCGCGGGTCAAGCTCTCCGATGCGCCAGCTCACGGTTTCGTGCTGCCAGCGCGCCCTGTTTGCGCTGTCATTGGCGAGTTGCCGCGCGCCACTGGCAATCATGGTTGCAGGCAAATCGATCATCAGTTCGCGGCCTGCCTGCCTGGCGCCAGCCGCACGTTGCACGCCTGTTTGATAATCGCGATCTTCATCGTAGTAACGCAGCGCCGCGGGACTGCGCGCCGGGACGCCGGCGCGTTGCCGGGTGCGGGTGTCGCCCTGATCGGGATCGCCGGGTGCAAGTTGCGCCGGCAAGATCACAGCCGTGCCTCTTAAGGATGCGCGCGGTGCGACGGTCAACCCTTCGCTGCCGGACACACACGCGAGCGGAATTACTTGATCGATCGCTGCCAGCGTAGCGGCCAGCGCACCTCCTTCGTCCGCGAAGCCGCGCGCGTGGGCCAAGGGGGACGAATCCGCTGATGATGCGGGCAGCGGCACCAACTGCGCCAGCGACACGCTTTCATCCCCGCCGTCGGCGAAAACCTCGAAGCTCAGCGCAGGGATGCGGTTGCCGTAATCGCCCAGTTCCAGATTTTCGAACACCACGTAGGCGCAGTCACGAAAAGCTGGCGCGCTGGTTCCCTTTGTAGCGGCTATTAACGGATCGACCGGATCGTCACCAAACCCGCGATAAATTCGCAATGTGCCGCCGACCTTCAGGTCATCCTGAACCCCGCGCAGCAGATTGCCGTCTGCCCAGATCCGCCCGATCCGGTTGATCGGCGTGCTCGACAAAGCGACCGCGAACGAGGCGGAGTAGGAGTAAACCGTAGCCGATGGCTGGCCCTTGCGGCTTTTTTCCTTACGCGAGCTTTCCACCAGATCGGTTGACCAGATCACCGTTCCTGCGACCCGCATCCGCCCGAACTGGCGCGGAATCGGCTGGCCATAGCTGGAGGTGCTGATCGCCAACTCGCGCAGCCGCGGACCTTCACGCCCGCCCGGGCCGAATATTCGGGCATCAACTTGCTGTCCGATGAGCGCGCCTATCGACGCACCGATCGGACCGCCGACGGCTGTGCCGAGGGCGGTAAGAACCAAAGTCGCCATGTTTTCAGCCTTCCGTAGGAGGTTCGAGCCGCCACTTCGCGCCTATGTCCCAGGCCGGATCGCGGGGCTGGAGAACCACGCGTCTCAACCCGGCGTGTGCATGGACAACGTTCACGGCGTCGGCAGCAATGGCGATATGGTGCTGGCCGTAGGCGAGAGCGATCAACAGCACGTCGCCAGCACCTATCGGCCCTGATGCCGGGACCAGGCCCGATCGCTCTGCCAGCGGCAGCCATTGTTCGATGCTAACGTTACGCAGCCCGTAACCAAGCGGTGCGACCGGGTGCGCGCCGGCTTTGGCAAGCGCGTTGGTGAGCAGACCGACGCAGTCCAGCCCGGTGGCAGGATCGCGTCCGTGCAGTCTGAACGCACAGCCGATCTGCGCAAGCGCCGCATCAGCAAGGGCGGCGCCAGGATCGTTCATGGCTGACCGTACCGGGCGAGCAGATCATTGCCCGGCAGAAACGGCTCGCCCCGGAAATTTGCCGCATTCCCGAAGCGCCCGGCACAGGTGGCAATGTTGTGATCGCACCCCTCGCGCAGTTCTGTCCGCGTTCCGATTGCGGTGCCGCCTACCAAAGGACGATCCAGCACCAGCCACTCGCCATCGGCATCGATCACGCCAAACGCAAATCCGGTCTGTGGCCCACCCGCGAAGCGCACCCGGCCATCGACGTAAACCTCACCGTCGAGCCCCACGAAACGCACCCTGTTGCCGTCGAGATCGATGTCGGCCAGCGCGCGGACCGAAGTGAACCGCACCGCTGAAAGCCCGCACCCGCGTCCGCAAAACGTGGCGCGGCAGGTCGGGCTGGTGCGCGGCACCAGATCCTGTTCCAGCAGGCTTTTGGTCGACCGCAATTCGGCGGTAAATTGCATGCTGTCATCTTCGATCCGGCCGATCTGGCCGGTGTAAAGGGTGCGGTGATCGAGGCTGGTCCAATCGACCGCGCCAATTTCAATCGCTGCCTCATCGAAGAGCCCGGCGGCCAAGTCCGCGTCGCGGATCGAATCATGGTTGAGCACACCTTGCACTTCGGCGCTGTCGTCGGATAGTTCGGATGTCAGGCGGATCGCGGCCGGGATCATGCCCGGCGCAGCCAGATGCCGGATGCCGCCGAAGGTCAGATCCCGGTCATGGCTGGTGAAAGCGAGCGCCAGATCGGAAGAGCGTCGT
>JBEQBX010000159.1:0-5579 GCA_041639595.1 Porphyrobacter sp.
AGCGCAAAACCAAAAAGGAGAATGTCCAACCCTTGACCAAACACAAGTCCGAACGGACATAGCTACCAACAACCCGGGTCACTTCTCGATGAAAATCCCGGGTCAAATCTCAACGGAAATCTACAGACAAGCTTGACGCCCTGTTCCGCACGCGCACGCGCGACGAATGGTGCGTGGTGCTCGAACATACCGACGCGTGTTTTGCGCCGGTCCTGTCGATGGCAGAGGCACCGTCGCATCCGCATAATCAGGCGCGCGGCACCTTTATCGAGGTGGACGGCATCACCCAGCCTGCGCCTGCGCCGCGATATTCCGGCACGCCGACTGCGCCGCCGGTTCCGCTTGCCCATGATGCCGAGCGGATGCAACCGATCTGGGCCGCACTCGGCTACACCGTGACCGAACTTGAAACGTCGCAGGCCGCTGGCGTGATCGCCTGACCGCCCGGCACCCATACTGGAGAATTTCGATGTCTGCTCAATCCCGCGAAGTTCTGGTTGCCGGTATCGGCATGGTGCCCTTCCTCAAGCCCAGTGCGGGAGCGACATACGACGAGCTTGGCCGGGCGGCGATCCAGCTGGCGCTGGCCGATGCCGGGATTTCCTATGCCAACGTCGAACAGGCCTATGCGGGCTACGTGTTCGGCGACAGCTGCTGCGGGCAGCGCGTGGTCTATGGCGCCGGAATGACCGGCATCCCGGTGATCAACGTCAACAACAATTGTTCAACCGGATCGACCGCACTGTTCCTCGCCCGGCAGGCGATTGCCTCGGGCGCGGCGGAATGTGTACTGGCAGTCGGCTTCGAACAGATGAACCCCGGCGCGATCGGCAGCGCCTATGCTGACCGCCCCAGCCCGTTTGCCGATTTCGATGCTGCCTGCGATGCGCTGGTCGATGTCGAACTGCCCCTCGCACTGCGATACTTCGGCGGTGCCGGGCGCGAGCATATGGAGAAGTTCGGGAGCACGATCGAGGATTTCGCAAAGATCCGCGCCAAGGCAAGCCGCCATGCAGCCAAGAACCCTCTTTCCGTTTTCCGCACCGAGATGACGGTCGAGGAAGTGCTGGGTTCGCAGGTCATCTGGCCCGGCGTAATGACCCGGCCGATGGCGTGCCCGCCCACGTGCGGAGGCGCGGCCGCCTTGCTGGTCTCGCGCGATTTCGCAAATCGCCACGGGCTCGATCCGGCAGTCAGGATTGCGGCGCAGGCCATGGCCACGGACACGCCGGAGACGTTCGGGACCAACAGCATGATCGCACTGGTCGGCGCTGACATGACCCGCCGTGCGTCACAAGCGGTCTACGAAGCCGCAGGGATCGGTCCGCAGGATATCGGCGTGGTCGAACTGCACGATTGCTTCGCCCACAACGAACTCATCACCTATGAAGGCCTAGGTCTGTGCGGCAAAGGCGAGGCTCCGCAGTTCATCGCCGACGGCAACAACACATATGGCGGGCGGATCGTCACCAATCCGTCTGGCGGGCTGCTCTCCAAGGGTCATCCCCTCGGCGCTACGGGACTTGCCCAGTGCTATGAGCTGACGCACCAGCTCCGCGGCACAGCCGAAGCACGCCAGGTGGAAGGGGTGCGGCACGCGCTTCAGCACAACCTCGGCCTTGGGGGGCCTGTGTGGTGACGCTATATGAAAAAGCCTGCATCTGAACGGTAGAGTTCTGCCTCCTCCGTCGGATCGACTGTCCGGCAATGACGAAATCCGTGAGGAGAATGAGGGACTGCAACTTGATCACCGAATCTGGGAAGCACAACCGGCCGCACCCACAAAGGGGCGTCCAATCGGCGGCTCCTGACAAAAGCGGCCATTCAACCCGCCTGTCGTGAACAACCAGCTTTGCGACAGGATTTGCCAAAACTGATCGCCTTAGGGGCCGACGGCAGGATCGAGTCTTTCTTCCGGCATTTCGATGAGAAGGCAGACGTCGCCCCGAGAGAAGTGGTCTCAGCTGCGCGGATTAACCCTGATTCGCAGGAACTTCGCAGCGGACGGTGCCCCGAGGGGGTGCCGGAAAAGAGGCTCTGCGCAATCCCAAGAAACGAGAAAAGCCCCGGTTTCCCGGGGCTTTTCAGAAACCTTTCGACAGCAAATCAACGGCCGCCGAGATTTTCCCTGAGCCATGCCCACATAACGGCCTCCTAGCATTGGTTAACCCGATGCTTGGAGATGTAACACTTTATTAACCCTAATCAAGCGTTAATTGCAGCGCGCCCTCCACCCATCATCGCTAGAAGTTCGGGCATGGTGATCGCGCGTGAGAAGAGATAGCCTTGCGCCTGGTCGCAGCCCATTGCGCGCAGGGTGGCAGCGACAGAGAGGTCCTCGACCCCTTCGGCAACGACCACCTTGCCCAGCGAGTGCGCAATCTCGATCGTGGCGCGCACCACGGCCCGGCTTTCCTCGGACGTCGCCATGTGCTGGACGAATTTCTTGTCGATCTTGAGCTCGGAGCTCGGCAGCTTTTCGATATATTCGAGGTTCGACTGTCCCGTGCCGAAATCGTCGATCGAAAGGCCGATACCGCGGGCCTTCAGGGCTGCGATCTGCGGCGCGATTCGGTGGTCTTCCAGCTTGGCAGTCTCGGTGAGTTCGAGCGTCAGGTTTTCGGGAGGGAAATTGTAACGGCCAAGCAGGGTCATGATATCGAACAGCAGGTGCGTATCCGACAGGCTTTTGGCCGACATGTTGACCGCCAGCTTGAAACGCGGGTCGAGTGCGATGGCCTGCTTGCCGTCGATCAGAGCCGATTCCATGACGATCAATGTCAGCTCGTTGATCCGGTCGCCGGCTTCGGCGGCAAGCACGATATCCTGCGCGTTTACGAATTCACCGCCCTCCGGCTGCCAGCGAATCAAAGTCTCGGCACCGACAATGCGACCCGAGGCAAGGTCGACCTTGGGCTGGTAAGCCACCCCGATGTCGCGATCGCGAAGACCCTTTTCGAGCACGCGGATCAGTTCCAGACGGTGGTTTCGCGCTTCGAGATGGGCGGCATCATTGATGATGACCCGCACCCCACGTGTCGTCGCTTCTTCGGCGGCCTGCATTGCCTTCTTGATGCGCAGCGCCACGGGCAGGTCGTGATTGGTGTCGACCCCCAGTGCCGGCGCGCCGGTCGAGGACTGCCATTCATGGCTGATCGCGGTCTTCAGCATCAGCGCGAGGCCATCGGCATGACGTTCGAGATCGATTGCATCCGTTCTCGGTGCGAGCCAAACCAGCAGATCACGCTCGAAGGCCACATCGCCGATCTGACCTGGTCCCTTCACATACGAGATCAGTGTGTTGACGAAGTCACCGATGTCACGCGAGGACCACTCTTCAGAAATCTCGGCAAGGTTGGCGATCTTGAGCGCATAGACATCGCAATCCGCGCTCGGCTTGTCCGAGCTGATCGCGCTGGTCGTCATCGCATCGACATCGCTGCTGTAATACTTGCGATTGATGCGGTGGAAACCGAATGCCGCTCCGCCCATCGCTAGAAGGGCCGACATGATGTCGACGTGGATCGAGAATTCATCGAGGATGAAAGGAACAGCGAGCAGAAACAGCGCCACAACCGCCATAGGCTTGGACCTCCGGCGGGCGACCGCCTGCATCAGCATCGCCGCGGCTGCCATTGCCAGCGCGGGGTACCACAAGAGATCGACCGGCGTCCCACGCTTGAGCGTGTGAGCACCGAGAATGTGATATAGTGCGCCCGGCAGCTTACCGTAAATGGGATGGCGGAAGACGTCGGAGTCATCGATGAACGTCTTGCCAATCACTACGTTCTTGCCGGCCAAATCCCTTGACGGGATGCGACCACGCAACACATCTGAATAGCGGTACATCGGGATTGTCTTGGGATTGAATGCGTAATCCGGGCGATAGCGAACCTTTGGACCGCGATATCCTGCGAGAACCGCCGAAATCGCAGGGTATGTTCGACCAGCTTGCTTTACTTCCGAGGGGAAAGTGACCGAAAGATGGAAGGGGCTCATGTAGCCAATCATCGATGCGAGGGCAGCACGTTCCTGAAACTTCTGCAAAGGGGCCATTGTATCGCCAGCTGAAAATCCCTCCCCATCATCGGGAAGAATTCCCAACCAAATCTTGCCCTTATACCGCTCCAGCGTCCGGGCAAACTCGGCATCGTCGGCAGGATTGCTCGCATCGGCATGCGCGCGGTCCCAGACGATCTTCTCGACCCCCGAAGCCACAAGGCGGTCCATCAGCCGGCTATCGTCAACTCGTGAGGGCAGCGGCTTGCCGAGCTCGTTGAGCGTCGCATGATCGACCGACACCATGACGATGTCCTGCGGAGCAGGACGAGCCCGAAGCGCAGCGCGGCCTGCGCTGTAAAAATCCTCGGCGGGCAGCGGCATTTCAATATAGCCTGAAACCACCCCGAAGGTGATCGCGATCAGCGCTACCTTGATACGCTTGTGACGCAGCAGGTCGCCGCCGGACTGGCCCTTTGCCTTGATGTCCGGATCAGCCACGTCCTTCCGGCCAGACCCGAAGGCGCGCCGGATCCTGTCGGCCAGAGATTGAAACGAGGCAATGATCACACGCGCTATCCCGCAGGGGAACCCAAGCTCCTCCCTAGGATGTAGTGGTTAATTCATCGCAAACGGATTGGGCCGGAGAGCCTGTGGTCAAGTTCAGAGCACCCGCGGCGCGAGCGCGCCAAGCAGAAGGGTGAGCGTTCCCAGACCAACCGAAAGGTGCCAGCGCAGCCGCAGGAAATCGGGCGCGGCATATCCCAGTGCACGATCGACCAGCGGGGAGGCGAGGATCAGCGCGCCCAGATAGAACAGCGCCGGGCCGGGCCATTCCCACCCGAAGCTCCACGGCAGGAACAGCGCCACGGCGAGCAGGCTGGGCATGACGGCAAGGACATATGCGCCCGTCGTCGCCCTTCCGCTCTGCACCGCCTGCCCCCACCACACCCCGCCGAGGAAGCTGAAGATTGCCGCAGCATAGGCAAAGCCGCCCGCCAGCGCCGCATATCGCCATTCGTGCCCGGCAAGGATCATCGCGCAGCAGAACACTTGGGGCAGCAGCCCCGCATAGCCGAGCACACGGGCTGCGGGGGTCAGTGAAATTTGTCCGTCCATGGCGCCTCAAAGCGCATCGCGCGCGGCGGTTCCCGCCATGCTTGCGAGGTGCGCCGGATTGCGCCACTTGGGAGCCCATGGAGCTATTCGATCTCACCGGCCGCACGGCCATTATCACCGGCGGCAATGGCGGGCTTGGCCTTGCGATGGGCCGCGGTCTCGCCAAGGCGGGCGCCAATGTGGCAATCTGGGCGCGCAACGCCGACAAAAACGCAGCGGCGGTGGAGGAATTGCGCGGGCTCGGCACGGGCGACGTTCTTGCCCTGACATGCGACGTCGCCGAAGACAGCGCGATCGCGGGAGCCATGGAGCAAACGCTCGGCACCTTCGGCAGGGTCGATATCTGCTTCGCGAATGCCGGGATTTCAGGAGCCGGCACGGCCATCCCCGACATCACCGCCGAAGGCTGGGACCACACGCTGGCCGTCAACACCCGCGGCGCGGCGCTGGTCTACAAGCAT
>JBEQBX010000160.1:0-5499 GCA_041639595.1 Porphyrobacter sp.
CGGCAACCGCGCGGCTGCGCGCCGCCTTGCTGGTCGCTGCCGATAGCCAGGGCTTCGAGGAAGTGGCGGATGCGCGGCTGAAACTGCGCGCGCTGGCCGTAAAGCTGCGCGATGCCGGCTTCTGGCGGTCCGACAAGCACGGATTGCGCAGCACGGTATCATTGCTGTGGGAGGCCGACCGTTTCGTCAACGAGCAGGCACTGCTGCGGCCGGAGGGTGACCCCGCCCGGAACTGAATCGCTATATCGGAATCTTCATGCCTGCCGGGTCGCAACCGGGAGCAGGCGGGAAGAGGCGGGTCGGTCGCGGCTTTGAGGCAAGTTACGTACCGGCCCGCCATTCTATATATCAATGTTACCGTTTAATGACACTTGTTGTGCCATAATGTAACAGGCCGAATCGACCGTTACGAAAGTGCTTGCGCCGTTTTACTTGGCCTTGGTCCAGACCTGGGTCTGACAAAACACCGAAACGCACCCTTCAACATTCAATTTTCCGCCGCCCGCGGCCGAAACGACAGACCTGTAGGTGTTGCCGGTGTTGGGGTCGTAGATCTTGCCGTGCCATTTGTCGCCGTTAGCCACAAAATCGCTGAGGATCGGGAGCCCTACCAGCTTGCGCTTCTTCAGCGCGGGATTGGGGTTCTTGACGTCGGTGGTCACTCCGCTCTTGGGAGGCTCGAGCAGCCGGGTGATCTTGCCGCACAAAGTTGCGCCGCAGGGCGCAATGGTGACGAGCGCACGCTTGTCCACCGTATGCCACCGGCCGGTGATGGACTCTGCGGCAAAAGCGGGGGCCGCCAGGGCCAGCGTGCCGGCAGCCAGAATTGCGACAGAAGCGAAAACGCGCATATTGTTCTCCACCTGGAATAGGATTAGCCTTCCGCCCTCAGCCCGCATCAGACGGGCGCCAGAACGGCAATGCCGGTTCCGGTGATAACGCGGGGAAGGAAAAGCATGAAGCGGAAATTTGCAGCAGCAATCGCGCTGATGGCGTGCGTCGCATCGGCGCCGCTGGTCGCGAAGGAGATTCCGGTCGCGGCCGGATCCGGCGCGCAGGAGCGGCTGCAGGAGGCGCTGATCGTCGCGCAGCCGGGCGATGTCGTGAAGCTGGGCGAAGGCCGGTTTGCCCTGACCGATGGGTTGTCGCTCGATGTCGCGGGCGTCACCGTCAAGGGCGCTGGGCCGAACAAGTCGGTGCTCAGCTTTGCCGGGCAGCTGGCGGCGGGCGAGGGCCTGCTGGTGACTTCGGACAATGTCGTGCTGCGCGACTTCGCTGTGGAAGACAGCAAGGGCGATGCGATCAAGTCCAAGGGCGCGGACAATATCGTCTATCACAACATCCGGGTCGAATGGACCGGAGGCCCGAAGGAAACCAACGGCGCCTATGGCATCTATCCGGTGGAATCGGAAAACGTCCTCGTTGACTCGGTGCTGGTCATCGGCGCGTCGGATGCAGGCATCTATGTCGGCCAGTCGCGCAACATCGTGGTGCGCAACTCCATCGCGCGCTTCAACGTGGCGGGAATCGAGATCGAAAACTGCTTCAACGCCGACGTCCATGACAACGTCGCGACCAAGAACACCGGCGGCATCCTGGTGTTCGATCTGCCCAACCTGCCCCAGCAGGGCGGGCACAATGTTCGCGTGTTCGACAATATCGTCGCCGAAAACGACACCCCCAATTTCGCTCCCAAGGGCAATATCGTCGCCAGCGTGCCCAGCGGCACCGGGATCATGGTGATGGCCAATCGCGACATCGAGATCTTCGACAATGTCTTCGACGGCAATGGCTCGTCCAACATCATGGTCATCGGCTATCGCCAGAAGTTCGACGATGCGAAATACCAGCCCAGCGTGCGCAATGTGCGGATCAGCGACAATGCGCATGGCAAGACCGGCTTTGCGCCGCAATTTGCAGGGGGCGAAATGCTTGCCGCGGCCTTCGGCGGCAGCGTCCCACCGATCATCTGGGATGGCGTCGGCGGGGCGGAAGCCAGCATCGTCTCCAGCGACGAAGTGCCGGTGCTCAACCTGGGGCTCACCCGGTCCGATCAGCCGATCGAGACCGCGCAGCCCGCGCTAGCCAAGCTCACCGGCGATGCCGCGCCCAAGCTGCCCAAAATCGTGATGCCTGCCGCCATGGAGGCTGCGATCAAGTGAAGCTGTGGCGCATTGCCCTGGCGTTTGCCTGCGCAGGTCCGCTGGCGAGCGCCGCGCCGGTGCCCGGCAGCATCGCCGATAGCGCGATTCAGGATGCGGGCTATCCGCGCACGCTGTCCGAATTCGGCTTCTTCACCGGGCAGGGGGTGACCGCGCCCTCGGACCAGCTGATCGGTTACAGCCTGCGCACGCCGCTGTTCTCAGACTATGCCGAAAAGCAGCGGTTCATCTACGTCCCCGCCTCGGCGCGGATCAGCGCAGATGCCAATGGCGCGCTCGACTTTCCCGTCGGCAGCGCACTGATCAAGACCTTCGGCTATGGCGAGGGGGCCGCGTTCCGCCCGATCGAGACCCGGGTGCTGCTGCGCCGGGCATCGGGCTGGGAGGCGCTGCCTTATGTCTGGAAGCCGGATATGTCCGATGCAGAGCTCAAGCTGGCAGGCACGCGTCTGCCGGTCATGGTGCCCCGGGCATCGGGGAGAGCGCAGCCGATCAGCTATGCCGTGCCCAACAAGAACCAGTGCAAGGAATGCCATGCGCGCAGCGGCGCTGTGGTGCCGATCGGGCCGGTGGCCGCGAACATGGCGCTGACCGCAAAGGCGGCCGCGTCGCTGCGCAGCCGGGCCGACTGGAAGGGACCGCTGTCGCTGGGCAGCGCGCCGGTGTGGAACGATGCCGGCACCGGGTCGCGCGATGCCCGCGCGCGCGCCTATCTCGCGATCAACTGCGCGCATTGTCACAATCCGCAAGGGTCCGCGAGCAACTCCGGACTGTTCCTCAATGCAGGCGCAGCGGGCGATCCGGTGGCAACCGGTCTTTACAAGCGTCCGGTTGCCGCGGGCCGCGGCAGCGGCGGGCACGACTTTGCGATTGCGCCCGGCGATCCCGATCACTCGATCATGGTCCACCGGATGTCCTCGACCGAGCCCGGTATCGCAATGCCGGAGGTCGGGCGATCGCTGGTGCATGACGAGGGGGTCGCGCTGATCCGTGAATGGATTTCGTCGCTCCCCGCGAAATAGGGTTTGCACCCTTGCGGGCGTGGTTTAGTCGATCGCGCAGATACTGCAGACAAGGGGCCGGGACCGATGAGCGAGTGGACGATTGGCGTGATCGGCGGATCGGGCCTGTATGCGATCGATGGGCTGGAGGACGCGCAGGCGATCCGCATCGACAGCCCGTTCGGCGAGGCATCGGACGAGGTCGTGATCGGCACGCTAAACGGCCACCGCTTCGTGTTCCTGCCGCGCCACGGCAAGGGCCATCGCATCAGCCCGACCGATGTCAACGCCCGCGCCAATATCGATGTCCTCAAGCGCGCCGGCTGCACCGATATCCTCGCGATTTCGGCGATCGGGTCGCTGCGTGAGGAGCTGCCACCGGGGAGCTTCGTGATCGTCGACCAGTTCATCGACCGCACCGTCAACCGCACCAAGAGCTTCTTCGGCACCGGGATGGTCGCGCATGTGTCTATGGCGGAACCGGTATGCCCGCGGCTGTCGGGGCTTGCCGCCGCCGCAGCGCGCGCTGCAGGGGCGCCGGTCAGCGAGGGCGGCACCTATCTGGCGATGGAGGGCCCGCAGTTTTCCAGCCGCGCCGAAAGCCATATGTACCGCGCCTGGGGTTGCGACGTCATCGGCATGACCGCGATGCCCGAGGCGAAATTGGCGCGCGAGGCCGAGCTGCCTTACGCGCTGGTCGGCATGGTCACCGATTATGATTGCTGGCGCGAGGGCGAGGCGCATGTCGAGGTGGGTGCGATCATCGCGCAGATGAACAGCAATTCGGCCAAAGCGCGGCAACTGGTGATCGAGCTGGCCAAGTCCCTGCCGCAGCAGCGGGCAGCGAGCCCGATCGACACCTGTCTCGATTTCGCGCTGATCACCGCGCCCGATGCTCGCGATCCCCGGGTGCTGGCGCAGCTCGATGCGGTTGCCGGACGGGCCCTGCGCGCGCGCTGACCGGCTCAGGCCGAGGCGGATGCGCTCCGTGTCGTGCTGCCCTGCGACAGCGCCCAGCGGGTGATCGCCGCCATGCCCGTGGTGCCGCCGCGCACCGCGAGCCGGGCGGGCAGCGAGATCGAAAGCCCGTGCATCGATCGCGCCCAGCCGGGCAGCAGATCGACCCCGGCCTGCATCGTCATGTGGTGGAACGGGGCGAGGCGCGAGCTCGCAGGTGGCTGGTTCAGTAACAGATCCGCGATCTCGCGGGTCCGTTCGTCAAAACGCAGCGTCGGGCGAGCATCGCGGATGAAGCGCTGCGCCGCGCGATAGGTGCGCGGCACCGGGTCCGCGCCCAGCATCGCGCCAACCTCGGCCATCTCATCGAAATACCGATCGCGATCGCGCATCGACATGTGCGGCCTGGAATAGCGGATGAAGCTTTCGACGAAGCACAGGCTCTCGGTGACATGCACCCAGGCCAAGGACTGCGGGTCGTTCGCCTCATAGGGCGTGCCATCGGGCAGGGTGCCGCGAACGTGATCGTGGATCCGCCGGATGCGGGCGATTTCGCCCAGCGCCTGCGCCTTGTCGCCATAGGTCGTCCGCGCAAGGAACGCGGCAGTGCGCCGCAACCTGCCGCGCATGTCCTGGCGGAACACCGAATGGTCCCAGACCCCGGCGAGCACGCGCGGCTCGAGCATCTGCAGCAGCAGCGAGGCAATGCCGCCGATCATCATCGCGGTCACATCGCCATGCACCTGCCAGCACACCGAATCCGGCCCGAACAGGCCTTCGTCCGTGCGCGAAATCTCGATCACCTTGCCGCCGGGTTCGGCGAAGATTCTGCGGATTTCGGTGCCGATGGAGTCGCGCAGCGTTTGCATGTCGGCAATATGGGGGCTGCGGTGTGATTTGCCAATCGATCCCGTCTGCCTGCTGCCGCATCCGGAACGCCCGATTTTACACGGTTCTGCCCCCGTTGCGGGGCCATCGGTAACGCTTTGCTAATCGCCACGCTTTATGCGGATTAGCATGTTCGGACAGAAGAAGTCACCACAAGAAACTGCCGAAGCGCCGACGATTCAACGTCGCAGTCAGGGCGCGGTCGAAGGGCTGAGCGGGATCAACCCGATTTCGGCGGTGTCTTTGCTCGCCATCTGTGCGCTGTGGCCGATCGTTATCGGCGTGCGGACTCTCGCGATGATGATCACCGTCGTCGCGGGCGGTTTCGCGCTCAGTGACGTTTCGCTGCCGCTGGTGATGGCCATTCTGGTGTCGATCATCATCGACGTTCTGATCTTTCTTCCCTCGGTCAGCACGCGCGCGCGCCAGCTTGCCGGCGTGCGGTTTCCGCGGATGCTGGGCTGGGTGGGGTGGCTGTCGTCAGCCGCCGA
>JBEQBX010000161.1:0-5493 GCA_041639595.1 Porphyrobacter sp.
TGGCGTTGGGGACTATGCAGGAAAAAACGGCAATACCCACGTGGTCGTGAATGCCGCCCATGGTGAAATCCGGAATGGCAGTCTGGACAAGCGTATTGCCAATGCCCCGGTCGTTGACGAGCTTTACGACTTGGTGATTGTCGGCGCAGGAATATCAGGCCTCACTGCTGCCTACGTCTTTCTGGAAGCACGACCTGAAGCGAAGGTCCTGATTCTCGACCAGCACGAAATTTTCGGCGGCGAGGCAAAGCAGAACGACGTTGAAGTCGACGGCTATCGCCTGACCGCCCCCCAAGGCTCCACAGGCATCGTTGTCCCGTTTGCCAAGGCAATTGAATCCGGTTTTCCTTCCGTCTTCGTCAAAGAACTGGGCTTTCCCGCGACGTTCACCCTACAAGAGCCGAAGAACCTGTCGAAGGATATCCTGATCCCTGAAGATATGTGGTCGCCAATGCATGTCGGCTGGGAAAGGGCAGATATGGCCTTCTACTATGAAGGCACAGGCATGGTGAAGAACCCGTGGCGCAATGGCTTTGCCGACGCACCGATATCCGATCGGTTGAAGAAGCAGTTGGTTGATCTCGAACTCTATCGCACGCCGCCACGCCGCGACGACTGGGCCCAGTGGCTGGACTCGATGACCTACAAGGCCTTCCTGCTCGACGTTGTGAAGGTAGCGCCCGATCTGATCGACGACGTCTGCCGTTATCTCGACCCTGCCATGGCGGCGATGGGTTGCGCGCTTGGGTCGGACGTCATCTCAGCCTATCAGGCGTGGAATTACATGATGCCAGGCGTCAACGGCTATTCGCGTTATCTCAGTGGCGGTGCTGATCCCACCGACGCGATCTACCTCGCCACGTTCCCTGGCGGCAATACTTACCAAGCCAAGCGCTTCCTTAAGCTTGCAAAGCCGGATGCGCTCTCAGGTGATGATTCTTTGTACGGACTTCAGTACAGTACGGTTAATTGGGACAAGCTTGACCGGCCTGATGATCACTACCGTATGCGCCTTGGTGCCACGGTGTTCTCGGTCGTCCACGAAGGCAAACCGGGCAAGGCTTCGTCAGTTCGCATAACCTACGAGAAGGGCGGCAAGCTACAGTCTGTGAGAGCGAAAAATGCAATCTGTGCGGGCCAGCAGCATGCCAATCGCAAAATCTGCCATGACGTAAGCACCGTTGTGCGCGAGGCAATGAACCAGTTTCACCACGCGCCGATCCTCACGCTCAACATTGCGCTGCGTAACTGGAAATTTCTGGAAAACCTGGGTGCTGCAGCAGTTCGCTGGTTTGAAGGATTTGGCTGGTGGACCAGTCTGCGACGCAACCTCGTGCTTGATGGCAAGGAAACACAGCCACTCGATCCTTCCAAGCCGGTGATCTTGACTCAGTACATTCCGTTTCTTCAGCCCGGTTTGCCTTATGCCGAGCAATGCACGGCTGCACGTATGCAACTGTTCGGCATGAGTTTTGCCGATATCGAGACCATGGTGCGCGAACAATTCACCAAGATGTTTGCGCCCTACGGTTTCGATGCTGACCGCGACATCGCCGCGATTATCGCCAACCGCCAAGGCCATGCCTATCTTGTGAACGCGCCGGGGATGCAGTTCGGCAAGGATGGGAAAAAGTCGCCGATGGAAGTGCTCAAGGAGCCTTGGCACCGGATCGCCTTCAGCCATTCCGAGTTGGCAGGCGCGCAGATGTGGGAAACAGCCGCAGAACAAGGGAAGCGTGCGGCCGAACAAATTCTTGAACAACAAAAGAAGGCTTGATTCCATGAAAACGTTATCTGTCCGCAATCGACCTGCAATCCTTGCGATTGCCATGGCTTGCGCAAGCGTCACCTCTCCCGCGATCGCACAATCTACGCCGCCGTTGCCGCACAAGGTAACGGGCGACATCCCAGCACCCAATCCGCGCGAACTTGCAGCATTCAAGGCTGCCACCGCAAAGCTGTACGCCCTGAAGGAAGAAGCATTCGCAAAGAACCAGGTAGCACCGATCGTCGAGAGGTTTTACGCCAAGAATGCTGTTTCAATGGGCCCCGAGGGCAAACCGGAAGAAGGGCGGGAGGAATTCACCACCTCCTACAATGCCGTTGTTCCGTCGAAGAATGTCAAGGTTGTGCCGATCCATTCGTGGGTGAGCGGAAATGCGGGTTGGGAATGGGCCAACTTCCATGTTTCTTCCAAGGATCCGAAATCGGAAGAGAAGCCTTTTACTTTCGGGATCCTGTTCTTGTGGGCAAAGGTCAAGGGTGACTGGGTGTCGGCCGGCGATATGTTCGTAGTCGGTGGCTTCCCCGAAAAGTAAGCTTAGTGTAAGCTTATTGCTCGACAAACGGAAATGTGCGCGGCGGTGAAAAAGCCAGCCACTGGAACGCCGGTATTGTGCTGAGCGTGGCGGAGTAAAAACCGGCCAGTGGTAAGGTTGCCCATTTGAGGGCGGCCAGAATATATGCCGTGGAAGTTTACGCGAGTGTTCGTCAATTTGTGTTCTTGCAGGGTCGCAGTCACCGCGAGGCTGCGCGGGTATTTGGATTAAGCGGGGAGACGATCGGCAAAATCTGCAGGTTTTCGTTGCCAACCGGCTACTCGCGGACGAAGCCGGTGGAGAAGCCGAAGCTCGGGCCTTTGCTGCCAGTGGTGGATGCGATTTTGTAAGATGACCGGACGGCGCCGGTAAAGCTGCGGCATACGGCCAAGCGGATTTTCGAGCGGCTGCGCGAAGAGCATGGCTATGGCGGTGGTTACACGGTCCTGAAGGACATGTCCGGCTCAGCCGTGCGCGTGGCCGCAAGGCATTTGTGTCGCTGGTGCACCCACCGGAGCATGCGCAGGTGGATTTCGGTGAAGCCGTCGGCGTAATTGGCGGGGTGGAACAAAAAATCTACTTTTTGTGCATGGATCTGCCGCAGTAAGATGCCTGTTTCGTGAAGGCCTTCCCGCGCGAGACGACGGAGGCGTTTCTGGATGGGCGTGTGTTGGCCTTTGATTTCTTCGACGGCAATCCCCAGTCGATCCTGTACGACAATACCTCGATTGCGGTGGCCAAGATTTTTGGGGGCGGCAAACGTGAGCGAACGAGCCGCATCCATCCGCCGCTGTTTGCGATTTCGATTCGGGCGTCTTGCGTATCTTCTGTTTCCTCCTCAGCCATCGGCGGGTTTCGGCTGAATCCGACGTTTGCGGTTGCAGATGTGAGCGGCCGGGTCTGGTCGGCACATGCCTCGTAGGAATTTACCGATTGGGTCAACAGGCGTTCTTCCAATGGCCAATCATGGCCATTGGAGAACAATAATGGAGATGCCTGAAGCAGAATCCGCTACCACCAAACGTCAGGTCTGGAATGCGGGAAGGACCGTCGGCGCCAAGCGCGCTCTGAAACCGAAGCAGATATGGGAGATCCGATTTTATCTCAATCAGCGGCGCCGCCTGCGAGACCGGGCCCTCTTTGATCTCGCGATCGACAGCAATCTCCGCGGCTGTGATCTTGTCCGGATGAAAATCGGCGACATTGTCAGTGGTGGGCAAATACGAACGCGTGCAATAGTTATGCAGCAGAAAACGGCTCGACCTGTTCAGTTCGAACTGCTGCCCGACGCCCGGGCCAGCCTATTGGCATGGCTTGAACGTCGGGGTGGCACGGTAGACGATTATGTCTTCCCAAGTCGTGTGGACCGTAATGGCCACCTCAGCACTCGCCAATACGCTCGACTTGTCGATGAATGGGTGACGGGGGTTGGCCTTATCCGAAGTGAATATGGCACCCATTCGCTGCGCCGGACAAAGGCATCTATCATCTACCGGGCAACTGGCAACCTGCGTGCTGTCCAGATTCTACTCGGTCACAGTAAGATCGAGAATACAGTGCGCTATCTCGGGATAGATGTGGAGGACGCGCTCGCTCTTGCCGAGAACACTGAAATTTGAACTCCTTGGCTCCTCGTCGCCGACGAGGAGCCAAACTGGGGCCCTTGGGACATTTTTGCCGTTCTGAGATTACACGCCAATGACCGCCCGCGCCGAAAGCGGCCAATCACGAGGGATGTCAGCCGTGGCGAATGATTGCGTCGATCAAGGATGAGCGGAGGCGTTGAACGATCCGCAGAAAGCTGGCTTCCTCATCAAGCGCTCGGGCCAGTACGATGGCTCCCTGTATGCCGGAAACGGCCTCCTCGGCAAGGGATGCGGCTAAGCCTGGCGGAACCCTGCCCGCCTCAAGGCAGCGGGCAAGTGCGGCGATCCAGCGCGCGAAGTAGCCCTTCTACGTCGTGCGGCCACAAGTCCTTCGCCTGCTTCGCAGACCAGAGCAAGCACAGGCAACATCTGCTGTAAGTTCTAGAACTCAAGGCGAACTGTTTGCTGCTTGAGCCCATTTTTGATTAGGGATCTTCGACAAGCAAAGACGTCTCTGCTGCTGGCCTTCACGCAACTTGACAAATTATCTATTTTGCCGCACAGGTTGCCTGAAATACTGGCATATGGTGAGGCAAATGGTAGGCGCAGCATTTTTGAGCGAAGTCTATGGGGACAAGGGCGTCTCGGTCGACAGGCTGTCGGCAGTGCTGCACATCACCAAATCTGAACTGGCGCTCGCAGCTGGTCTGTCGCGTGATGCCGTCTCGAAGGTCGCTCGCAGCAACAGTATCACCACCCAGTCTCGGCTGCGTGAAATGAGCGAAATCATCAACCGGGTCATTCCTTGGGCGGGTAGCGAACTTGCCGCGTATGCGTGGTACCGATCACAGCCACTCCCGTCTTTCGGCGATGCCACAGCCGAAGAACTGGTGCGTCAAGGACAAGGCGAGAAGGTTCGAACGTATCTTGGTCGGATTGCAGCTGGCGGTTTTGCCTAATTTTTGGGCCTGATCTTTGAGCCAGATCTCGAAATCAACTCTGCCGTTTATCCGGTTCCGCGGTCTCGTCTATCGGGCGCATCATCCAGCTTGGGCTTACGATCTGGAATCTGTTGAAGGCGCAAAGCTTCACGGCGGTCGCTTCAACCGCGTAGGCACAGATTGCTTCTATGCGGCGCTCAGTCTCGAAACGGCCTGGCTTGAAGCCCAGCAAGGCTTTGCTTTCAAAGCGCAGCCTTTGACGATTTGTAGTTATCGTGCCGACCTCTCGGACATTCTCGATCTGACGAACCCTGATGTGCGGGAAACAGTGCAAGTCGGCTTGCTCCAGCTCAGTTGCGCTTGGGAGCGCCTTGCCGGCGGCGGCAAGGCAGTTCCCACTTGGGAATTGGCCGATAGACTTATTGCTTCTGGCTGCGCGGGCGTGGTCGTGCCGAGTTTTGCATCGCGCGCTACGTCTGATGACCGTAATTTGGTGCTGTGGTCTTGGAGCCGTAAGGTCTCGCATCGCCTTGAAGTGATCGATGACGAGCAGCGTTTGCCACGCGATCAATCGTCATGGCTGGATGACCCGGAATCAAGCTAAGTGTGAGCCCCATTTAACATAATTCTAATTATCTCCGAGATCGG
>JBEQBX010000162.1:0-5379 GCA_041639595.1 Porphyrobacter sp.
CCTGCCGGACCCCGCCAAAGCCGCATTTCACGTGAAACATCCCTCAACCGCGGGACATTTCCAGGATCACCGCCCACTCTTCAGGTGATACCCCACAAACCGACAGGCGCGACAGACGGACGAGCTGCATCTCGGCGAGCCGCGGCTCAGCCTTGATCGCCGCCAGCGTGACAGGGTGGGCAAATTTCTCCCCCGCCTTGATTTTCACTGCCGCCCATTTTCCGGTGTCATCGGTAGGATCGCCGATCCCGGTCACCGTCACGGTGCAAATGCCGACAATCTCCAACCCCTCTCGCGAATGGTAGAAGAACGCCTGATCGCCCACTTCCATCGCCATCAGATTGTTGCGCGCAAGGTAATTGCGCACGCCGTCCCAAGTCCCCTCGCCTTCGGCGACAAGATCGTCCCAGCTGTATTTGAACGGTTCGGATTTCATCAGCCAGTAGGCCATATGGCGCGCGCGCTCCTGCTGCGAATGTGATGCGCCGCGATAGCCCGCAGAACCGCACTTCGCCAAGTGCCGTCGCGGATTGACGCGGATTTACGGGATTAACCCGATGTTTAGGTCGTGCTGCGATGAACCGTTAGAACGGCAAAGATGGCAGATTGTGAGACCATCCCGGCCGATGGAAATGGGCAACGGTTTTGACAGATCACGAGCCAGACAATCCGCTGCAAGCCGCCGAACGTGATGTAATCGCGTTGGGAATCGCAGTGGCGGCCATCATCATGCTGGTCGGAACCGGCAGTTCGGTGTTGCCGCAAACGATGCTGGCGCTGTTGGGCCAGGGGCGCGGCCCCGATGTCGTTTTTGTCAACGCCCTGCTGCTCAATATCGCGCTGGTCATCTTCGGATGGCGCCGATACCGCGAGCTGACCCGCGAAATCGATGTCCGCCGCGAAGCCGAAGCCCGCGCCCAGATGCTCGCGGCAACCGATCCGCTGACCCAATGCCTCAACCGCCGTTCGATGCTGGAAGAAACCGAAGAACTGCGCGCCCGCGCGGTGAGCCGCGGCGATGCGATTGCCTATTGCATGATCGACCTCGACAATTTCAAGCAGGTCAACGACATGCACGGACACCTTGCCGGAGATGCCGTGCTGGTGATGTTGTGCGATAAGGTTCGCGCGCTGCTGCCGCGTGAAGGACGTCTGGCCCGGCTGGGCGGCGATGAATTCGCTTTCATCATGTCCTACCCCGCCGGTCATGCCGACCGGGTCGACGATCTGGTGATCCGCCTGTTTGAAAGCGTCGCACAACCTTTCCGCTTGCCCGGGCTGACGATCGAAATGACCATGTCGATCGGGCTGGCCGCCGACCACGATACCGATCGCACAACCGGCCCGGTGGTCGATGCTACCACACTGATGCACCGCGCGGACATGGCGCTTTATCATGCCAAGAAACAAGGCCGGAACAGGTATTTCTGGTTCGAATCTAACATGGAAAGCGAACTGCGTTTCCGGAACCAGCTGGAAACCGGCATTCGGCGTGGGCTTTCGCAGGGCGAGTTCGTGCCGTTCTATGAACAGCAGGTCGATCTGGAAACCGGGATGTTGGTGGGCTTCGAAATGCTTGCCCGCTGGCGCTCCCCGGAACTTGGCCTCATCAGTCCCGAAATCTTCGTGCCGATTGCCGAGGAGATCGGTCTGATCACGCAAATGTCCGAACAGCTGATGGAGCAGGCCTTCATCGACGCGCGCGATTGGGATGACAGCCTGACGCTGTCGATCAACATTTCACCCTTGCAGCTGCGCGATCCGTGGTTTGCCCAGCGCCTGCTCAAAAAGCTGGTGGCGATAGGTTTCCCTCCGCGCCGGCTCGAGATCGAGATCACCGAAAGCTGCCTTCACGAAAATATCGGCCTGGTGCGTTCGATGGTTGTAAGTCTGCGCAATCAGGGCGTGCAGATCAGCCTTGATGATTTTGGCACCGGCTATTCCAGCTTCGAACAGCTGCGCAACCTGCCGTTCGACCGCATCAAGATCGACCGCAGCTTTGTCAGCGAACTGCGCGAGCCCGGCAACCGCTCGCGGATTGTCGAAGCGATCGTGTCTTTGGGGCGCGGGCTCGATCTGCCCTTGACCGCAGAAGGCGTCGAGGACGAAGAAACTGCAAATGCCTTGAAATCCATGGGGGGCTTGAAGGCGCAGGGCTATTACTACGGCCAGCCCGAAGATGCCGAAGACGTGCGCAGGCGGCTCAGGGCAATCGGTAAGCTGGGCGGCGCTTCTATCGGGCATGAAGCCACAGCGCAGGCCCGGCAGGAAAGCGCACAAGCGCTCTACCGCATCGCCCAGCCCTGATACCCTGCCGCCTTTCACCGCGAGTTCCCGAGCGTGCAGGGCTGGACGCGGAGCCGCATGGTGCATAGATGCGCTGGCGTGACGCAAGCGATACCCTTCATCAAGATGCATGGCCTCGGCAATGACTTTGTCGTGCTGGATGCGCGCAAAGCCGCGCTTCCGGTTATGACGGCGCAGGTCGCGCGCGGACTTGGCGACCGGCGCACCGGGATCGGGTTCGATCAACTGGTGCTGCTTGAACCGAGCCAGACACATGCGTTCCGGATGCGGATCTTCAACTCCGATGGCAGCGAAGTGGGCGCCTGCGGCAATGCCGCGCGCGCGGTGGCGCTGCTTCATGGGAAGCCCGCGGTGATCGAAACGGGGGGCGGGCCGATCATGCTGAAACCGCTTGATGGCGGCGCGCGGGTCGACATGGGCGTGCCACAATTTGACTGGGACGCAATCCCGCTGGCCTATCCGATGGATACCTTTGCCATGCCTGTGGGCTGGCCGATGGACGACAGCGCGCTGGAAAACCCCATGGCAGTCAACGTCGGCAATCCCCACGCGATATTCTTCGTTGAAGATGCGAACGCAGTGCCGCTGGATATAATCGGTCCGGTGATCGAACATGACTCGATCTTCCCCGAACGGGTAAACGTCAATGTGGCGAGCCTTGCCGGCCCTGACCATCTGAGCCTGCGGGTGTGGGAGCGCGGCGCCGGCCTTACGCAGGCTTGCGGCACCGGCGCATGCGCAACGGCCGTCGCAGCCATCCGGCGCGGGTTGGTGGCAAGCCCGGTGCGGGTCACCCTGCCAGGCGGCGATCTCGTCATCGCATGGAAACCGGGCGGAACCATGATGATGAGCGGCCCTGCCGCACTGAGTTTTCGCGGGACTTTCGACTGGGACGACTACGCGTGAATGCACCGCACATCGTCAGCCTCGGCTGCCGCATGAACATCGCGGAAAGCGAGCGGATGCGCGTGATGCTCGCGGATGAAACAAATCTGGTCGTGGTGAATTCCTGCGCTGTGACCGGTGAGGCGCTGCGCCAGACGCGGCAGGCAATCCGGCGGGCACGGCGTGATCACCCCGAAGCGCGGCTGGTGGTGACAGGCTGCGCAGCAGAGATTGACCGCGCTGCCATTGGCACGATGGACGAAGTGGACGGGCTGATCGCCAATGCGGCCAAGCTTGATCCGCGCAGCTGGAACGTGGCGGGCGCTGCGGCGCCCGTCGCCCCGCAGCGCACCCGCGCCTTTATTGCCGTGCAGAACGGGTGCGATCATGGCTGCACCTTCTGCGTGATACCGCAAGGCAGAGGCCAAAGCCGTTCGTCGGGCATTGCCGAAGTGCTGGCGGAGGTGGAGGCACACCTTGCTGCGGGGGCACAGGAAATCGTGCTGACCGGCGTCGATCTCACCTCCTGGGGCCATGACCTTGCAGGCGAGCCACGGCTCGGCACTCTCGTCAGCGCGATCCTTGACGCGTGCCCCGCCCTGCCCCGCCTGCGCCTGTCGTCGGTGGACGGCGTGGAGATCGATGATGCCCTGTTTGATCTGCTGGCGCACGAACCCCGCGTGATGCCGCATCTCCACCTCAGCTTGCAGCATGGCGCCGACCTGATCCTCAAGCGGATGAAGCGCCGCCACAGCCGCACGGATGCGGTGGAACTCGTCGCCCGGCTGAAGGCGCTGCGTCCGGAGATAGCCATCGGAGCAGATCTGATCGCGGGCTTCCCGACCGAGGATGAAGGCCACCACGCAGCCAACCTGTCGATCATCGACGAACTCGATATCGTCCACGCCCATGTCTTCCCCTACTCGCCGCGCCCCGGCACGCCCGCCGCGCGGATGCCGCAGGTGGCGCGCGATGTGGTAAAGAACCGCGCTGCGGATTTGCGCGCCCGCGCCGCCGCCCGCCGCGCAAGCTGGCTCCAGAGGCTTGTGGGCGAAACGCTGCCTGTCCTCGCCGAACGCGACGGCACCGGCTATGCCTCGAATTACGCGCGCGTTGCCCTGCCATCCGGCACGGCGGCGGGCATGATCATTGACATCACCCCGCGCGAGGTCTGGGAGGGCCTGCTCCGATGAGTGAAACCAGCTGGACCCAGCGCCTGTTCGGCGGCTTTGCCAAGACGTCGGAACGCCTGACCGCCAATCTTGCAGGCGTCGGCGGGACGGCGAAGCTCGATGACGCGACCCTCGACGAGGTGGAGGATGCGCTGATCCTCTCAGACCTCGGCCCGGCCGCCGCTGCCCGCATTCGTGCGCGGCTTTCCGACAAGCGCTTCGGGCTGGAAATCACCGCGAGCGAGTTGAAAGAAGCAGTCGCCGAAGAAATCGCGTCGATCCTGCGCCCGGTGGCCAAGCCGCTCGAAATCACCGCCTTCCCGCGTCCGCAGGTGATCCTGGTGATCGGCGTCAACGGCAGCGGCAAGACCACCACCATCGCCAAGCTGGCACACCTGTTTCAGGAGGATGACTACGGCGTGCTGCTGGCCGCGGGCGATACGTTCCGCGCCGCCGCCATCGGCCAGCTTGCCACATGGGCGGGCCGCATCGGGGTTGATCTGGTGCGCGGGCCGGAGGGCGGCGATCCGGCGGCAATCGTGTTCGATGCGGTGAAGCAGGCCACCGACACCGGGATCGACGCGCTGATCGTCGACACGGCGGGCCGCCTTCAGAACAAGAAGGAGCTTATGGAGGAGCTGGCGAAAATCCGCCGTGTCCTCGGCCGCATCAACCCCGAAGCGCCGCATGATGTGGTGCTGGTGCTGGATGCGACCAATGGCCAGAACGCGCTTGCCCAGATCGACGTGTTCAAGGAGGTGGCAGGCGTCACCGGCCTGATCATGACCAAGCTGGACGGCACAGCGCGCGGCGGCGTGCTGGTGGCGGCGGCGGAGCAATATGGCCTCCCTATCCACGCGATCGGCGTCGGAGAGAAGATGGAGGACCTGCGTCCCTTCGATCCCGATCTGGTCGCCCGCGTGATTGCCGGGGTGGCATGATGACCGAAACCGAAGGTAAGAAAGCAGCTTCAAGCTGGATCAGCGTTGCGGTGGACTATGGCCCGCTGCTGGAG
>JBEQBX010000163.1:0-5344 GCA_041639595.1 Porphyrobacter sp.
CTCAAGGCATTGGGCCTGCGCACCCGCGGCGTGCGGGTGGTGTCCTGCCCGTCATGCTCGCGCCAGGGCTTCGATGTGATCCGCACGGTCGAAACGCTGGAAAAGCGGCTCGAACACATCAAAACACCGATGAGCCTTTCAGTGCTCGGCTGCGTGGTCAATGGCCCGGGCGAAGCGCGCGAAACCGATATCGGCCTGACCGGCGGCGGCAACGGCAAGCACATGGTCTACCTGTCGGGCATGAAGGCCCACGCCATTGATGACGAAGCCATGCTCGATCACATCGTCAAGCTGGTCGAGGAAAAGGCCGCTGCCATCGAAGCGGGAGAGGCCACCGCCTTCGATCCGCACGCGGCCCCTGCACAAGCCGCCGTAGCCGCAGAGTGATCCGCAGCTCTATTGCCGCAAGTCTGGCGCTGGCGCTTTCCGCCTGCGCCGCCGGGCCTGCGCCCATGTCTGCCGCCGTCGCCGCCCCGCACCCCGAAGCGCGCGCCTATGCCGCCGCGCCTGACGCCATGGCCCAAGTCGACGCCGCGCTTGCCCGCGCTGCCACCAATGGCAAGCGGGTGCTGCTGGCGATGGGTGCCAACTGGTGCCACGATAGCCGGGCGCTTGCCGGATGGCTGGAAACCCCGCGCTTTGCCGCGCTGGTGGCAGAGCGTTACGAACTGGTGTTCGTCAATGTCGGAATGCCGCAGACCGGTGACGGGCATAACCTTGATGTGGCCCGGCGTTTCGGCCTGACGGGCGTCCCCGGCACACCCGCCCTGCTGGTGCTGACGCCGGAAGGTCGTGCGGTGAACCTCGATACCGCCGCCAGCTGGCGCAACGCAGCCAGCCGCAGTGAAGACGCCATTCTGACCGAACTCACCGCGCTGGCCAAGGCTCCGGCCCCCGTCAGGCCATGATCGAAGCTCTGCTGCTTGCCTTCGCGCTGGCGATGGACGCCTTTGCCGTTGCATTAACGCAAGGGGCGCGGTTCCGGCCTTCGCCCCGGCAAGGTTTGGCGATCGCGCTGACCTTTGGCGCGCTTCAGGCGCTGATGCCGCTGGCCGGATGGGGCATCGGAGCCGTGGCGCTGGTCTATGTCGAGGCCATCGACCACTGGATCGCGTTCGGATTGCTGACCTTCCTGGGCGTCCGGATGCTGGGCGGCCATGTTGGCGAAGGCGAAGCCGCGCAGGCGTTGACCGGCAAGACGCTGCTGGTGGCAGGGGTGGCGACAAGCGTCGATGCACTGGCCGCAGGGATCACGCTGCCGGCGCTGGCCATCGATCCGCTGTCCGCCGTGGCACTGATCGGGCTGGTCACCTTCATCCTGAGCGGCGCAGGGGTTTTGCTGGGCCGCCGCGCGGGTGAGCGCTGGGGTGCATGGGCCGAACGCGCTGGCGGCCTGATCCTGATCGGGCTGGGTGCCAAAATCCTTGCCGAACATAGCGGCTATCTCTGAGCGCGATGCTCCACGTCGTCCACCACGCCGATTACATGGCCCCGCGCCCGGACCGCGGCAGCTTCCGCTTCGACAAATATTACCTCGTCATGGAAGAACTGCGCGCTTCGGGCGCGCCGCTGACGGAACACGCGCCCCAGCCCATGCCGCGCGAATGGCTGGAGGCGGTGCATTGCCCGGCCTATGTTGATGAAGTGTTCCGCGCGGACGTGCCGCAGCACAAGGAGCGCCGGATCGGCTTTCCGGTCACGCCTGCCATCACCTCGCGCGTGCGGCACACCAACGGCGGCACGTGGCTTGCAGCGCAGCTTGCGCAGCGGCACGGCTATGCCGCCAATTCCGCCGCTGGCAGCCACCATGCGCTGCACGATACCGGCGCGGGCTATTGCGTGTTCAACGATCTGGCCGTGACCGCCAACCGCCTGATTGCGGAGCGGCATGTATCCCGCGTGCTGATCGTCGACCTGGACGTGCATCAGGGTGACGGCACTGCCAGCCTCACCGCGGGGCGGTGTAGCGCGACACGAGGTTCTGGACTCTTTGACAAGAGAAACTGGAGCACTGATCCGCGTGCCCCAGCCTCTCCCATAGCAGCCCCGGCGGCGCTTAGCTGCTGATTATCAGTTCTCGCACCGGCTTCTGTCCGCCGCCCGCGCCGTAGTGCAGCGCCACCTCCTCCATCGCGAAACCCGCGAACAGTTCGCGCACTTCGGGCCGGTCGTTCAGCGATAGGATGAAGCGGCCTTGAAGCCCGCCTAAGAGGTCTCTCAGACGCACAAAATCGGCCTCTGAGAAGATGTCCTTCCCGTAATCATCGGTGTGCCCCCAGTACGGCGGGTCGCAATAGAACAGCGCGCCGGGGCGGCTGTCGTATCGTTCGATGCAGGCACCGAAGTCGAGGCATTCGATCAGCACATCTTCAAGCCGTTCGTGGACCGCCTCCAGCATGGGTTCGACCTTACTCAGGCTCCAGCGCGGCCGGGTGTAATCGACACCGAAGGTGCGCCCCATCCCGCCGAAGCTGGCCTTCTGGAGATACAGGAACCGCGCCGCCCGCTCCAGATCGGTGAGCTGGTCGGCTGGCGTGGCGCGCAGGCGGTCGAAATCGGCGCGGCTGTAAAGCTGGAAGCGCAGCACATCGAGCAGCTGCTGGTAGTGCCGCTGGAGGATGCGGAACAGGTTCACAACATCGCGATTCACGTCGTTGATCACCTCCAGCTTCGGCCGCGCGGGGCGGCGGAAGAACACCCCGCCCATGCCGACGAAGGGTTCGACATAGCGGGTGTGCGGTGTGGCGGCGATCCGGTCAGAGATGCGACGGGCCAGTGCCCGCTTTCCGCCCAGCCAGGGGGCGACCGGCTGGACCGGGCGGACGGCTATCAATTGTTCTTTCATGGTTGGCACCTAACGAAGGCTCCGCCGCTTGCGGCCGGGGGAGCCAGAAGGCCGGTCATGACGGCCCAAGGTGCGAGATGCCCGTCTCGCGGTTCAGGGCGTTGGCGCGCCCCGACCACCCCCGTTTTACCGGAGGCGGAAGCTCATTTTTCCGCGATCGTGTAGCGGACGCTGTGATCGTCGCTGCGGCCGGTGCTGGTCGTGACGCGGCTGGTGACGATGTAGGTCTGCCCCAGCACGCCGCCGCTGACGCGGAACCGCACCTGCGTGCCCACCAAAGCCACCTGATCGATGACCAGCGCGGGATCGCTGCAGAACGCATTTGACGCCGTGATCGTCTCACCCTCCAGCCAGTCAGCCCAGTCATGGGCGTGGCGCAGGACGGAATTGGGGTCTTTCACGGGTGCGGTTTCGAAGTTCATCAGGCGGCCTTTCGCGTCACGCGGAAGATGGTCTGTTCGCGCGGGACGGCAAAGACCGATGGCTCCCGCGGGACGGTGAAGGTGGCCCGCTGGCGGGGCACAGTGAAGACAGATGCCGCGCGGCGGACCGCAAAGACGGTGCGTTCGCGCAGGACCGGGAAGGTGATCTCAGGCTCGGGCGGGGGGCCAACGGCTTCGGCATTGCCGCCGATCGGCACCGCGCCAGCGGCCAGCGCAGTGATGGTGACAGCCGACAGGGCCAGCCCGCCAAAGCCGATGCCGCCCGCGCCTGCCGCCGTGATGCGAACCTGCGCAGCGCCCGCCCCGCCGATGGGGATGGCCCCGGCGGCGCTGACATTGTTCTGCGGCGATATGACCGATGCCGATGCCGTGCCGCCCAGCCCGATCGTGCCGGCAGCGTTGGCGCCGATCCGCACCGCCGCGGAGCCAAACCCGCCCAGCGACAGGCCGCCGCTGGCCGCAGCGGCGATGCGCACAGCCGCCGCCGATGATCCGCCAAAGCTGACCGCGCCGGATGCCGATGCGCGAATCGTGACCGTGGCCGCCGCCGCGCCGCCCATCGCCAGCGCGCCACTGGACGTGGCAGTGGCGGCAAGCGTTCCGGCTGAAGCGACCGCGCTGCCGGAAAATCCGATGGTGCCTTCGCCGGTGGCGATGATCGCCAACGCGCTGGTCGCCGATCCGGCGAGGTCCATCGAACTGGCCGCTGTTGCAATAAGCGGCTCGCCAGCAGGCGCACCGAAGTAGTAGGCAAACAGGATTTCCCCCGCCAGCCCATCACTCCAAACGCTCGACCCGCCAGAGTATTCGTGAAGAAACTGACCGCCACGGTCAGCCATGGACGATCTTTCCGGTCGCGCGGACAATGCCGGTGGTGCCGCTGGTGGCAAGCTGCACCAGCATCAGGCAGGATTCGTTCGGGATCTCCGGCAGGCCCAGACCCGCCCAGTCTGCGGTGAAGCGGGCATCGGCGACGGGCTTGTAAAGCGCCGCGCGATAGCGGGTGGCGGTGACGCCGAAGTTTCCGGCCGTGCCGGTGGTGGCCGACAGCGTCACCGTGTTCACGTCGCGGATATATTTGCCGCTGTCCGCCGCCGGGATCAGGCCGTTAAGCGGTTGCATAAAGCTGGCGCGGCGGGTGGCGGGCAGCGAAATCCCGGTCAGGTTCCCGCTGGTCCCGTCGTTGTATGTGACGTTGACCGTCGCGGTCACCACGGTTGCGCCGGTGTCCGCGTACCATTCCAGCCACCAGGTGACATCCGAATAATTCTCATCGCCGATCCGGTTGGTCAGGTTGTCCAGACCAAGGCTAGCGGCGATATCGACGTTGACGGTCTGCGCCGTCGCCAGCGTGCCGTTCAACCCGCCCATGTGCATCAGCCGGTCGTGAACCTCCAGCGTAGTGCCCGCGTTCGTGCAAAGCCCTTCGAGGATGCCGAGATAACTCGTCGCCGGACTGGTCTGCTGGGCGAACTGGACGGCGCCCAGCAGCGTGTTGCCGCACGTTGCCGCCGCCGCCGGAATTGCGCCCGCTCCCGGCTGACCTGTCGCCCGCCACAAGGAATGGAACTGGGTAAAACCGGTGTTGCTGATGCGGGCCTTGTCGATGACCAGGCGCGAGGAATTGTTCCCCATCGCATTGATGAGTTGGTCTAGGCTGGCGATGGTCATGGGATAGCCTCAAGGTTCTGTGATGCGAAAGCGACACCATCCAAGCAGCCACCCGAAACGAGATATTGCACCCGCTCGGTTGGCTGCTCGGAGATGGTCCCGTCCTCGGCGACAAACTGCACCGCCTCGACCGTAAAGGTTGTGGCTTCGTGGCCGTCTTCGAAAGGCGGCAACAGCCGCACCAGAGTGCCGACAGGAATCATTACGCCCCGCCCGCCAGCAGGTTGAACGCGGTCACGGTGATCTGCTGACCCACCGCGATGTTCGTGTTCTGGATTTCCATGTCGCCGCCGCCGCCGGTGGCCGTGACGTTGCCCTGAATGTGGCAGACCGCGCCCTGGACGATTTCAAAGTGACCGGCGATCCCGGCTGCATCGGCCGCCGC
>JBEQBX010000164.1:0-5217 GCA_041639595.1 Porphyrobacter sp.
GAGCTGCGCTGCGGGTGCTCAAACCCTCGGCATCGATCCACGCAGACGACCTGCGGGAAAAGATCGCCGCCCGAACCGACCAGCAAGACGAAGTAGCCTGAAAGCAAATCGCACCAGGACAAGGAACCTGCCATGCTCGAAATTTCCGATAATCCGGCATCTTCCGCGAACGATCATCCGATCACGTCGGACCCGCGCCAGTTCTCGGCCAAGGTCAATGCCTGGATGCCGCACGAAATCATGCTGACCGATGCATGGTTTCCGCTGGCCCACAGCTTTGCAGTGAACAAGAAACCGGTGCGCCGCGCTGTCTATTCCCAGCCGTTCTACCTGTGGCGCGGGCCCGATGGCCAGGTGATCGCTGCGGAGAACCACCCCAAGGATATGCTGGCTGGCGCCAAGAGCGAGTACACTGACGAAAGCGGCCACTATCCAGTGCTGGAAAAATACGGCTATGTCTGGGGCTGGCTCGGCAAGCCGGAAAATGCCGCGCCCGAGCATGTTCCAAGCATTCCCTATCTGCCGGAAGACGGCGGCCTGCCGCTTCACATGCTGGGTACTGTACGCTTTGACTGCTGCGCCCCGCTGAGCCTGGAAAACCTGATCGACCTGACCCACGCCGATTTTATCCATGCCGACGTTGTGGGTGACGAGAAGATGGATTCCGAAACGGTGGAAGTGTTCCACGACAGCGAAACCATCACCATGGTTCGCACCTGCGTGAACAAGTCGGTGGCACCGATCATGAAGATGTTCGGCGGCGTTCGCGCCGATGTGCAGCAAGTGCGCCAGGTAATACGCATCTACCTGCGCAGCCATGCCGCGATTGCCTATGGCCGGTTCAGCCCGGGGGACAACGTGCAGCTGTTCCACCCCTGTGTGCCGGAGACCCGCGACCGCACCCGGCTGGACTACGCGATGAACACGTCCAACGTTAAGAAGAGCAATCTTTTCCGTTATATAATGCCCAAGGCCAGCTACAAGGTTTCGCGCCAGGACAGTTCGATGACCTCGCCGCAAAGCCCGCGCTACATGCGGCCCGAAAAGCGCAAGGACTTGCACTCCCCACTGGATGAAGCAGGCCAGAAATATCGCGTACTGATGATGGCACTTGCCGAAAGACAGGCGCGCGGCGACTTCGCCTATCGTGATGATGTCAGCGCAGATTGCAGCAACATCATAGGATACGAAAAAGCATGACAAAACTGACGAACGCGACGGGCGGTGAGCGCAAGTGGTGGGGCGTGATGCCAATTCTGCCCGCACCGGCAATGGGCGGCATTGCAAAGCAGATGGAGCAGGTTGGCTTTGAGGGCGTGTTCTCGCTGCAGATCTATGGCGCGCCATTCGTGCCGATGGCCGCCGTCGCCGCGCTGACGGATACGCTCAAGGTCTCCACCGGCATTGCCGTGGCGGGCACCCGCAGCCCGGTTGAAACCGCCTATTGCGCTATCGAGTGTGACACGATCAGCGAAGGGCGGTTCATTCTTGGCCTCGGCACTTCGCTGCACAGCGCGCTGGAAGGCATCTATGGCGAACCGCACCGCAAGCTGCTGACTCACCTGCGCGAAGTGGTGAAGATCGTCCGCTATGTGAACGCCAACGGTCACAAGGAAATGGAGCCGCTGCACGGCGAGTACTACGACCTTGAATGGACAGAAAAGATGATGACCGCGCCGCCCCTGCGCGAGAACATCCCGATCTGGATCGCCGCGCTCAAGGACAAGCTGACCAGCATGACGCTGGAGATTGCCGACGGGCTGATGGTGCACGCGCTGTGGACAGTCGATTACACGGTGCAGAAAAACGATTTCATTCACTCCGAACTCGCCCGCTTTGGCCGCAAGCGCGAGGATATCGAGATCAACGCCTGGCCCTGGGTCGCCATCAACGACGACAAGCAGCAGGCCATCGACGACAGCCGCGCCACCGTAGCCGGATACGCCGGTTACAAGGAATACGAGGATTTCTTCGATTCCATCGGCTTTGGCGATCTGGCGCGCGATTGCCAGCTTGCCGCCGGCAAGCATGGCGATGTGTCCGGCGTGATCGGCAAGGTGAGCGATGAAATGGTGCAGGCCTTCGTCAAATGCGGCCCGGTGGACGAGGTGCTGGAGCAGCTCGAACCCTTCTGGGGCGTGGTGGATTCGCTGTGCCCGATGACCCCCTATCGCAACCTCTCGATGGAACAGCTGACGAAATACAACGAAGGCCTGTTTGCCATGGTGGCGGAGGCAAAACGCCAAGAGGGCTGAGACCAAGAACACGTTTGGGAGAACGAGGAATGGCAACCGCAGTCGAACAACGCAGCGCAACGGATGAATTGCTGTCCTACATGGACACCCCCGACCCATTCCGCAACGCGCCCGACAATCTCGCCGAGCTTCAGCTTGAAGCGGTGCGAGAGCGGTTTGCCGACATGGTCAAACGTGTGCCCGTGCTGGCGCGACGCGCCAAGGAAGTGGCCATCACCGAGATCGAAGCGACGAGGAAATCGACGCCTTCTGCCGCGCGCCGCAACGGGAAATGGGCAAGGACACACGGTACGAAGACATCTCCGATGGTCCCGTTCCGCCCAAGGAAGCTGACGATGAACTCGATATGCTCGATATGCTGACACCGCTCGACCAGGCCTGTGGCAAGGCCGATGGCAGCGGCATCGTGGTCCGTTCTACCGAACCGGTTGGCTTCAGTGCTTCGGGCAAGATCATCAACTTGGTGCAGATAGAAAACCTGACCGATGCCCTGAGGCACGTCACCGTGGCAACACAGACCTGCGGGGTCTATCCGCTGGAACGTACAGCTGAGTTGCGCGATGCGCTGTCAGGGTCGGGCTTTCAGCGCGTGGTACGGCTGGGTAACCACCTTCGCGGATCCTTCGGCGGCTTGCCGCATCAGGGCGGCTGGCCGCTCCACCGCATTATGCACTGGGTTGCCTGCGACGCAGACGGCTGAACCCTCGCGCTTGCGTCAGCCAACCGGCTGCCCCGCCTTGGCCACCAGATCCTCGCTGATCTGCCACAGCCGCACCGCGCCATCATCGCTCTGGGCAGCAGGCGTCAGGTCACCGAGCTTGCGTTTCGCGAAGTATTGACCGGTTGCGTCAGGGGCACCGCCACGCGCCAGCCAGAGGATCGTATCGGCACCCTTTTCAGGGGTGAGCGAGAACGGCTTCCCAAGCAAGTACATCAACTTCACAGCCAGATTGCCATTGCTGTCGAAGTTGGTTTGGACGACACCGGGATGCATGCAGTTCACCCGAATTCCGTCTTGCTCGACCCGTTTGGCCATTTCCCGTGTGAACAGAATATTCGCCAGCTTTGACTGGGTGTAAGCATCGTTGGCACTGAATTTTTCGACCTGCTGGAGGTCGTCCCACTTCAAGTCCTTGATGAATTTGTGCGCGACTGATGCAGTGGTGATGACCTGCGCGCCGGGCGCAGCTGCCTTGAGCAGAGGAAGCAGCCGATGGGTCAGCAGGAAGACCGCAAGGTGATTGGCGGCAAAGGTCTGCTCCAACCCGTCTGCCGTTTCAATCCGCTGCGTTGGAGTGGCACCGGCATTGTTCACCAGCAGGTCGATCCGGTCAGTCAGCGCGCCGATCTTCGCGGCGAATTCGTCGACGTTATCCATCACCGCCAGATCGGCCAGCAGCATGTCAACCTGCGCTTGCGGCGCGGCAGCGCGGATTTCCGCCAGCGCGGCGTCGGCACGCGCCGGATTGCGGCCCTGGGCGATCACTCGCCACCCGTCGCGCGCCAGTTCGCGTGCCACGACAAGGCCAATGCCGGAACTGGACCCTGTTACGACAGCGGTCTTCACCCCGCCACGCTCCTTCCTGCGATGAACCCGGTCACTAGCGCCGGGCCGACATTGCAGCCATGCGCGGGAGACTTGCCCTGCCAGATCGAATTGGCATCAAGGCCCGCAGCCCACAGTCCGGGGATCGGCTTACCGTCTTCGCCCTTAACGCGGCACTGTGCATCGATTTTCACGCCGACTGTGGTCGAACCATCGCCAGGGAAGATCTGGACTGCGAAATAGGGCCCATCGCCCACCGGGCCGAAGCAGGGATTGGGGGTATGGTTAGGATCGCCGATTTCCTGGTCGATCAAGGTATCACCCTTGCCGAATGCGCTGTCCTTGCCCGTTACGGCATCGGCGTTGACCTTGGCTGCGGTGGCTTCCAGTCCGGCCGCATCCACGCCGATCTGCGCGGCAAGTTCTGCCAGCGTCTTACCGGTTTTCAGATAACCCGATGCCACCAGTTTCTTGGTGTTGCCGCCGCCAGGAAGTGACAGGCCAAGGCCGTATTTCTTGACGTTCTTCGCATTGGAGATGATCCACGCAGGTACATTGCCAGTCAAATGCATGTCTTCCACGAAATGCACGCTGGCCTCGTTGCCGAAGCGCTTGCCGTCTTTGCCCACGGCGATGCAACCCGGTTTCGACATGTCAATGAGGTGGGCATAGCGTTCGACATAGCCATCATCGCGCTTGCGTTTCGATACCACGGCCCAGACGGCGTTCGCGTGATTGTCGGCCCCCATGACTGCGCCAGAGGCGGTGGCCGCCTTGATGCCATCGCCGGTGTTTTCATAAGGCAGGATCGAAACGTGCTGCTCGGCAAAGGGAATATATTCCTTGCGCATCTGCTCGTTGGCGGAAAAGCCGCCTGCGGCCAGGATGACGCCTTTGGATGCAAGCACTTGCGTTTCCTTGCCGCCGATCGTGGTCACAACGCCGCTTACCCTGCCGTCTTCCACCAGCAACCGCTCTACCGGCGCATCGGCATACAGATCGGCCCCGGCATCCAGTACCGAACGGTACAGCCTGCCCATCAGGGCGGTGCCCATGGTGAGACGCGAGCCGCGCCCCAGCTTCTTCTTGTCGCGCGCAAACCGGATAGCGATCTTGGCCATGTGCCACAGCGCGCCGGGGCGGGGCAGCCTGGCAATGTAGGGCAGGTCGAAAAGGTCGATCATCATTCCGCCCGGCGCGTTGAATTCCTGGCGCGGTTTGGACAGGCTGTCGAAATGCGGGCCAAGCTGCTTGCCGTCGTATTCGGCGGGTGCGAGCAATCGGCCCTCGTGCATTGCTCCCTCAACGTCCGGATACCAGTCGCTGGATGGCGGAGAGAGCAGGAAATTTACCGAACTATTGGCCTCCAGCCACTCGACCATTTCCGGCCCTGTTTCGATATAGGCTTCGATCAGC
>JBEQBX010000165.1:0-5208 GCA_041639595.1 Porphyrobacter sp.
GTGAACATTAATCGCCTCGATCCGCTCCTTGCGCCACACCGGATCGGTTAGAAACTCAATGGTCGGGAAATCCGCCCCTTCGGGCAATTGCACAGGGTTGCCCGCGATGTTGTGCGCCGCTTCACGATAGACCAGCAGGTAACGGTCAGAACCGCTTGCCGTGCCGAACAGGCGCTTCACGCCGTTTTCGAAGTCCACCACGTCGTCCTGGTCGCCGTCGATCAGCAACATGGGGGTTTTCAGTGCGGCAAGATCCTGATCGCGCCATACCATGGCGTCGGGTTGCGCCCCCCAGGGAGCCAGGGCGACAACCGCATCGATTTGTCCGGCCATGGCCGGATCAGGCCTGGGCAATGCAGCCAATGCTTCCCGCAGAAACTGGCGATAGGCCGGCGCGTCCGGATCAAGCGGCACGCCTGCGGTAGTGATCGCCCCATAGCCCCCCATAGAGTAGCCCAGCACGCCGATGGCCTGCGGATCGACTACGCCGGTCACGGTGGAATTCGTCACCGATCCGTCCAGGATCGCCCTGAGAACTGCTTGCTGGTCCCTGGAACGGTTCACCAGAACGCTGCCAAACGAGGTCGCAAAAGAAGCAACATCGCTGAACGGTAGATCGCGGTGATCGATCGAGGCAACCACATAGCCGCGAGACGCCAAGGTCTCGCCCAGCCGGCTCATATGTTCGGCCCATCCGCCATAGCCATGTGACATGATGATCAAGGGAAAGCGTTGCCCGGTAAGCGCCTGCGCTGGTGCCAAGGCCATGCCCTGCTCAGAAAGCTCCAACACCTGCTGGCCAGGCACGGCACGTTTGTGACGATAATGCTGGCGGACTGCATCGCCTTCAGGTCGGGCCGGGAACCAAAGCCGAAGGCCAATCTTTCGATCGCCCAGATCCAGTTCCTCAACGACCGTCCCGACCTGATGCTGCCCGCAGCCCGCCAGTTCGGGCATTTCCGCTGACGGCCGGTGTGCGTGCTTAGGTGTGCCAGGGTCAGCCGCACGGACATCAGTTGCGATGAGCAGCGCGAAGGCGGTTACGGCAAGCTCAAGCATCTTACCTTGAACAGCCATGGTCACGGCACAAATCCTGCCATGAGCCGCAATCTGCCATTGCTCGCTTCGCCTCTCATCAGCGGAAGCCTACCCGCAACGCCAGCCCGAAGGTGCGCGGATCAAGCAGGAACGCGCTGCGGAAGCTACCGACAAGGTTTGAGTTCACTTCAAGGAAAGTGATGCTGTCGTCGTTCGCCAGGTTCTTGACGAACGCCGTGAGGCTCCAGTCCTTGTCGCTGTTGGCCACTACCAGGGATGCGTCCAGTTGCGACCAGTTGCCAACGCGATCGGCGGGCAGGTTGAATTCTCGCGAATGGAAACCCGATTGCGAATAGAAGTCCACGCGCGGCCGCACGGTCCATCCGTCCCCTGCCTCGAACGTGTATTCTGCTGCCAGTTTCAGTGTCCGGCGCGGCGCATTTGGCAGCTGGTTTCCGCGCAGCTGGAAGCGCGCATTACCCCGAGCCGGGTCGGCCGAAAGGAAATCGCTGCGGATTTCGGCGTCGAGCAGGCCCAGGCTTGCCTCCAGGCGCAATGGCTCCACCGGGCTGTAGACAAGTTCCGCCTCGAACCCACGGACCCTGGACTTGGGAATGTTGGTGTTGGCGACAGCCGTGCCGACCAGGTTGCCGACAATCAGGTTGGAATAGTCATAGTTGAATGCCGCAAGGTTCAATCGGCCCTTGCCCCCCAGGAAGGTGTTCTTCACCCCCAGTTCCAACGCGTCGATTTCTTCGGATTCGAAAAGAGGAATCGTGTTGTTGCCGGGGTTAAACCCTCCCGACTTGAACCCTCGCGAGAAGGACAGATAGACGTTGGTGTCCTCGGTGAAGGATATCTTCGGGGCCCAGTTCAGGATAGCGCGGCCTGTGACCTTGTCGAAATCGGCTTCCCCAATGAAATAGGGGTTGAGCGCGAAGGTGCCCGAAGCCGTTTCAGCTCGTTTATTGTCATGGGTATAGCGCAGGCCCCCGGTGAGCTTCAGCGTGTCGGTGATATCGACATAGACCTCGCCGAACACGGCATAGGATTTGACCTGCCCCAGACGAGTATCGAATTTCGACACCGCGCCGAGCAATCCGTTGGCCGGCGTCCATGTGTCGACAAAGCCGGTGCCGCGCGCATTCATGTAGAAGCCGCCGAGGATGAAATTGAACGGACCGTCAAAACTCGATGCGACCCGAAGCTCCTGGCTGAACTGCTTTTGGGTGCCGCCCCCGGTCTGCGACGTGCGATAGTCGGTCGTGGTAACAGGCCTGCCCGACAGCAAATAGGTCAGGACGCCGTTACCATTGCCCGCATTGGGCACGACCCTTGTGCCAAAGGTGCCGGTATTGAACGCATTGGGGCGGAAGCCCTGGTCGAAATCTCGCTCGCTGGAGTTGTCGCCATCGCGAAGACCGGTCAGCGATGTCAGGGTTATCGCCCCCAGTTCCTGCGTGATCTCAAGCGTTCCCAGAAAGTCTTCAGCCTTCTGGAACGGCCGGACATCGATCACGACATCGCGCAGGTTTGCAGGGTTTGGAGCGAATGTGCCAGGACGCACGACACCGGGCAGCAGGAAGCTGTCGATCGGGAAGTTGGTCGTCGGGAAAGCCGTACCCGCCGAATTGGGCGAGCATCCGAACTGTGCGTCGGGCGTGCAAAGCGATTTCGCCGCGTTCTGTCGGTCGGAATCCTCTTTGAAATACGTCAGCGTCAGGTCGATGGTTGTCGAACTGGACGGTTCGATCCGCGTGCTCGACCTGAGCGTGAACTGGTTGCGGCCGTCGATGTTGGTGTTGTCGAGCAGGTTGCGGGTATAGCCATCGCGGTTGATATAATTGGCGGCGAAGCGCTGGTAGATGCCTTCGGCGATGGGCAGGTTGATTGCGGCATTGGCGCGGATCCCGCGCGGGCTTTCGCCCTGCACCTCGACATAGCCTTCGAAGCTGTCGGTCGGGCGGCGGGTGATGAAATTGATCGCGCCGCCGGTGGTGTTGCGGCCGAACAGCGTGCCTTGCGGCCCGCGCAGCACCTCGATGCGTTCCATGTCGAAGAATTCGCCGAAGCTGCTGCCAGACTGCAGGAACACACCATTGACCAGAACACCAATATTGGTGTCGCCGGTACCGCCGAACGACTGCGAACCGACCCCACGGATGGTAATGTTGCGGTTGGCCGAGAGCGTGACGTTAGGGGCGTTGAACTGCAGGTCCTTGCTGTCCTCGATCCGCGCTGCCTGAAGCGCCTCTGCATTCAACGCGGTGATCGCGATCGGCACTTCCTGGACGTTTTCCGCTTTGCGCTGCGCAGTGACGACAATGGTGTCGCGATCCTGCGCGACATCGGCCTCCTGCTCTTGTGCCGCCACCGGGGTTGCTGCCGCCAGCCATGCCAGCGTCAGCACCGATGCACCCCATGCCGTGTTCAAGCTCTTTGTCATGCCATCCTCCCTTTGTTTTGACGATATGTGCAATACAAATGGACCAATGGTCAATAGATTATCTCAAACGGACCAACACTGGCTGATTTTGGCCGATTTCCGGGGTAGTGGTGGCAACTAATTCAACGATTCGACAACACGACTCGGCTGGTGTTTAAGATCAGCAGACGGTGCGGCGGTGCCGCGCGTGCGCATCTGAGTTGCAAGGGCCATATGGGAAGGCCGGTGCCACGGCTACTGCCGGGTGTTAGCCTTGAAGCAGGCGGGCTCCGGCCGAAGCAATGCCCAGGAAATGGGCTTGGGCAGGCCGGCCTGTACCCAGCCAATGATCCGCCAGTGCGCGATCGACCGCGGGCAACCGGCCTGCGGCGACCACCGCCACGACACAGCCGCCAAAGCCGCCACCGGTCATTCTGGCGCCGCCGTCCTCGCCGATCGCGGCATTCAGGCTGTCGACCAGCGCATCCACCGCCGGCACGCTGACCTCGAAATCGTCCCGCAGCGATGCATGCGACGCGCGCATTGCTTGCCCAAGCTCCGCCAGATCGCCGCGCGCCATCGCCTCGGCCGCGCTCCGCGTGCGCGCATTTTCGGTGACGACATGCCGCGCGCGGCGGAAAACGGTGGCATCACAGCCGGCCTCGCCTGCCTCGAGCATCGCCAGGTCCAGGTCGCGCAACGACCCGACGCCGAAATACTCCGCCGCCTGCCGGCACTGGGCGCGGCGCTCGTTATAGGCGCTGTCGACAAGCCCGCGCGCCACGCCCGAAGGAACGATGACGATTACGGCATCGGCGGCAAAGGCAACCGGCTTTGCGCTCAGGCTGCGGCAGTCGAGCAGAAGCGCGCTGTCCTGCTCGCCAAAGGCCGACGCTATCTGGTCGAGCAGGCCGCAAGCGCAGCCGACATAATGATGCTCGGACCATTGCGCGACCCGCGCCAGCACGTGCTTGTCGGGCGCCTGCGCACCCGCCACAGCCGTCAGCGCAAGGCCCAGCGCAACCCCCAGCGAGGCGGACGAGGACAGGCCGTTGCCCTGCGGCACATCGCCCGAAAAGGCGAGCTTTGCCCCGCGCACGGGCAGGCCGAATGCGGGCAATCCGGCAGCGATGCCGCGGACGTGATTTCGCCACTCGCCCTGGGCCGCAGTTTCGATCGGCGCATCGATACGGACGTCATCTTCCGCCATGTCCAGGTCCGCGGCTCGCGCGATAATGTGCGGCTCCTCCAGCGGGCTTGCGGCAACCACGGTGCCGAACTGCAGCGCGCAAGGCAGGGCAAAGCCGTCGTTGTAATCGGTATGATCGCCGATCAGATTGACCCGGCCGGGGGCGAAAGCGAGGATCGCGGGATCATGGCCATAGGCGCGGCGAAACGCGGCGATCGTGCGTTCGACGAGCGGGATTGTGTCGCTCATGCCGGGGTCGCCTTGCGGTAATGGACCGGGCTGACGGCGCACAGCTGCTCGGCAGCCTGTTCGGCCGTCAGGTCCCGCTGCGCCTCTTGCACATAGTTCTCGCCGAAGGCGCGCTGGCCGAGGGCGGCCAGCGCACGGATAGCGGCGGCAGGCTGGGTCTTGGCCACCGCGAGCAGGCCCGGTTCGCGCCAGCGCGCCAGACCGTGGCCTTCGGCCGAAGCGGCCTGTGCACGTCTGGCGATCGCCGGCCCGGCGGCGAACAGCACCGTCGCGAACAGCAGCAGCCAGGGCACGATGCCGGTGAACA
>JBEQBX010000166.1:0-5109 GCA_041639595.1 Porphyrobacter sp.
GAAATCGAGCCGCTGGTAGCTGAGCTCGCCGCGCAGGCGCAGGTCCCGTGCAACCGGGCGCTGGTAGCTCGCCTCGGCCAGCCAGCGGCTGAGGTTGCGCCGCGCCTCGGGCGAGTTGATCTCGTCGTAGCGCCCGCGCAGGAAGGCATAGTGATTGGCGCCGAAGCGGTAGCGGTATTCGCCGTCGATGCGGACGCCGTCACCGCGTGACCCTGCCACATCGTCGTAGCTGCGCTCCCGCCAGCTTGCTCCAAGCGCGATGCGGTTCGCCGCGTCGAGGCTGTGAGTGATTTCCCCGCCGAATTCCCATTCGTCGGTCGAGGTGAATTCGGCGGCGAGAATATTGTCGCTGCGCTCGCCGAAAGCGGTAAGGCGCGTGCCGCCGGGCAGATCGTAGGCAACCGAAAGCCGCGCGGCATTCTGCCAGCGGTCGGTGCGCCCTGCATCCTCGAATTCGAGCCGGGTCGTCGTGTTGCGCAGCGTAACGGTGACATCGTCCCTGGCGAGCACCAGCGAGGGGGTGATGACCGCGGCCAGCGCGTTGCCATCGATCACCTCGTCCTCGCCCGGCGCGGTCGAACGCGCGGTGATGCCGCGCGCAGTGAGGCGCAGGCCGGGATCGATCCGCCAGCCGGCGCCGGACCGCGCAGCCGTTTCGGCTCTGGTTTCGGTCTCGTCTTCGATGCCGCTGCCCTGCTCCGAGGCGTCGGGCTCGGCGGTTTCGGCCAAGGCCGCGGTAGCAAAGCAGACCACGGGCACCGAAAGCACAATGGCTTGCAGCATTCTGCGGGTCATAGGGTTGCGAGAGGTCACGACATGCTCCTGTTGCGTGCCGGCAGTGTGCCGGTTCGCAGCAGGAAACGGGGCAAGGCGCGGGCTTATTCCCTTGCCGCGATTGAAAAAATTTTTTGCGGGCGAAGGGAATAAGCCGCGTCGGTCGCCCGTTTGCACAGGTCAACCCTGCAACAGGAGCGAAGCCATGTGCCAGACATATTCCCCCGGCTCCTTTGGCGACTTGGCCCCCGATACATCCCGCGACAAATCGCGTCCGACCGCACGAAGGCGGTTGCTGCGGGGGCTGGCTCTGGGTGCGCTGGTAGCTGCCGACCTGTGGTTGGCGATGCGGTTGGCGCATGCGATCGGCGCGGTTCTGGCGCAGCCCGATGCGCCGCTGATCCTCGCGCTCGCCGCCATCGGACACGCGCTGGAAGCGGGCGCGGCCATGCTGCTTACATGGATGCTGATCGAGGACCACACCGGCATCGCGCGCGATTTTTCGTGATCGGTGGCACAAAACTTAAACCAGGTGATTGTATAACAGCTCGCCGACCATCGGCCCTTTCTTGAAGGTTTGAAGATGAAGACAAATGCAATGCTCCGCAGCATCGGTGCTGCGGCCATGTTCAGTGCGGCGACCGGCGGTGCCACTGCGGCGCAGGCGCAAGATCAGGAAGATGCGGGAAGCAAGGCTTTGCCGCGGCTTGAAGTGCAGTGGGAAGGCATCGACATCCGGCTGACCGGCGGTGCCGCAGCCCAGGGCGCATTATTCGACGACGATGACCCGGCCACGGATTCTCCCGACGCCAAGGTCGATCTGTTTGCGCGCCTCAATGCGCAGTGGACCTCGCCCGGCGGGATCATCATCGGCTTCAACGCCGAACAGAACAGCCGGCGGCGCGCCTCCGAAGTGCTCGAAGCGGGCGAAATCTACGGCTTTGTCGCCAGCGATTACGGGCGGGTCGAAGTCGGCTTGCAGGATGGTCCGGCCGATACGCTCGCCTTCGCCGCCCCGCTGGTGGCGCTGGGGCAGGTGCGCGGCGAATTCTCGCGCTATGCCGGCACGCAGGCGCTGTTGCGCGCACTGGACACGCAGGATGCCTTCAAGGTGATCTACCTCTCCCCGCCGGTCGGCGGTCTGCGCGGAGGCGTGTCCTATTCACCCAAGGTGCGCCGCAACGCGGTTGCCGTGGATTCGCGCGACCGGATCGATGTCAACGATGCCTTCGAGTTCGGCCTGCAATACCAGCAGCCGGTGGGCGACTGGATCCTCGGCGCGAGCGGTGGCTATGCCACGGGCCAAGCCGATCCGGTCACCACCCGCGCGGACCTCAACAGCTGGAGCGTCGGCGCCGAAGCCCGGCGCGGACCCTTGCGGATCGGGGCGGCCTATGTGGATCGCGGCGATTCCAACCGGCTCGACCGCGGCTTCGACCAGTGGGAAGTGAACGGCGGCGTCGGCTGGGTCACCCCCGGCTGGGGTGTTGCGGGCAGCGTTGCGCTGACCCGGGCCACGGGCCGCGAAAACCGCTTGATCGGGGTCGGCGGCTACTACCAGCTGCACCCTAACATCCAGATCCGCGCCGACGTGGTCTCGTTCCGCGAGGAGCGCTTCCTGATCGGCACCGACAGCGGCATTGCCAGCGTGGTCGAGGTGCTGTTCACCATCTGACGCGGCACCGGCGCGTTACGCAAAAAAGCCCGGGCGGTCAGGCGACCGCCCGGGCTTTTTCATGTGCCGGCTGTTCGCGTTACTTCTTTCCGAGCTCGGCCAGCTCGTCGGCACCGATCAGGGGATCGCTGTCGATCATCGCATCGACCGCGGCGACCACCGCAGCGGCCGCATCGCCGCCGGCAAGCTTCATCTCGCCCGCCGGAGCCGCGCGTCGGCCATAGGCTTCGATCTGCCAGCCATCGCCGTTAGCGCCAGCACAGGCCAGCGCATCGCTCGTCGCTCCGCCCGCGCCATCGATCATGAACTGGCGGCACAGCTGACCATCGGCGTTGCGGAAGGTCAGCACCACCTCGCCCTCACCCAGCGCGGCGAGATCGGTCCTCTGTCCGCTCGGCGCGCGGTCGAGCATCGCGGTGAGATCGGCGCTGGCGAGCACCAGACCATCTGCCTGAGGGCCGCCTGATCCGCCTTTCAGCAGCGGTCCGCCGATCATCACGCCCAGCACCAGACTGGCTGCCATCGCGCCGAACTGCGGCCAGCGCCAGTTGCTGCGGCCAGTGTCATTGGCGGGAACCGGCAGCACCGGCGCCTTGGCGGCGCGCGCGGCGGCGAGATCGATCACGTCCGCCTCGCGCGGGGCGATTGCGGCGGTCAGGCGCTCCGGCACGGGCGCATCCAGCAGCGGGGCAAAGGCATCGCGCACCAGCGGCGCGAAATCGTCGCCCGCTGCCAGCGCCTCGGCACGCTGCGCCAACGCCGGATCGGCATTGATCGCCGCCTCGATCGCATCGATCAGCGCCTCGTCGGCAAGGCTGCCGTCCATGAAGGCGGCAAGCTGCGCGTCGGTGAAGGATGCGCTCATTGCACGGCCCCTTCCGCAGTCATCCGCTTGGCAAGCGCGGCCTTGGCCCGCGAAAGCCGGCTCATCACCGTGCCGATCGGCAGGCCGAGCATGTCGGCGGCCTCGCGGTAGCTCAGCTCCTCGAGCATCACCAGCGCCACCACGTCGCGCTGTTCGGGGGGCAGGCTGTCCACCGCGGCACGCACCATCCGCGCCTCGGCACTCGCCTCCACAACAGTCACGCCATCCTCGCCGGCCAGATCGAGCATCTCGCCGATGTCGTCATGGCCCATCCGGTTGTGCGCGCGGCGCCGGTCATCGACCCAATGGTTGCGGGCGATCCGGAAGACCCAGGCGTCAAGCCGGGTGCCGGGTTGATATTGATCCAGGTTCACCATTGCTTTCTCCAGGCTCGCCTGCACGACATCATCGGCATCGGCGATCGACCCCGTCAGCACCCGGGCAAAACGGCGCAAGCGCGGGATCAGCGCGATCAGCGCCTGCCTTGTCGTTTCGTCCGGGTTCATCGGGCGGTTCATGGGCTCAACGGTTCAGGAGGTGGCAATATTCCGCCCATAGACAGAACGGTGGAATAAAAGAACAGCCAGATTCGTATCTTGCGGGGTAAGGAACGAAATCTGCCCTGACGTCTTTTCGTCAGAGGCATTGGGGGCCATCGATGCATCTGCGCATTCTCTTCGCATATCTGCTGCTGCTCGGTATGGCGCTGGGCACCTGCGCGATCTTTCTGCCGGAGCCCGCCGCCGCGCAGGACGCAGGCGGCGACGACGACGGTGATGACGGCGACGATGGCGACGGCGACGATGATGATATCGGCGATCCGGACGACCAGGATCCCGGTGGCGACGATGTGGGGGGCGACGACGTGGGCGGAGACGACCCGGGCGGCGACGATCTGGGCGGTGATGACGCTGGCGGCGATGACGCGGGCACGGATGATGGTGCGGGCGGCGATGATGATGGCGCTGGCGGCGGCGATGACGATGATGGCGCAGCCGGTGGCGGTGATGACGATGATGACGGTGCAGCCGGCGGCGGCGGGGACGATGATGATGGCGCAGCAGGCAGCGGCGGTGACGATGACGGCGGCAATGACGACATTACCGACGACCGCGACAACACAGACGATGGCGGGGACGATCTCGACGATGATCCCGGTCAGTGGCTGCTGGCCAGCGGCGAGACCGAAAAAGAACGCGCGGCGCTGGACGAACGCGACCGGATCGACACCGATGGCGACGGATTCCGCTATCGCCGGGGCGAATTCGTCGCGCTGGATCTGACCGCTGCCGACATTGCCGAACTCAAGGCGGGCGGTTTTACGGTGATCGCCAGCGAAAAGCTCGCTTCGGTGGAGGGCACGGTGCTGCTGCTGCGCGGTCCCGCCCGGCTCAGTGACGAGGCCGCGCTGGACGCGCTTGATGTGATCGCCGATCCCGACACCATCGGCTACAACCACCTGTTCGATAGCTCGGCAGTGCAGACCAAGCGTCGCAAGGCTGCCAGCGTCCCCCAGCGCGAGGCCTGCGGGTGCCAGATCGGGCTGATCGACACCGGCATTGCGACCGACCTTACCTATTTCAAGCATGTCACGTTGAGCCAGCGAGCCTTCAACGGCAAGGCCGCCGAGGCGCGCCTGCACGGCACCGCGGTGGCGCATCTGATGGCCGGGACCAAAGCCAATCCCGCCGCGCGCACCCGGATTTTCGTGGCCGACATATTTGCCGGCCCGCGCGAAACCGCCGGGTCGAGCTTTGCCCTGATAAAGGCGCTCGATTGGCTGGCGGCGCAAGGC
>JBEQBX010000167.1:0-4823 GCA_041639595.1 Porphyrobacter sp.
ATTGCGCCATCACCGGACCCACGCCGGGCACCTCGAATGGTCGTGCCGAGCGCTTGGTCAGCGCCTTCATCAGCACCGGCTCCAGTTCGCGATAGTCGGCAAAGACCGGAAGGAAGAATTCCAGCTTACCCGCGCTCTGCTCCAGTCGCTTCATGTTCGGCAGGGGAGCAGGCTTCGGGTCGGACCGCCGCTGGCCGACAAACGTCTCGGTCAAGGCCTGAAGCCCAAGGCGCAGGCGCAGTTTGCCCCCCACAACCTGGTAGCCGCCATAGCGCAATTCGCGCGGGGTAATGCGCATCCACACCGGCGGATTTTCGCGGTTGAGCGAAACCGTGGTGAAGGCGTCGGCCCAGGCCTTGGCCACCGCCTCACGCAAGTGCAGCTTGCCCAGCTCACCGGGCAGATCACGTTCCAGCTTGGCGATCACCGGCCGGAGCTTCTCGTCAGCCTTGTCGGCAATGTCGATGCGCTGTCCCATGAAGTCGACATGGGGGGCGTCGGTCCAGTCATAGCTGATGTCCACCTTTCCGCGGGGGGTCCAGTCGGGCGCAATGTCTAGCCGGACCACGGCATGGGCCATGGCATCGGCATTGGCGGATTCGTCGATCAGCCCGGCCACGTTCTCGGCGCGGATCTTGGCATGGAGCGGCATGGCAATGCGGATGTCGCGGCCCGATCCTTCAAGCCGCAGGCTGCCGCGCGTGACCGAACCGATGATCCGGCACTTGAGCTTGGGTGTCTTGATCGTGGCAATGCCGATGTCGAGGCCCTTGCTCTTGACGCAGGTCTGTCCCGGCTTGTCGATCGTCCACAACTGCTTGGGAATCTCGCGCTCCAGCACGCGCGACAGATCGGCAAGATCCGCTTCGACCGGGACGGTGATCAGCGACGGCGCCGGCTCGACCTCGATCGCGTCGGACGTGCGGACGGGCTTGCCGCCCCCGCCTGCGCCGTTGCAGCCGGAGAGTAGCAGGAGAATTGCGATGGGAGCGAGCAGGCGTTGCATGTCGCCCACAACGCTGCATGCGGCAAAATGGTGCCCAGGCGCGATGGGCTGACGCGAGATGAAATCAGGGCAGGAGCGCCAAGCCCCTGCCCTGCCACAATTTTTAATTGTGCGGTTGAACGCGGTCAGGCGTTCGGATTGGGAGCGAAGGCACAGATCTTGTTGCCGTCAGGATCGCGCAGATAAGCGCCATACTGCTTGCCGGGCGAATTTTCGCGTACGCCCGGCTGTCCTTCGCAGGTGCCGCCATTGGCGAGGCCGGCTGCGTGCCATGCGTCAACGGCGGCCGAATTCTCGGCCTTGAAGCCGAGCGTGTAGCCGTTGGAGACGGTGTGCGCCTCGCCGTTGCCAGGCTTGGCCACGATCAGCGAGCCGTTGGGCGATGGAAACAGCGTGCCGTGCGGCAGTTCCATCGCGTTGTGCCCAAGTGGAGCCATTACCGCGCTATAGAACTTGCGCGATTTCTCGATGTCGTTGGTGCCGAGGAACGTGTGGGTAAACAAGGCGGTCTCTCCGTCCAGATTGTTATTGAACCAAACTATCTTGCCGCCTTCACACGCTGGCGTCGAGAGCGAAAATGTGGCGGAAATGAAACATCAGAACGTCGTCGCGCTTTCGAGCGGCAGATCGCTTCTGTGGGTGGCAGCATAGGCCTCGGCGGCTTTCATCACCCGCATGATGTTGCCGCTCGCCAGCTTGGCGAGATCCGCTTTCGACCAGCCGCGCCGCGCCAGTTCCACAAACAGCACGGGGTAGGTCGAGACGTCCTCCATGCCCTGTACCGTGGCCTCCACGCCATCAAGATCGCCGCCGAGGCCGACATGGTCGGAACCGATCAGTTTTGCAATGTGGTCAACGTGATCGGCGACGTCCTTAACGCTGCCCCGCGGCATCGGATTGGCCTTGTCCCATGCCTCCATCACCGCCTTCTCGGCTTCGGGGTCGCCGCGATTCAAGGCCTTGGCGCGGGCACTTTCCGCGTCGCGCGCCGCGCTCCATTGGCGTGCCGCTTCAACCACATAGGGCGGGTAGAAGTTGACCATGACAATGCCGCCCGCCGCGCCGATGGCCTTGAGCGTTTCATCCGAGACGTTGCGGGCGTGGTGGTTGATGGCGCGGGCGTTGGAATGGCTCACGATCGGCGGCGGACCGCCCAGAGCAAAGACATCGCGCATGGTTGCCTCGCTTACATGGGCAAGGTCGACCAGCATGCCAAGCCGTTGCATTTCCTTGACAACCTTTACCCCGAACGGCGTCAGACCGTCATGTGCGGGGGCGTCGGTCGCGCTGTCCGCCCAGCCATTGTTCTTGAAGTGCGTCAGCGTCATGTAGCGCGCGCCAAGCGTATGCATCTGGCGCAGCACCCCCAGCGAGCCGCCAATGGAATGACCGCCCTCCATACCGATCAGTGAAGCTATCTTCTTCGATTTCCAGGCTTTTTCGACGCAAGCGGTGTCAGTGCAGAACTGCATCTCGGCCGGATGCCGCGCGATCAGGCGCTTCATCACGTCGATCTGTTCGAGCGTTGCCTGCACTGCCTGCGGCTCGGGCAGATCAGCGGAGACATAGACCGACCAGAATTGCGCGCCAACTTTGCCGGTGCGCAGGCGCGGCAGGTCGGTCATCATCCCGATGCTACGCGTGTCATTGAAATCAAAGCCTTCGAGGACGTTCTTGCGGCGCTCGCGAAGCTGTTCGGGGACATCGTTGTGCCCGTCGAACACCGGTGGGAGGTTTTCGAAGGTCTGGGGTAGGTCAGGGTCAGGTCGAGGGGGAGTTCCCGCCGCGAGCAGCAGGGCCAGCGGTACCAGAGCGAAGGTGTTCATGAAGCGCATTCGCCGCTCCCCCGTGGACCTATCCGGCAGCCTGTTCCGACACCAAGTCGTCACCATCGCGCTCGGGCAGCATCAGGAACAGCACGAGGCTGATGACCGAGCCCATCGCCATGATGATCGACACCGTCAACAACTGGTCGTCTCCCAACCAGCCGAACAGGGTGCCGGCCAGCAACGGGCTGCCCGCCGCGCCCAGCCGCCCGATGCCCAGCGCGAAACCAGTGCCGGTCGCGCGGGCATAGGCCGGGAAGCCGCGGGCGAAGGCGGCATAGTAGCCGCTGATCGCCGCGTTGGTGAAGAAGCCGGCGATCATCGTCGCCCATTGCCAGGCATTCAGGGTATCACGCCCGGTGCCGAACCAGGCAACCATCATCGCGCCGATCAGCAGCATCAGCGCGGTCGGCCACCTGACCCCCAGCCGCGCCATGACGAAGCCGAACAGCGCGCTGCCCATGAACCCGCCGATATTGGCATATGTCAGCACCGTGGCTGCCTGGGCAGGAGGATAGCCCGGCGGATAATCGGACACGATCTGCACACCGAACTTCAGGATGTAGTAGAACGTGATGCAGTGGAACGTGTAGCCGAACGACAGCAGCAGGGTGACCGGGCGCAGCTTGGGGTTGGACAGGATATCGGTTACGCGCGGCTTGGCGGCGCCAGCCACGATCACCGGCAGATCGCTGACGGGAGACTTGCCGAAAGCGGCGAGCGTGCGGTTGACGCCTGCGAGATCCCGCTTCGTCACGAGATAGGCCGCAGTTTCGGGCACCAGAGCCAGAATGACCGGAACCAGCACCGCAGTCACCACCGCGCCGAACAGGAACACCGCGTGCCAGCTGTAGCTGGGTAGCAGCCATTCCGACGCCGCAATTCCGCCGATGATCGCGCCCAGAGGATAGCCTGCCACGTAAACCGCGATGGCAACGGAGCGCCAACGGCTGTTGGTGCTTTCGGCAACCACCGCGTTGGTGGTGGTGAGCATCCCGCCGATGCCGATGCCGGTCAGGAAGCGATAGGCCACCATCGGCTGAACCGCCGTCGCGACGCTTGCCAGATACATGCCAATCGCCATCAGCACGAGGCAGGCAATCATGGTGTATTTGCGGCCGTACCGGTCCGCGGCCCCGCCCAGCAGGACGGATCCGAAGCCCATGCCAAGCAGTTCGGCCGACAGCACCACGCCCAGCGCCGGGCGGGCAATGCCCCAATCGGCCGTGATCCCCGGCGCGGCAAAGGCGCTCGACAGCACATCAAACCCGTCAAGCGCGTTCAACAGCACCATCAGGATCACGACGATCCACTGCCGGACGCCCATCGGCGTCTGCTCGATCACCTCGCGCGGGGTTTGTGACATGCGGCCCGATTCCTCTCCAAAAACGCTTATTGCTATCTGCTATAACTTATTCGTGGATTCTAGAAAGCAGTTCGATCAATTGCCGCACTTCCTTGTCGGTAAAGCGGCTTTTGACCCAGGCCTCGTGCTCGCCAATGGCCTGCTTGGCGCGGGCAAGCATTTCCAGGCCACCAGGTTCGAGGAACAAGGCTTGCTTGCGCCCGTCCCTTGGCGATCGGTCCCGGCGCAGGAAATGCTTGGCCTGAAGACGGTTGATGATCGCCATCGTCGTCGCGCGGTCCATGCGCAGGCGCTGCGCGAGGTCGGTCTGCGCGATGCCGGGGTGATCGTCGACCAGCCACAGCACCGAGACCTGCTTCTGCGTGAGATCGAGATCGGTGAAGGTTTCCGTGAAATGCCTGAGGCACGCGCCGTGAGCGAGACGGATGTGGAAACCGAGGATGTCGTTGATCGCACCGACATCGTCCTCGTCGGTATGGCCGACGGGCGCAATAGCGTCGGCAAATTTGTCCTTGATCAATGCCCTGCCCCCAACCTTTGCGCTTGTCTAATTGTTAGCATTACATACAATATCGCGAGGAGGATGCCATGGCTCAATTTCCGAACACCCCCAGCTTCACGGGAT
>JBEQBX010000168.1:0-4787 GCA_041639595.1 Porphyrobacter sp.
TTTTGTCGCGGGCGTTGATTGGGGTGCGGCCCTGCGCGGCATCGTCATCCCCTCGTTCACGTTTGACCGTGAACATACGATGGCGCTGGTCGCCGTATTTGGCACCACGATCAGCCCCTACTTGTTCTTCTGGCAGGCCGGCCAAGAAGTGGAAGAACAGCACCGTCGCCACACCAAACCGCTGTGCATTGCGCCGCGCAGCGCCGGTCTCGAACTGAAGCGCATCCGCACCGATACGCTTGTCGGCATGGGCTTTTCGCACCTTACCGCCCTTTTCATCATCATTGCCACCGCCGCCACGCTCAATGCTCATGGCGTAACTGACGTTACTTCGGCCGCGCAGGCAGCGGATGCCTTGCGCCCCATCGCAGGCAATCTTGCCTTTGCGCTCTTTGCCATCGGCATCATCGGCACCGGCATGCTGGCCGTGCCTGTTCTGGCAGGTTCTGCCGCCTATGCGGTCAGCGAAACTTTCGGGTGGACCGAAGGGCTGGACCGCAAACCGCGTGAGGCCAAAGCGTTCTATGCCGTCATCGCGCTCGCTACCTTGGGCGGAGTAGCGCTGAACTTTACCGGGATTGACCCCATGCGTGCGCTTTATTGGGCGGCGGTGGTGAACGGCCTGCTTGCCCCACCACTAATGGTCGTCACAATGATGATCGCCAGCAATCCGCGCATCATGGGCCGCCTCACCATCCCCCGCGGCCTCGCCTTCGGCGGCTGGCTATCCACCACCGTAATGTGGGCCATCGCATTGCTGTTTCTGCTCGGGTGAAGCTTCAGCTTTTGCCGCTGTGATCCGACCGCCCAAAGTCCGGCCGTGCATCGTCCTGACCCATCTCGATAATGCCGCGCCGGATCGCGCGGGTGCGGGTGAACTGGTCGAACAGCGCATCGCCATCGCCCTTGCGGATGGCCTTCTGCAATTCGGTCAGGTCCTCGGTAAAGCACTGGAGCATTTCCAGCACCGCATCGCGATTGGAAAGGAACACATCGCGCCACATCGTCGGGTCCGACGCGGCGATACGCGTGAAATCGCGGAAGCCACCGGCGGAGTATTTGATCACTTCGCTTTGCGTTACCGCCTCAAGATCAGATGCAGTGCCGACGATGGTATAGGCGATCAAATGCGGCAAGTGGCTGGTCACGGCCAGAACCTTGTCGTGATGATCGGCGTCCATCGTCTCGACCCGCGCGCCCAGCGCCTCCCAGAACGCCACCACGCGCCCCACCACTGCGGGGTCTGCGTCCTCACCCGGCGTGACAATGCACCAGCGGTTGGCAAACAACGTGGCAAAGCCTGCATCCGGCCCACTGCGTTCGGTCCCCGCCACCGGATGGGCCGGAATGATGTGATGCCCCGGCAAAGCATCGGCCAAAGCCCGCGCGACCGACCCCTTGGACGATCCGACATCGCTGATCACCGCATCGGGCGATAGCCCTTCGGCCAGCGCCGCCGCTGCGGCCCCCATCGCGCCCACCGGGACGCACAGGACCACCAGATCGGCCCCTTGCGCTGCCGCAACCGGCGTTTCGGCAATGCTATGCGCAAGGCCCAGTTCGCGCGCCTTGCTGCGAACCTCGGCATCTGCATCATAGCCGACCACGCGGACGCTGGGCATGTTTGCCTGCACAGCAAGACCAACCGAACCGCCCAGCAGGCCCAGCCCGACAATCGTTACTTGGGCGAAAGGGGCCGCACTCACTTGGCGGCCTCGCACATCGTGCGGATCGCGGCGGCAATCTCGTCCATCTGTTTGGGCGTACCTATGGTGATACGCAAACCTTGCGGCAGGCCCTGCCCCGGCAACCAGCGTGTGATGTAACCATGATCCATCAGCCCGGTATAGACTGCCTCTGCGCTCAACTTGCCTTCAAACAGGATCAGCACGAAGTTCGCCTGGCTCGGCAATGGCCGCACGCCATGATTGCCCAGCGCCTCAAGCTTTTCGACAAAGCGCGCGCGTTCCTGGGCATTGTGGCGGCGCGATGCCTCGACAAAGGCCTGATCGCGCACCGCCGCAAGGCCGGTCGCCTGCCCGCTGATCGAGATGTTGAACGGCCCGCGAATGCGGTTGAGCATATCGACCACATCGGCATGGCCGGTGCCCCAGCCGATGCGTTCTCCGGCAAGGCCATAGATCTTCGAAAACGTGCGCGTGACCAGCACATTGGATGCGCTCGCCGCCAGTTCCAGCGCGCCGTCGTCATGTTCGGGATCAAGATATTCGGCATAAGCGCCATCCAGCACCAGCAGGATATCGGGACGCAAACCCGCGTGGAGCCGCGCGATTTCGGCGCGTGGCAACCAACTGCCTGTCGGATTATTGGGATTGGCAAGAAACACCACTTGCGTCCGCTCGGTCACGCAGCCCAGCAGCGCATCCACGTCGGTGCCGTAATCTGCGTCAGGTGCGATTACGGGCACGGCGCCGCAACGACGCGCGGCAATATCGTAAACCGAAAAGCCATAGCGCACGTAAAGCACTTCATCGCCTTGTCCGGCATAGGCTTGCGCGGCAAGGTTCAGCAATTCGTCCGACCCTGTGCCCATCACGATGCGTGCAGGATCGATGCCATGCACCTCGCCAATCGCACGGCGCAATTCAACGCTGTCAGGATCAGGATAACGCGCCGGATCGCCGAGATGCAGCCGCGCTTCCAAAGCATGTGTGCTGCTGCCCAGCGGGTTTTCGTTGGCAGAAAGCTTGGTCAGCACTTTGCCATCGGCCCCGGTGGATTTGCCGGGAACATATGCGTGAATGCCAAGGATCCAGTCCTTGGGTTGCGGTGCGTTTGCCATAATGTCCGCGCTTTAGTGTTTACGCAGCCCTGCGGCAAGCGCGCCACCGGAACACGTCCAAAAAAGGGATTTGGCGCGCGGCCGCTTTAAAGGACCTGCGAAAACAAAAAAGGGCCGGAAGCGGGCTAGCGCTTCCGGCCTTGAGTCTGTTCGCAGGAGGAACAAGGTTTGGCGGAGTGAGGGATGAGAGGGAGAGGATCTGTTACCCCCGCTCCGCCAATTCGGTAAAATCAGTAGTTATAAGCGCGTTCACCGTGCTCGGAGATGTCGAGGCCTTCACGCTCGGCTTCTTCCGAAGGACGCAGCCCGAGGGTCTTGTCGACGATGAAGAAGATGATCGCTGAACCGACACCCGAGAACACGACGGTGAAGAGCACAGCCTTGATCTGGGTCATCACCTGGGTGGCGATGCTGTAGCTGTCAGCGTCGAAACCGGCTGGGAACACCGTGTAATCAAACACGCCCTGGCCGCCGAGTGAAGGAGCCGCGACAATGCCGGTGGCGATGGCGCCAACGATACCGCCCACGCCGTGCACACCGAACACGTCAAGCGTGTCATCGTACTTGAGCTTGTTCTTCAGCGTGCTGACGAAGAAGTAGCAGATTGGCGAGACGACGAGGCCGAGAACGATCGAGGTCATCGGAGCGCCAAGGCCCGAGGCTGGCGTGATGGCGACGAGCCCGGCAACAGCGCCCGTTGCAGCGCCCAGCATCGAAGGCTTGCCGTGGTGAAGCTGTTCGACAATCGCCCAGGAGACGGCTGCGGCAGCGGTGGCGACGAAGGTGTTGATGAAGGCAACCGCAGTTACGCCATTGGCTTCAAGGTTGGAGCCAGCGTTGAAGCCGAACCAGCCCACCCACAGCAGCGAAGCGCCGATCATGGTCATGGTCAGCGAGTGCGGCGGGGTAGCTTCCTTGCCGAAGCCGATGCGCTTGCCGACCATGATGCAGCCGACGAGGCCAGCGATACCGGCGTTGATGTGAACAACCGTGCCACCAGCGAAGTCAAGCGCGCCCATGGCCCACAGGAAACCTGCGTCGGTCGGTGCGTCAGGCAGGAAGTCCGGGCCAGCCCAGTACCAAACCATGTGCGCGATCGGGAAATAGATGCAGGTCAGCCACAGAACGGTGAACACCATCAGCGAGCTGAACTTCACGCGTTCTGCAAAAGCCCCGACGATCAGCGCCGGCGTGATGCAAGCGAAGGTCATCTGGAAAATCACGAAAGCGTATTCGGGAATGTAAACGTTGTTCGAGAAGGTTGCTGCATAAGTCGTGGCATCCACGCCCATCAGGAACATCTTCGAGAAACCGCCGACGAACGGGCCGCCGCTGGTGAAGGCCATCGAATAACCCCAGCTTACCCACACGAGCGCTGCGACCGAAACGATCATGAAAACCTGCATCAGCACGCTGAGCATGTTCTTGGTGCGGACAAGGCCGCCATAGAAAAGAGCAAGAGCAGGTACGCTCATCATCAGGACGAGCGCGGAGCTGATAAGCATCCAGGTCGTATCGCCCTTGTCGACCATGCCGGCCATTTGTTCAACGGTTGGGGCCTTGATCGGCCCATCCTGTGCAATGGCGGCTGTTGCGGCGAAGAGCGAAGCGCCCGTTCCAGCCAAGCCACCGATCATCTTACGGATCATGTTGGTTCCCCTAAGGTCGGAATTGGAAAGCGTGCTCAAAGCGCGGTGTCCCCGGTTTCACCGGTGCGGATGCGCGTGGCCGATGCGAGGTCGAGCACGAACACCTTGCCGTCACCAATCGCTTCGGTGCTGGCGGCCTGCTGGATCGTTTCCACGATCTGCGGCGCAAGATCATCGCTGGCAGCGATTTCGATCTTCACCTTGGGAAGCATGTTGGTGGAATATTCAGCGCCACGGTAAATCTCGGTCTGGCCCTTCTGCCGACCAAAACCCTTGACCTCGGACACCGTCATCCCGGCAACGCCCAGCGCCGACAGTGCTTCACGCACTTCATC
>JBEQBX010000169.1:0-4722 GCA_041639595.1 Porphyrobacter sp.
GGTTTCACCGGCTGAGTTTGCCAGCATGATCGGAGGGGATAACCGCTCGTCTTGTCTTTTAGTCAACTTGCCGCATTGCCAAAAAGTGGGGGTATTGAAGGGGGTATCACGAAGGTCCTTGACTGAGTTTTTGTTCTAAATTCATTGCTTATGTGTTTCCTAAACGTCCCTCCTCCGCTACCAGTTTGCCGCATTGCGAAGATCCGGCCTCCTTGGCCAATGGCTTGCCGCTCGTCCGGCCTGTGTCGGCGGGAGGGCAGGATCGCGCGCGGAGCCGATCCTGCCAGCGCCGCCGATCAGGGGATTTACGAAGGGCGCCATACCGTCACGCAGGCCAGAATGGCCGCGTGTTCGGCAAGCCGCCGCGGCGGCGCGGTGTGGAGGGACGTCCCATGGTCAAAGTTCGCGAAGCGATGCATCCCGGTGCCAGCTGGATTGCCCCCGACATGTCTCTGGCCGATGTCGCGGCGCGGATGGATCAGGAAGACATCGGTGCCTTGCCCGTGGGTGAGGATGACAGGCTGATCGGCATGATCACCGATCGCGACATCGTTGTCCGGGGCTTTGCCGACAAATCCGATCCCTTGCAGCTCAAGGCGCGCGACGTGATGAGCCAGCCCATCATCTTCTGCACTGCCAACGAGGAGCTCGATGATGCGGTCCGGATCATGGAGCGCAAGCAGGTCCGCAGGCTTCCCGTGATCGACGACAATCGCCGCATGGTCGGCATGCTGTCGCTGGGCGATGTTGCCGCGCGGGCACCAGCCTCGCTGGCGGCTGAAACCCTGCGTGCCGTATCGGCCCACCACCCCTGACGGCGGCGTGCCGCGAACAGCGAGGATTGCCGATGATCCTGCCCGAAAACGTCATCGTGCTGGTGGTTGATGGCGGCCGCATGTTGCTGATGCGCAACGATGGCGATGCCACCGATCCGCACCTGACCGTGATTGAGCATCGCGATTGCCCTCCGCTGCCCAATCGCGACATGTTCAGCGATGCGGCCGGACGGGAGTTTTCCAGCGCCGCCTCGTTTCGCAACACCTATGACAATGGCGATCCCCACGCGGCCCACGAACGCGCCTTTGTGGCCTCGGCCCTGACGGCGCTTGCGGATCGGGTTGACGAAGGTGTGCCGGGCATCATTGTTGCCGCAGACCCGGTCTCGCTCGGCCACTTGCGGGCCCATTACCCGGCGAAAGTCGCCGCCAGGCTGCTCGCGGAGCTCGACAAGGATCTGACGGGTATGCCTGTGCAGGCAATATGCGACCGGCTTTGCGAGGAGTGAGGCCGGAGCGCAGCCCTGTTAGTGTCAGTGGGCTGCCGATCGGCCATGCAGCGCCAGTTCGACCGCTTCTTCGATCTGGTTGAGACGGAAGGGCCCTTCGTAGCTGTTGGCCTGTGCCAGCTGCCGTGAGGCGCGGGAAGGATCGCCGCTGACCATCAGCACCGGGATTGCGCCACCAGCGGAAATCCTTCGCGCCGCCCGCATCGCGCAGCCCAGCTCGATATCGTCACCGATGACGATGATGTCGGGTCGGCGCTGGCGGGCCGCGTCCATCGCCTGCCGTTCGGTCCATGCGTGATCGAAGGTGCCGAAGCCAAGCATGCCCAGATAGTGCTGCACCGCCCGGCAGACTGCGATGTTTTCGTCGATGATGAGGGCGTGGGGCATGATGGTGGTCCTGTTGCTGGATGGGTTGCTGTCGGCCCAGATTGCCGGGCGCACAGGATCAGTTCGCTTCGGAATTTTCCGGGTCCCGTCTGCCGCCCGGCCACCCGAACAATTGCGGATAGGGAAACCCGAGTTCTTCTCCGAAAACGGCGGCACCGCAGGCCTGAACGACAGTGAGGCAGCCTTGGACACGGAAACGCCAGCCTGGATTGCCGCGCGCAGGCGCCATTCCAATCTGCTGTGGGGCATCATTTCGCAGGAACTATCGTGGGCAGGGGTAGGTCATGACCTCCATTTCCATGACCGCCAGGGCCGCCTGGTAGCGGGCGAGCCAGCCGCGTTTTTCCCGCGGGTAATCATCCGCGCCGATGATCCGTGGCTGCCGCTGCGTATCCTGATGAACCCCTCCCTCGCGATCGGAGAGGGCTATATGGATGGACGGCTGGTTCTGGAGGCAGGCAGGCTTGTCGACCTTCTGGAACTCGGCATTCATGCGACACGGCAGCGGTCAGGCGGTCTCGCGGCGCCGCTGGCGGAATGGTTTGGCGCTGTGATGCGGCCAGCCAACACGATCCGTCGTGCTGCGCGAAATGCGTGCCATCATTATGATATCCGGCCCGAATTCTATCGCCTCTTCCTCGATCGCAGGATGCAGTACAGCTGCGCCTATTTCCCGACGGGCAAGGAAGGGCTGGACACGGCACAGGCGCTGAAGATTGCGCATATAGCCGCAAAACTCGCCTTGAAGCCGGAGCTGTCGCTGCTCGATATTGGCTGCGGCTGGGGTTCGCTGGCAATCGAACTGGCCGAAAAAGCCGGTGTGCGATGCACTGGCCTGACGCTGGCCTCCGAACAGCTGGCCGAAGCACGGCGGCAGGCAGACCGATCCCCGGCAGGATCGCGCCTCGCTTTCCATCTCGCGGATTACCGGCAGTGGTCCGGCCAGTACGACAGGATCGTTTCGGTGGGCATGCTGGAGCATGTCGGGAGAGCCGGGTTGCGCCGGTTCTTCCGCCAGTTGGCACGATTGCTCAAACCCGGCGGGGTCGCGCTTGTCCACGCGATCGGCTGCTGGGACGGACGGTCCGGCCATAATGCCTGGATCGATCGGTACATCTTCCCCGGCGGCTACATTCCGGCGCTTTCGGAAGTCATCGAGGCGGTCGAGCGCAGCGGCCTCAAGCTGTTCGACACCGAGATTCTCCGTCTGCATTACGCCTTCACGCTGGCGCATTGGTCGGCGCGCTTCCAGGCGCAGCGCGACACGGCGCAGGCGATGCTGGGCGAACGCTTTTGCCGGATGTGGGAATTCTATCTGGCGGCCTGCGAAGCGGGCTTCCGGACAGGTGAGCTGATGGTGTTTCAGGTGCTGATCGGCCATGACCGGACGGTCCTTCCCTTGACGCGCGATTTCATCACCGCCGACGAACGCATCTGGCGGGACCGCATGCTGCGGGACGTTCCCTAGGGATAATTACCGATAATCGGGCGCGCCCCAAGCGGTGTATTCCATAGTCGTCGGACAGGAGCGGCAGCTTCGTTTTGAACCGGATCGGCAACGACGAAGGTTCTGGCCCTGAACTGCGCGATGATTGTTCGACCACGGCTCGCGGGGCTTCCCAAAGCGAGATGCGATGAGCATCACGGGTCAGGGAGCCCCGCGGGTTTCGAACCACCCCCGATTGACTGGCGGATCCGAAGCGTGCCCTCTTCGGATCCGCGCTCCGTAACTTCACCGAATGCGGGGTGCCAGCGGGCACGCATACCCTTTTCCCGGAAGGGACAAGCATGCAGCATCTTGCCGGAAAACAGGAAAGCAGCCTTGGGGCGCTTTCGGCCCTACTGCACGACAATGCCGAACCGCTGCCCCCTCCCGAGGATACAGCGAATTTTGCGGCGCACTTTGATCGGTTCGCCGATGCGAAGGTCCTGCTGCTTGGCGAGGCCACACACGGCAGCCGGGAATTCTACATCGCCCGCGCGGCCATTACGCGGCGCATGATCGAACGGCACGGGTTCTCGGTCGTCGCGGTTGAGGGTGATTGGCCCGATGCTGCGCGGATCGACGATTATGTCCGCCATCAGGCTCCTCGGCCCCGGCAGGGCGACAGCTTCGTGCGATTTCCGACCTGGATGTGGCGCAATCTTGAAACACTGGCGTTTGCGGACTGGCTGCGTGGCCACAATCAGGGGTTACCGGACCAGCAGCGCGTCGCCTTTCGCGGGCTCGATCTCTATTCGCTCCAGCAGTCGATGAATGCGGTGGTCGATTATCTCGGCGTGCGCGATGCTGCTGCGGCTGCCGAGGCCAAGGCGCGCTATGCCTGCCTGTTCCCCTGGCGCGAGGAACCGTCGCGATACGGGCATGCCATCGCCCACAGCGGGCTGGCCGGCTGCGAGGATGAAGTCGTCGCGCAGTTGCGGACCATGCTCGACCGGCGCATCGCCGCACTGGCGGGCGATGGCGAGGAATGGTTCGATGCCGCACAGAATGCCCGCATCGTTGTCGCTGCCGAAAGCTACTACCGCGCGTTGTATCTCGGCGCGGCGGAAAGCTGGAATCTGCGCGACCGGCACATGTTCGCCACCCTCCAATCGTTGTTGGCGCATGGCGGAGACCATACCAAGGCCGTGGTGTGGGCGCACAATTCGCATATCGGCAATGCATCCGCCACGGCGATGGGTTGGCGCGGCGAGTTCAACCTCGGCGAATTGTGCCGGATGGCGCACGGCGATGAAGCGGTCGCCATCGGTTTCGGGACGGATCGCGGGCTTGTGGCTGCGGCCAGCGAGTGGGGCGGGCCGATGGAGATCAAGGTCATCCGTCCCGCGCGCCATGACAGCTGGGAACACGCGTTCCGCCATTCCGGCTTTGCGCGATCCCTGACCGAATGGCGCAGCCCCTCGCGCCGGGCATTGGCGCAATCCCTGCGACGTTCGATGCTGCAACGCGCAATCGGCGTCGTCTATCGCCCGGAGAGCGAGCTGCTTAGCCATTATTTCGAGGCTGTGCTGGCCGATCAGTTCCATGCCTATGTCTGGTTCGAGGA
>JBEQBX010000170.1:0-4763 GCA_041639595.1 Porphyrobacter sp.
CTTGCCCGCGATATCGTCGCGCGCAACGAGGAACTGGCGCGCATTGCGAACCTGCTGGTGGAGGTCGGCCGCGAGCCACCGCTGCGAGCCTTGCGGGCGCAAGCCGCGCTCGCTGAAGCGCAGGCTGAGCTGCAGGCTGCGCAAGCGGCCAGCCTTGCCGCGCGAACCGGCCTTGCCGCTTTGTGGAGCGAGCAGGCAGCGCCGCCCGTGGTTCCGAGCGAGTTTCCTGCCATCGCACCGCCGGACCAGATAATGGCAACCAGTGCACCATTGCAGCTGGAATTCGCGCGGGCCAACACAGCTGCCGCATCCGCAGAAATAGCGCGGGAACGCAGCCTGCGCGTCCCGGATCCCACCATCTCGGCCGGCGTGCGGCGGTTCGAGGAGAGCAACGCCAATGCCTTTATTGTCGGCGTCTCGATCCCGCTTCCGTTCAGCAATCGCAATCAGGGCAATATCGCTTCTGCCGAAGCCAATCTGCGCGCAGCAACTGCCCGCGAAGCTGTTGCGCTCGCGGACTACGAACAGGCCGTCACTCGCGTCCGCGCTGCCTATCTGGCTGCCGAGGCGCGCGTTGAAACGCTATCCACAACATCCCTGCCGCAAGCCGAGGAAGCTCTTCGACTGGTGCAGATCGGCTACAGCAATGGCCGCTTTCCGCTGATCGAAGTGCTGGCCGCCGCCGACGCCCGCGATGCGATCCGCGAAGCGCTGATCGCTGCGCAGCAGGACCGGGGACAGGCCGCAGCCGAACTTATCAGGCTGGCCACACAATGAGGAATATTGTCATGAACCGCAGAACGCTGGCGATTGTCGTCGGAATTGTGATCGCCGCCGCAGCGCTGCTGTATTTTCTCTGGCCCGCAAACGAGGCTGCTGTCCAGCAAGACGGTGAGGTGGCCGAAATCGCCTTGCCGGAAGGACTTGTCCTGATCGGTAATGAGCAACTGCGCGCTGCCAAGATCAAGGTTGAAACCGTGCAGTCCGGCGCCGCCGTTGAACTGGTCTTTCCCGCAACGGTTGCGGCCAGCCCGGCTGCGACTGCACGGATCGATGCCCGCGCCACCGGTGTGGTGCGCAGCATCAGCAAGACTTTGGGTGACTATGTCAGTCAGGGCGAAACGGTCGCCCGGATCGAAAGCGCCGATGCTGCTGCCCTCGCTTCGCAATTGAGTGCGGCGCGCGCGCGGGTGACGGCGTTATCCTCCGCTTATGACCGCGAGAGACGCTTGTTCGAGGGGAACGTCACGGCCAGGCAGGATCTTGAAGCTGCCAGGGCAGATCTTGATGTTGCCCGGTCCGAACTGTCCCGTGCACAGGCCGCTGTCTCGGCAGCGGGGGTAAGCGGGGATGGCCGATCACTGGCCGTTACCAGCCCGATATCTGGCCGTGTGACAACCGCGCCCATCGTGCTCGGTTCATATGTCGATGCGGGCGAGGAACTGTTTCAGGTCATCAATCCCAATGGTTTGCAGATCGAGGTCGCTCTTCCATCTGCCGATGCTGTCCGGATCAAGCCCGGCGATGAAGCCGCCCTGCTCGTCGGCGATGGACGGGAAATCGGTGCAAGCGTGCGCTCGGTGACGCCTTCGCTCGACCCTGAAAGCCGCAGTGCAACTGCCATTCTCAATCTTCCGGGAAGCGTTTCTGGCCTCCAGCCCGGATCTTTCCTGCAGGCCCGCATCCGTCCTTCCGGCGAAGTGGATCAGCGCAGCATCGCTGTTCCTGAAGATGCCGTCCAGGTCGTTGACGGCAAAGACGTCGTGTTTGTTCGAACCCGCCGCGGGTTCCAGGCGCGTGAGGTGGAGACAGGCAACCGCTCGGGCGGAATGGTGACGATCCTTTCCGGTCTGAGCGCCGGACAAGCCGTCGCGACTGAAAACGCCTTTCTGCTGAAAGCTGAACTCGAAAAGGGGGAAGCCGAACATGGGCATTGATCAAACCACGGCTCCCTCACACGAGGATAGTCCGAACCACGGCAATGATGGTGGCCACGGCGTCATCGGCATGGTTCTCGACATTGCGGTACGGTTTCGCTGGGGGATCATCGTTCTGACCATCCTTGCGGCGATCTATGGCGCATTCAATCTGGTCCGGCTGCCGATCGATGCGGTTCCCGACATCACCAACACGCAGGTCCAGATCAACACCAGCGCGCCCGCGCTTTCGCCTTCGCAGGTCGAAACGCAGGTGACGTTCCCGATCGAGACCGGCCTTGCGGGGATCGAGGGGCTGGAAATGACCCGCTCGATTTCGCGCAACGGCTTCAGCCAGGTTACAGCGATCTTCGAGGAAGGGACCGACATCTACTTTGCTCGCAGCCAGGTGAACGAGCGGCTTGCACCGATTGGTGCATCGCTGCCCGAAGGCGCGGAACCCACCATGGGGCCGATTTCGACCGGCCTTGGCGAAGTGCTTATGTATACCATCGAATATGAGCATCCCGGAGGCAAGGATGCGGCAACAGGTGGGCGAACGGGCTGGCAGTCCGACGGCAGCTTCATTACCGAGCGCGGCGACCGGCTCGACAGCGAGGTGGCCAAGGCCGCCTATCTGCGCACCGTGCAGGACTGGGTCGTGGCTCCACTCATGCGGTCCATCGATGGCGTTGCCGGGGTCGATTCCATCGGTGGCTTCGAAAAGCAGTATCTGGTGCAGCCTGATCCGGCGCGGCTTACCGGCTACGGCCTGTCATTCAATTCGCTGATTAAAGCGCTGGAAGCAGCCAATCTGGCGGCCGGAGCCAACTTCGTTGACCGAGCGGGTGAGGCATTGCTGGTGCGCGTCGATGCCCGGCTTGACGGTGTCGAGGCGATCAAGGAGGCTGTGGTGGCGACCCGCGAGGGCGTTCCCATCCGCATCGGTGATGTGGCCGATGTGGCCATTGGCGGCGATCTGCGCACCGGAGCGGCATCGCTCAATGGCGAAGAGGCAGTCGTCGGCACGGTTCTGATGCGCGCAGGCGAGAACAGCCGGACCGTGGCCGCAAACTCCGCGACACGGCTTGAGGAGGTGCGCGCATCGCTGCCCGAAGGTGTGGTGGCCGAGATCGTCTACAACCGCTCGTCACTGGTCGATGCCACGATCGCAACCGTGGAGAAAAACCTGCTCGAAGGGGCCTTGCTGGTCATCGCTGTGCTGTTTCTGCTGCTTGGCAATATTCGGGCAGCAATCATCACGGCGCTGGTCATCCCGTTCTCGATGCTGCTCGCAGCGGTGGGGATGAACCGGCTCGGTGTGTCCGGCAATCTGATGAGCCTCGGCGCATTGGACTTTGGGCTGATCGTCGATGGCGCGGTCATCATTGTCGAGAACAGCGTCGCGCGCTTGGCTGCACGGCAGCATCGTGAAGGGCGCTTGCTAACGCTCGGGGAACGCCTGACCGAAACCCGCCTTGCGGCACAGGAAATGATTAAACCTACCGTTTACGGCCAGGCGATCATCTTCCTTGTTTTTGCCCCGCTGCTCACCTTCACCGGCGTCGAGGGCAAGACGTTCTCGCCGATGGCGATCACTATGATGCTGGCGCTGGCATCGGCCTTCGTGCTGTCGCTGACCTTTGTCCCGGCGATGATCGCAGTGCTGCTCAACAAGAAGCTGACCGAGAAGGAAGTAAAGCCGATTGTCTGGGCAAAGGAGCGGTATGGTCCGGCCTTGCGCAAGGCGATTGCCCGGCCTTGGCCGGTAATCGGAGCTGGCGCTGGAGCCTTTGCACTTGCAGCAGTGGTGTTCACCTTCCTCGGCAGCGAGTTCACCCCGCAGCTCGACGAACGCGATCTGGCGGTTCAATCGTTGCGCATCCCCTCCACCTCGCTTGAGCAATCGCTTGTGATGCAACGGCAGGTGGAGGATCGCCTCGCCGAGTTCCCTCAAGTTGCGCTGGTGTTCTCACGAACAGGCACAGCCGAGGTGGCGAGCGACCCGATGCCGCCTAACGCTTCAGACGCCTATGTCATTCTGAAGCCGCGCGAGGAGTGGCCCGATCCCGGTCTGTCCAAGGATGCGCTTGTTACTGAGATGGAAAGTGCGCTCGGCGGTCTTGTCGGCAATCTCTACGAGTTCAGCCAACCGATCGAACTGCGTTTCAACGAGCTGATCGCCGGCGTTCGCGGTGATGTGGCGGTCAAGCTTTACGGCGATGACCTCACCGCGCTCACCGACGCGGCGGGCGAAGTTGCGGGAGTTCTGCGCGAAGTGGAAGGCGCCGCCGACGTAAAGGTGCAGCAGGTCACGGGCTTCCCGACGCTTGACATTGCTTTCGATCGGCCGACCATCGCCCGCTATGGGCTGACCATAGAGGAGGTGGCCCAATCGGTGGCCATCGCTTTGGGCGGTCGGCCCGCGGGCATGGTATTCGAAGGCGACCGGCGGTTCGATGTCGTCGTGCGCCTCGATGCTGCCACCCGCGACGACTTTGACCAGCTTGGGGCGCTTCCGATAATGCTTGAAAACGGTGTGTCCATACCCCTGCGGACGCTCGCCGATTTCCGGGTGGTCGATGGTCTGGCAGAAGTGCGCCGTGAACAAGGCCGGCGGCTCGTGATTGTATCGGCCAATGTCCGCGAACGCGATCTGGGCTCCTTCGTCGAGGAAGCGCAGGAAGGTGTGGCGGCGCAGGTCGAGATGCCTCCTGCTTCTTTCATCGAATGGGGCGGCCAATACCAGAACCTGCAAGCGGCGCAGGCGCGGCTCGCTATTGTCGTGCCGGTCTGCTTCGCTTTGGTGCTGCTGCTCCTGTTCATGGCGCTCGGCGGATGGGTTCC
>JBEQBX010000171.1:0-4656 GCA_041639595.1 Porphyrobacter sp.
CAGCGTTACCTTGCTTGGACGGGCAACCAGCCCGCCCTGCACAAGGTGCCTTGCCGAGAGGCTTCCTGCGTCAATCACGGTGATCCAGATTGGTCGGAAAACGCTCTAATTCCGTTCGTGAAATGATTGGCCAAATACAAAAAGGGGCGCCCGATTGGACGCCCCTTTTGATTCTGGCTGGCGATCAGCCTTAGCGTGGCAGTTCGCTGACGCCCATCAAGGCTTCGTCCACTGCGCGGGCGCATTGGCGGCCTTCGCGGATGGCCCATACGACGAGGCTTTGGCCGCGACGCATGTCACCACAGGCAAAGACGTTTTCGACGCTGGTCTTGTAATCAGCGACGTTGCCTTTGACGTTGCCGCGCGCATCAAGTTCAACGCCGGCCTGTTCAAGCAAACCCTGCTTGCGCGGACCGACAAAGCCCATGGCGAGGAGGATCAAGTCAGCCTTGATCGTGAATTCGCTACCGGCAACTTCCTGCATCTGGCCATTCACCCACTCGACGTGGACGCATTCGAGGCCAGCGACATCGTTTTCGCCAACAACGCGCTTGGTCAGCACGGCGAATTCGCGCTCGCAGCCTTCTTCGTGGCTGGAAGACGTGCGCAGCTTGAGCGGCCAGTTCGGCCATGACAGCGCCTTGTCTTCCTTTTCAGGCGGCTTGGGCATGATTTCAAGCTGGGTGACCGAAGCGGCACCCTGACGGTTTGACGTGCCAACGCAGTCAGACCCGGTATCGCCGCCGCCGATGACGACAACGTGCTTGCCGGTGGCGAGCAGCGAGCCGCGCGGGGCGGCGCGCAGTTCATCATCGCCTGCATTGCGCTTGTTCTGCTGGGTCAGGAATTCCATCGCCATGCGCACGCTGGGCAATTCCGCACCGGGAATGCCAAGGCCGCGAGGGTCTTCAGCGCCGCCCGAAAGGACGACCGCATCGAAGTTTTCCTGCAAGCTGGCGAAGGAGACGGTGACACCCACTTCGACGCCGGTGCGGAACTGGACGCCTTCGGCCTCCATCTGCATTGCGCGACGGTTGATGTGCGTCTTTTCCATTTTGAAATCAGGGATGCCATAACGCATCAGGCCGCCGATCCGGTCGCTCTTTTCAAACACCGTGACGGAATGACCAGCGCGCGCCAATTGCTGCGCAGCGGCCATGCCTGCGGGACCGGAGCCGACAACCGCAACCGACTTGCCCGTCTTTTTGGCGGGAACCTGTGGTTCGATCCAGCCCTCTTTCCACCCCTTGTCGACGATGGCGCATTCGATCGATTTGATCGTGACGGGTTGATCGACGATGTTCAGCGTGCACGCTGCCTCGCAAGGCGCGGGGCAGATGCGGCCCGTAAACTCGGGGAAATTGTTGGTGGAATGAAGGTTGGTCAGCGCCTCGCGCCAATCGTCTTCATAGACCAGGTGATTCCAGTCAGGGATCTGGTTGTTCACCGGACAGCCGTTATGGCAGTACGGAATGCCGCAGTTCATGCAGCGCGCCGCTTGCCCCTTCAGCCCCGCAGCATCGTGAGGGATCACGAATTCGCGGTAGTGCTTCAACCGTTCCGAAGGCGCATCATATGTGCGGTCCTTGCGTTCGATTTCGAGAAAGCCTGTTGCCTTGCCCATTGTAATCTAACCCTTATTCAGCTGCGACGGACGCAGCTTCGAGGCGCTCGGCCTCCATCTGGCGCAGGGCGCGTGCATAATCGCGCGGCATTACCTTGACGAACTTTGGCAGAGCCTGCGCCCAGTTATCAAGGATTTCGCGGGCACGCTTGCTGCCGGTGTAGAGGTGGTGACGTTCCACCAGCACGCGCAGACGTTCTGCATCATGATAGAGCATATCGCCCATGCCGAAGTCATAAACGTCAACGCCGCGCTGTTGCGGACGGCCTGCACCATCCTCGTCATCACGCTGCGCCGAAACGGGCAGCAGATCGACCATCGCCTTGTTCGCCAGTTCGGCGAAGTTGCCATCCACGTCATAGACATAGGCCACACCGCCCGACATGCCTGCTGCAAAGTTGCGGCCGGTCTTGCCCAGCACCGCGACAACGCCGCCGGTCATGTATTCGCAGCCGTGGTCACCCGTGCCTTCGACCACCGCAACGGCACCCGAATTGCGCACGGCAAAGCGTTCACCGGCAACGCCGTTGAAATAGGCCTCACCCGCAATCGCGCCGTAAAGCACGGTGTTGCCAACGATGATGTTTTCCGCCGGATCGCGTTCCACATGTGCCGGCGGGCGCACGATGACGCGGCCGCCCGAAAGGCCCTTGCCGACATAGTCATTGGCATCGCCGACCAGATCGAGCGTGATGCCGTGGGCGACAAACGCGCCGAACGACTGGCCCGCCACACCCTTGAACGAGATGTGGATGGTGTTGTCTGGCAAACCCTTGTGACCATACTTGCGGGCAACTTCACCCGAAAGCATCGCGCCGACCGTGCGGTTTACGTTGATCACATTGCGTTCAAGGCGCACCGCCTGCCCGCTTTCCAATGCCGCAGCGCTGGCCTTGATCAGGTCCTGATCAAGCGCTGCTTCAAGGCCGTGGTCCTGCGTGCCGCTCCAGTTCAGGGTCGTGCCTTCAACCGGCTGGACCTGATGCAACAGCTTCGACAGATCAATGCCTTCAAGCTTCCAGTGATGGATCGCCTTGTTGGTATCGAGCCGGTCAACCCGACCAACCATTTCGGCAATGGTGCGGAAGCCCATTTCCGCCATGATCGCGCGCAATTCTTCGGCAACGAAGAAGAAGTAGTTGATCACATGTTCAGGCTGGCCGGTGAAGCGCGCACGCAGCACAGGGTCTTGCGTGGCAACGCCGACGGGGCACGTGTTCAAGTGGCACTTGCGCATCATGATGCAGCCCGCCGCAATCAACGGTGCGGTGGCAAAGCCGAACTCGTCCGCGCCGAGCAATGCGGCAACAGCCACATCGCGGCCGGTGCGGATGCCGCCATCGGCCTGCACGCAAATGCGGCTGCGCAAGTTGTTGAGCAGCAGCGTTTGCTGGGTTTCGGCAAGGCCGATTTCCCACGGTGAACCCGCATGCGTCAGCGATGTCAGCGGCGATGCGCCGGTGCCACCTTCATAGCCCGAAATCGTCAAATGGTCTGCACGCGCCTTTGAAACGCCCGCAGCCACGGTGCCAACGCCCACTTCGGACACCAGTTTGACCGAGATACGCGCGGTGGTGTTCACGTTTTTGAGGTCGTGAATGAGCTGCGCGAGATCTTCGATCGAGTAGATGTCATGATGCGGCGGAGGCGAAATGAGGCCGACGCCCGGTGTCGAATGGCGGGTCTTGCCGATGGTCTTGTCGACTTTGTCACCGGGAAGCTGGCCGCCTTCACCGGGCTTTGCGCCCTGTGCCATCTTGATCTGCACATCGTCTGCGTTGACGAGATATTCGGTGGTCACGCCAAAGCGGCCCGAGGCGACCTGCTTGATCGCAGAGCGCATCGAATCACCGTTGGCCATCGGGGTGAACCGTGCAGGGTCTTCGCCGCCTTCGCCGGTGTTCGATTTGCCGCCGATGCGGTTCATCGCCACGGCCAGCGTGGTGTGCGCTTCCCAGCTGATCGAGCCATAGCTCATCGCGCCGGTGGCGAACCGCTTGACGATTTCGCTGGCGGGTTCAACTTCGGAAATGTCGAGCGGCTTATCCGCCTTTTTCAGTTCCATCAGCCCGCGAATGGTCAATTGCCGTTCGGACTGGTCATTGATCGACTGCGCGAATTCGGCATACTTTTCAGATGTATTGCCGCGCACTGCGTGTTGCAGGTTGGCAATGTTCGATGCCGTCCACGCATGCTCTTCGCCGCGATTGCGCAGCTGGTACATGCCGCCAACATCAAGCATCTTCTTGTAGATCGGGTTATCGCCATAGGCCGTGGCATGACGGCGCACGGTTTCTTCGGCGATTTCCTTAAGACCCACGCCTTCGATGCTGGTCGCAGTGCCGGTGAAGTACTTTTCGATGAACTCGCTCGACAAGCCGACAGCGTCGAAAATCTGCGCGCCGCAGTACGACTGGTAGGTCGAGATGCCCATCTTGGACATGACCTTGAGAATGCCCTTGCCGATGGCCTTGATATAGTTCTTTTTTACATCCTTGGGCTCAAGCGGCAGTTCCTTGGCAACGCGGATTTGCTCCAGCGTTTCCAGCGCAAGGTACGGATTGATCGCTTCGGCGCCATAGCCAGCCAGCACGCAGAAGTGATGCACTTCGCGCGCTTCGCCAGTTTCGACCACAAGGCCTGTCTGCATGCGCAGGCCTTGACGGACAAGGTGTTGATGCACCGCCGCTGTTGCCAATGCCGCCGGCATCGGGATGCGGTCTTCGTTCTGGCTGCGGTCTGACAGGATCAGGATGTTCTTGTCAGCCAGCACCGCTTCGGTGGCGGCCCAGCACATTTCCTTGATCGCCAGTTCAAGGCCTTCAGCGCCCGCAGACGCAGCCCAGGTCGTGTCAATCGTGGCCGTGCGGAAGGCACCGTCAAGCGCCGCTTCGACCGAGCGGATCTTGGCAATGTCTTCGTTCGTCAGGATCGGCTGATCGACTTCGAGGCGCTTGTGGCTGCCGGCATCCTGACCCAGCAGGTTCGGACGCGGGCCGATCATGCTGACAAGGCTCATCACCAGAGATCGG
>JBEQBX010000172.1:0-4645 GCA_041639595.1 Porphyrobacter sp.
CCAGACGATCTGCGAAGGGCGCAAGTCGCTGGGCCAAGCTCCTGAACTTAGCTGATACCGCCGTCAGGGTACGCCCCCGGTTGCGACAGCGCGGAGCGCGCGGCATGCTTTGGCTAGGCCATCGCCTGAGCCATGCGTGACGAAAGGGCAAGGGGTCTGTTGACCACGCGTATAGTGAATATTTCCGCGCCAGGTCGCTGATAAGGAACGTTTTCCTTGAATAACAACAATAATAACCGGAATAACCGTCGTCGTGGACGCGGCAACCGCAATCAGGGCGGCAATGGCGCACAACTGAACCGGATCGATAGCCGGGCGCGCGGCAATGCCCCGCAGATGCTCGACAAGTACAAGAAGCTCGCGCAGGACGCCCACCACAATGGCGATCGCGTGCAGATGGAGTACTACCTCCAGTTCGCCGACCACTATTTCCGCGTGATCGCCGATAACAAGGCGCGCATGGACGAGCAGCGCGGCAGTGCCGGTGGTAACGGCCGCCGTGACGAACGCGAGCAGGTTGAAGATTACGGCGACGACGATATGGATTTCGGCCGCCGCAGCGAGCCGGTTTCGCGCCCGCGTTATGACCAGCAAGACAGTGGCCAGCGCGCCGACCCGGAAGAGGGCGACCCCGGTCAGGAAGGCGAATCCTTCATCGATGATGACCGCGACCATCGCAATGACGATCGCGGGGAAAGCCAGCCGCGCCAGCAGAATGCGCGCCGTCAGCAGCAGCGCAAGCCGCGTGAAAACCGCAGCGAGAACCGGCCCGAAACTCGGACCGAGAATCAGGGCGAACGCCCGGACCGGGCCGAGCGTAGCGAAAAGCGTGCCGAACGTCCGCAACGCGCCGAGCGTGCTGATCGCACCGAACACGCTGACCGCACCGAGCGTCCGGAACGTGCCGAGCGCAGCGAAAAGCCGGCCCGCACCCGCAAGCCCCGCAAGGTTGCGGACGATGATCGCAGCGCCGGGCAGGGCGGCATCGACAGCTCGATCCTCCCGCCCTCGATCCGCGGGGATGACGCGGGCGGTGATAGCGGCGGCACGCTCGAAACGGTCGACTGATAGCCATGCTTGAGCGGCTGGCGGCGGTTCCTGCGCTGGCGCAGCGCCGCCCCGCGCTGGCTGCCATCGCGCTTGGCCTGATCGCGGCCTGCGCCTACCCGCCGCTGCATCTTTGGCCGCTGGGCCTTGCCGGAGTCGCGGGGTTTGTGTGGCTGATTTACACCGCTGAAAACTGGCGCGGCGCAGTGTGGCGCGGGTGGTGGTTCGGCTGGGCACATCTGACGCTCGCCAATAACTGGATCGCGACTGCATTCACCCATCAGGCCAAAATGCCCGAAGTGCTGGGCTGGGCCGCGGTGCCGCTGCTGTGCATCTACCTTGCGATCTATCCCGCGCTGGCTGCGCTGGCCGCGCACCTGCTGGCGAAAAAGCGCCCGCTGTGGGCCTTCGGGCTGGTACTGGCGGGCGCGTGGATCATTACGGAATGGCTGCGTGGCTGGGTGTTCACCGGCTATCCTTGGCCGCCGCTCGGCCTGATGCTGTTGGGGCGCTGGGAGACGCCCGGGGTGGCAATGCTGCTGCCGTGGTTCGGAACCTATGCATTGTCAGGGCTAGCCATGCTGATCGGGGTCGGTTTCCTCTGGCTCGTCACCACAGGTCGCGCCCGCTGGGCGTTGCTGCCTGCAACCATTCTGCTGGGATGGATGACCTTTCCCGTCATGCCCGGCCTTTTCTCCGGCGACTCCGCCCTGCGCTACACCCTCGTCCAGCCCTATCTCCCGCAATCCGAAATCAACGACCCTGCCAAGTTCGAAGAGCAGTTCCGCCGCCTCACCCGCCTGACCGCGCCGGGCGGCAACAGATCCCGGATCGTGCTGTGGCCGGAAAGCGCGGTGCCCGATTATCTGGAAGAAGGGTATCCGGAGCGGTTCTATCTCCAGATGACCGCTGGCGGCGATCCGGTGCTGGCCCGCCGCCGCATCGGCCGGGTGATCGGCCCGCAATCGACGCTACTGACGGGCGTGGTGAACCTTAATATCGGTGCCGGGCGATCGGGTGTTCCGGCAGCCGTCAGCGCGCGCAATTCGGTCATGGCGATCAGCGGCGAAGGCCGGATTCTGGGCGATTACGACAAGGCACATCTGGTGCCCTATGGCGAATATCTGCCGATGCGCTCGTTGCTGGAACCGTTGGGACTGCAGCGGTTGGTGGCGGGCAGCATCGATTACCTGCCCGGCCCCGGCCCGCGCACGCTGGATCTGGGTGTCCATGGCAAGGCGGGGGTGATGATCTGTTACGAGATCGTGTTCTCCGGCGCGGTGGCGGACAAGGCGAATCGCCCCGATTACATCTTCAACCCGTCCAATGATGGCTGGTTCGGTTGGTGGGGCCCGCCGCAGCATCTTGCCCAGGCACGGATGCGCGCGATCGAGGAAGGGCTGCCGGTGCTGCGTTCGACCACGACCGGCATCAGCGCGGTGATCGACGCAAATGGCGTGGTGCGCGGGCATATCGGCATGGGCAAGGCGGACAAGCTGGAAGGTCTGGTGCCCGCTGCCAAGCCGCCGACGCTGTTCGGACAGTGGGGGCATCTGCTGACAATCGGCTGGGCGGCGCTGTTGATCGCCTTTGGCCTTGGCCAAGGGCTCTGGTTGCCAAGAATGCTTGCGCTGGTCCGCGCGCGCGGCTAGGGCGGAACGGAACGGCGCAGGACATAAAGGTTTCCTTATATCTCTATAAGGTAACTTTCCCCGCGCAAAACCGCTCTTTCAGCCCCCGGGGGATCCCATGCGCTCCAATTACCTGTTCACCTCTGAAAGCGTTTCCGAAGGTCACCCGGACAAGGTTTCGGACCAGATTTCGGACGCAATCGTCGATCTGTTCCTGTCGAAAGACCCCGAAGCGCGCATCGCCTGCGAAACGCTGACCACCACGCAACTGGTCGTGCTGGCGGGCGAAATCCGCTGCAAGGGCGTGTTCGAAAATGACGCATGGGCACCGGGCGCCAAGGAAGAAATCGAAGCGACCGTGCGCGCCACGGTGAAGCGCATCGGTTACGAACAGGACGGCTTCCACTGGGAGACCTTCCGCTTCGAAAATAACCTGCACGGCCAGTCGGCACACATTGCGCAAGGCGTGGATGCTGGCGAAAACAAGGACGAAGGCGCAGGCGACCAGGGCATCATGTTCGGTTACGCGACCGACGAAACCCCCGGCCTGATGCCCGCCACGCTGTATTACAGCCACAAGATCCTCGAGCGGATGGCCGCAGACCGCCATTCTGGCGCGGCCCCGTTCCTTGAACCGGACGCCAAGAGCCAGGTGACGCTGCGTTACGAAGGTTCGCTGCCGGTCGCCGCGACCGCCGTGGTCGTCTCGACTCAGCACAAGGCTGGCTATGACGAGAACGATCCGGCCAAGCAGGCCGAGCTGGAAGCCTATGTGAAGAACGTCATCGCCGACGTGATCCCGCCGGTGCTGCTGCGTGAAACCGAGTATTTCATCAACCCCACCGGCAGCTTCGAAATCGGCGGGCCGGATGGTGACGCAGGGCTGACCGGCCGCAAGATCATCGTCGACACCTACGGCGGCGCGGCACCGCATGGCGGCGGCGCGTTCAGCGGCAAGGACCCGACCAAGGTTGACCGTTCGGCGGCCTATATCACCCGCTACCTCGCCAAGAACGTGGTTGCCGCCGGCCTTGCCACGCGTTGCACCATCCAGATCGCCTATGCCATCGGCGTGTCGAAGCCGCTGTCGCTGTATGTCGACACGCATGACACCGGCACGGTCGGCGACGACGCGATCGAAGCGGCGATCCTCGGCATTGCCAAGCTGGGCGGCCTGACCCCGCGCGCGATCCGCACGCATCTCGGCCTCAACAAGCCGATCTACCAGCCGACCGCTGCCTATGGTCACTTCGGCCGCACCGCAGATGGCGACTTCTTCCCTTGGGAACGGCTTGATCTGGTTGACGATCTGAAGGCTGCGCTGGCCTGATTTTCGCGGTAGGGCGTCATCCATGATGACGCCCGCCGATCCCGGCAGAATACTTGCGCTGGACGCCCTGCGGGACGTGGCGGTGATCGGGATTGTGGGGATGAACGTCCTCGCCTTCGCGCTGCCGGGGCCGGCCTATTACAATCCCCTGAGCTTTGGTGGCACCAGCCCTGCCGATTACTGGGTGTGGCTAGGCAGTTTCGTGTTCATCGAAGACAAGTTCCGCACGCTGTTTGCGATGCTGTTCGGCGCGGGGTGCCTGATCCTGATCGAACGGTCTGGGGAAAAGCCGTGGCGGGCGCATTATGCGCGGATGATCGTGCTGTTCGCGATCGGTCTGGTGCATGCACTCCTGCTCGCGAGCAATGACGTGCTGCGCGCCTATGCGATGGCGGGCCTTGCCATTCCGCTACTGGCTGGCCTTTCCGCGCGGGCGCTGGTTACGGTGGCTCTAGGCCTCCTCATGGTGCACCTTGCCCTGGGTTTGACCGCCTTTGGCGGGGCCTTGACAGCGTTTCACATGGAACAATTGAGCTCGGATTCGCTTTTGTGGGCGGAGCGGCAGTTTGGCCGTGACCCTGCGATGATCGCAAAGCTTCTGGAACAGGGCCGCGAAGGGTTTGGCGAACGGATCGTG
>JBEQBX010000173.1:0-4555 GCA_041639595.1 Porphyrobacter sp.
CCTGCCCGCCGGCGCGGATCGCTGCATCATGCAGGAATATGCCACCCGCAAGGGCAAGAATGTGCGGTTTGCCGAAGGTTACGGCCCCGGCTGGCACGTGCGCGCGGCGGCCAGCGATTTCGCCGCCGGAGCAGTGCTGCTGGAGGCCGGAACGCGGCTCACTGCCCGGGCAATGATTGCAGCGGCGGCGGCAGACCGGGCGTGCATTGCCGTGGCGCGGCGGCCACGGGCGGCGATCATTGCCACCGGCGATGAACTGGCAGCTCCTGGCGAAGCGCATCTGGCTGCCGACACCATCCCCGAAAGCGTGGGATTCGGCGTGGCGGCGATGGCGGAACAGGCCGGGGCGCAGATCGTGCGGCAGGCGATCGGCGGAGACAGCCTGCCCGAATTGGAACAACTTGCCGGGGCCGCCCTTGCGCAGGCCGATCTGGTGATTGTCACCGGCGGCGCTTCGGTTGGGGAGCACGACTTTGCCAAGCCTATGTTTGCAAGCCACGGCCTTCATCTGGTGTTCTCCAAGGTCGCGATCAAGCCCGGAAAGCCGGTGTGGCTGGGCCGGGCCGGGGGCACACTGGTGCTGGGCCTGCCGGGCAATCCGACTTCGGCGATGGTGACGGCGCGGTTGTTTCTGCTGCCCTTGCTCGCCGCGCTGCAGGGCCAGACCACCCGCGATGTGCTGCGCTGGCGGCGCCTGCCGCTGGCCGCGCCGCTGGCGGAAAACGGCCCGCGCGAGACTTTTGTGCGCGCAGAGTGGAAGGAGGACGGCCTCACCCCGATCAGCAATCAGGATAGCGGCGCGCAGGCTGCCTTAGCCAAGGCTGACTGGCTGATCCGTCGCTCGCCGAACGCCCCTGCCGCCGCCGCCGGTGGGCTGGTCAGCGCGCTGGTGTTCGAGCCGCGGTGCTGAGATGCGCCTCAGCCTCGGCCAGCGCGGCAGAATCATTGATATTGGCGAAGGGATCAAGCGCGCCGGTCTCAGCCCATTCCACATGCACCACGCCTTGCGCCGTAGCAAAGCGCCACAGCGAGGCGGCGCCTTGCGCGATGTAATCGGCCAACGCCGTCTGATCCACGCGCCACAGCGCGGCGAGTGGCTGGTATTTACCCCGGCTGACCGGCATGGCGACCTTGTGCCCGTCCAGCGCCGCACCGAGCCGGGTAGCAAGATCGTGCGGCAGGAAGGGCTGGTCGCAGCCGATCAGCAGCACCTCGGGCCGGCCCTGCGCGGCGGCAAAGGCAAAGGCGCTGGCGAGCGCGCTGATCGGCCCGCGCCCCGGCGCAGCGTCGCACAGCAGCGGCAGGCTGCCCGCCTCGATCTGGCCCGCCTCGCGAACTGCTACAGCCACGCAATCCGACTGCGCCGCAGCGTTCTCGATGGCATGGGCCAGCAGCGGTCGCCCGCCGAGCAACCGCACGGGCTTGTTCCCGCCGATCCGCTGACCTTCCCCTCCGGCGGCGATCACGATGGCGGGGGGACTAGGATCATCCGGGCGTGTCATGGCTCTGTGGTCAGTAGCATAAAGGGCGCTTCGGCGATAGGCCGAATGGCGATCTTGCCAGATGTCGTCGCCGGAAACGGTCGCCCGATAAAATAGGCATTCAATATACTTCTTATTACCGCTAAGCTGGCGCAAAGGAGACCGGACATGACCGCCGCCACGACCACCATGGAGCGCCACCGCGCCTGGCGCGGCCCGGCGGTGCTGAGTTTCGGGTTCCGGCCGTTCTTTCTGCTGGGCGCGCTGTGGGCGGCGCTGGCGATGGCTCTGTGGGTAGCGATGCTGACGGGCAAGCTCGCACTGCCGACCACCTTCGATCCGGTGACATGGCACGCACACGAGTTCCTGTTCGGCTACCTCGGTGCGATCATTGCCGGGTTCCTGCTGACCGCCGTCCCCAACTGGACCGGGCGCTTGCCTGTGACGGGCTGGCCACTCGCCGGGCTGACGGCAGCCTGGCTGGCCGGGCGGCTGGCGGTGACGTTCTCTCAGGGATTGCCGCGATTGGCCGTCGCGGTGATCGATCTTGCGCTGGTTGCGGCGCTGGCGGTGCTGCTCGGGCGCGAGATCGTGGTCGGCAGGAACTGGCGCAATCTGCCCGTCGTCGGCCTGCTGGTGCTGTTCGGCTGCGCCAATGCGCTGTTCCACTGGGAGGCGGCGCGCGGGGGCTATGCGGCGCAAGGCATGGGCCTGCGGCTCGGTCTTGGCGCGGTATTGATGATGATCGCAGTGATCGGCGGGCGGATCGTGCCGTCGTTCACCCGCAACTGGCTGACCAAGCAGGGCGCTGGCCGCCTGCCTGTGCCGCCGATGCAGCGGTTTGATCTGGCTGCGCTTGGCCTGCTGCTGGCAGCGCTGCTGGCATGGGTGGCCGCGCCGCTTGCGCCGCTCACCGGCATGGCGTTGGGGCTGGCGGGGCTGGTCCATCTGGCACGTATGGCGCGCTGGGCGGGGGACCGCACCTTGGGCGAACCGCTGTGCTGGTGCTGCACCTTGGCTATGTGTTTGTGCCGCTGGGCGCGCTGGCGGGGGCGGTGGAAATCCTCGGGCCCGGATGGCTTGGCGCAGGCTCGGCGCAGCATCTGTGGATGGCAGGCGCGCTCGGGCTGATGACGCTGGCGGTGATGACCCGCGCAACATTGGGCCATACGGGCCGAGCGCTAACGGCCGGGCGCGGGACGGTGGCGATCTATGCGGCGGTGATCTGCGCTGCGCTGGCGCGGATTGGGGCGGGCGCATGGCCCGAGGCGGCAAGCCCGCTCCACAGCCTGTCAGGCGCGAGTTGGATCGCGGCTTTCGCCGGGTTCGCCGCGCTCTACGGCCCGATGCTGCTGCGCCCGCGTCGGGCGGCGGGTTGAGCCATGGGCTGGCCCGAATTTGCCGCCGCGCTCGGCGTGTTCCTGGTCTCGCACGCTGTTCCGGTGCGCCCCCCGGTCAAGCCGTGGCTAGTCGGGCTGCTTGGCCAGCGAGGTTTCACACTCGGCTATTCGCTGCTGTCGCTTGCGGTGCTGGCCTGGTTGATTGCGGCGGCTGGCCGGGCGCCGTTTGTCATGCTGTGGGCAAGGAAGCCGTGGCACAACCATCTGGTGCTGGCGGTAATGGCCGTGGTCTGCCTGATCCTTGCTCTGGCGATCGGACGGCCCAATCCCTTTTCCTTTGGCGGGACGAACAATGCCGCTTTCGACCCAGCTCGGCCCGGCATCGTCGGGTGGATTCGCCACCCCTTGCTGGCCGCGCTTGCGCTGTGGGCGGGGGCGCATGCCTTCGCTAACGGGACACTTGCCCATGTCCTCATGTTCGGCATCTTCGCCGCCTTCGCGCTGGTGGGAGGACCGTTGATCGACCGTCGCCGTCAGCGCGACATGGGGCCCGAGTGGCAGCGGTTGCACCGTCTGATCGTGCGGCCCGGCGCGGGGGCGGTGATGTTCGGACAGCCGCTGCGTCTGGTAGCGGCCGGGGCGCTTTACCTTGTCCTAATTCTGATCCATCCGCTGTTGTTCGGGGTCAGTCCGATCCTGTGATCCGAAACGTGCCCTGAACTTGCGAATGAGCGGGGGGTTGCTTACGCGCTGCTCACCCGCAAAGAATTTCTATCGGCTTTGTCCGGCGCGCGATCGTGCCTGGTGCGTTATGCCTGAACGGCAGGCGAATTGCCGCTCATGATAACAGAAAGAACGCCGATGACGCCGAGAACACACAGACCGACGGGCAGTAACGCCCTGCTTCAAAAAGGCGACACTTCGGCTCTGCTTTCGCTTTCTGGCCTGATGCGCGCGCATGTGCGCCTGCGCCAGGCGCTGCGGGCAGTCGGACCGGCGATGCCGCGCCAGCGTCCGCACGAGGCGCTGCGGGCGGCTTTGGGTGCGGGGCTGGCGCTTTCGCTTAGTGCCGGGCTGCTCGTGGTGCTCAGTGCCTGGCGCGGCGACATTGCGAGCTTCCTGTTGATCGCTCCGCTCGGCGCGAGCGCGTTTCTGCTGTTTGCCATTCCCAATTCGCCGCTGGCCCAGCCGTGGTCGGCAGTCGTCGGCAACACGGCTTCGGCCCTGGCGGCAATAGCGGTGCTGCAATTCGCCCTGCCTGCGGAAATCAGTGTGGGATTGGCGGTGGGCGGCGCGATCATCGCCATGGCGAGCCTGCGCGCGATGCACCCGCCCGGTGGTGCGGTGGCGCTGGCAACGGTGCTGGTCGCGCTCGAGGGTGGCGACATCGGCATCGGTTTTGCCCTATCGCCGGTGCTGCTCGATACAGCGTTGCTGGTGCTGCTGGCGATTGGCTATAATCGCCTGACCGGTCGCCACTATCCGTTTCGGCAGCCGGGGGAAGAAGGCGGGCACAAGACCAGCGATGCCGCGCCCGACCGAAGGCTTGGCCTGACGCCCGACGAGTTGGAGCGTGTGCTCGAGCGCTTCAATCTCGGGGCGAATATGGGGGTTGAGTAGCAACGGAACAGAAAACCTACATAAGGCGCGGCTTCAGGCATCGTCGATGCCCGTGACGCTGGGATCACGGAGCGGCCGCAGCTCGCCGCGCGCGACCATGTCGGGGATGGTGAA
>JBEQBX010000174.1:0-4362 GCA_041639595.1 Porphyrobacter sp.
GAAGCGCGCAATCATGCCCAGCGCGTTGCGGGCCACGGCATATTGGAAGCGGTCATGCCCCTCGAAACGGTCTTTCACCGTGCCGAGCCATTCGAAAATCGCCTGCGCGAGTTCCCCGTCGGTTGCTTCGCCTTGCGGTGCATGCGGGGTTTCGATTGTGACGGCCCGCGCCTGCTCGGGCTCGGGCGCGTCCTCCTCCAGCAGCAGCAGCAGATCGAGTTCCTGCTCGCTCGTCCGGCGTGAGATGACCACCCGTTCCAGCATCCGGTCCGCGCCAGAGCGCCATTGCGCCGCCATTTTCAGGCAGCCCAAGGCCCACCAAACGGTGCGGTAGATCGTCCAGAAACGGAAGCGCGCGGGGTCGATTGTGACGCCCGCCTCGGCCTCATAGGCGGCGAAGTAGTCTCCGATGCTGCCAAGCCCCAGCGCGGGGCGGTCGTAGCGGGCGAAGCGCCACACCGCCATGCAGCCGAAGGCGAGGTCTTCATGGCGGTCGCCGAAATGCGCCAGTTCCCAGTCGAGCACCCCCGTCAGCCGCGATCCTTCGACCAGCAGATTGCCCATCCGGTAATCGCCGTGGTTGAGGACAGGCTCGACCTCGAGCGGGCAATTGTCCTCCAGCCACCTGAGGCCAAGCGCGATGATCGGGCGATCCCCACCTGCGTCCATGAATTGCTGTTTGAGGTCAGCGATGGCGGCGTGGTAATCCATCACCGGTACGCCCTCGGGCACATCGCCCTGCCGCAAGCGGTGGATGCGGGCGAGATCCCGCGCCGCTTCCCGCAGCAGGCCCGCCGGATCGTCGCACGCCAAGATCACCTTGGGATCAGCCGTCCCCGGCAGAGCGCGCATCACGAAGCCCGAGCCTAGCCCGTCAGCCTCCGCCAGCACCGCGACCACTTCCGGCGCGGTTACACCCTTGGCGCGGGCCGCTTCGATCAGCGCGGCCTCGGTGGGGTGCCCGTATGGCCGCCCTTGCATGAATTCGGCACTCGGCGCGCGGCGCAGCACGTAGGCGCTGTCACCAGCCGCAAACCGCCAGCTTTCCATCACCGCGCCGCCGGTCAACCGCTGCGGCTCTCCCGCCACTGTGCCAAGGCCGGCACGAGCACACACCCGCACCAGCCCGGCCAGTAACGTTCCCGGATCGATCACTGGATCTGCTTGCGCATCCGCTTGGCACGCGCTGCGGGATTGGGGTGAGTTTGCAGCAGTGCAATGCCGCCGCCCCCGCCCAGCGCCGCCAGCTTGTCCATTGCGGTGGCGCATGCTTCGCGTTGGTAACCCTTGGCTCCCATGAAGCCGAGCGCATAATCATCCGACGCTGTTTCCGCGGCCTGCGAATGCTGGGCATACATCACGTTCTGCACCAGCCCGCCAAGTTCCGAATTGGCCAGCCGCCGCACGCCGCCACTGGCCGTGCCGGCCACGCTCAACGCCGCATCCTGTTGCAGCGCGCGTTTCAGGCGTTTCTGCCCATGTTCCAGCTTCACATGCCCGATTTCGTGGCCGATCACGCAGCGCACTTCATCGTCATTCATCTTGTCCATCAGCCCGGAATAGACCCGGACCGTGCCATCACCCATGGCAAAGGCGTTCACCTCGTCAACGAGGTAGGCCTGGATATCGAGTTTCAGCCCGTCATAGGAATCCAGCCCCTTGGTCAGCTTGGCGAGCCGCACCGCGTAGGGGTTCTTGGCAGGCGCAAGCGGATTTGTGCGGTCCATTTCGTCCGACATCTGCCCGAAGTACGCCACGATCTGTTCGTCCGACACACTCGCGGCCTGTGCGACCTTCTTGGCCGAACCCATGATGTCGCCCAGACTTTGCGAATGGGCCGGGGCGGCCGGAGACAGCAACGCCGCTCCGGCCAGTCCCGCTGCGGCGAGCATCGGTGAAAGCGCGGCCAGACGCTTGAAGTTATTATGCATGATCATCCTCCCTCTGGCCGCACAATGCCCACCAACCGCCTGATTATCAAGCCAGAACGCTGTCCTTCTTGACGGTGATCACCTGTGCGTAGGTGAACTCCTTGAGGCCTTCCTTGCCGTATTCGGCGCCGAAGCCCGACTGCTTGTGCCCGCCGAACGGCGCGAAGGGCGACAGGTGGAGGTATTCATTGACCCACACCGTGCCGGTTTCGAGCTGTTCGGCGATTTCCACGCCCTTTTCGGGGTTGCCCGTCCACACCGCGCCGGCCAGCCCGTATTCCGAGTTGTTGGCGCGGGCGATGACTTCTTCCTCGGTCGAAAACTTCATCAGCGGCATGACCGGGCCGAACTGCTCCTCGGCCACGATGCGCGCGTCTTCGGGCGGGTTGTCGAGGATGGTCAGCGGCACGAAGTAGCCGGTGCCGGAAGGATCGGCATTGCCGCCCAGCAGGAACTTGTAGCCGTTGTCCTTGGCGTCCTCGATCAGTTCGAGCACGCGCTCGTACTGCTTCTTGTTCTGGATCGGGCCGACGCCCGTGCCCTGCTGCGCGCCGTCGCCCACGGTCACGGTCTTGGCATATTCGACGATGGCGGCGGACAGCTCGTCATAGATATCCTCGTGGATATAGACGCGCTTGGCCGCGACGCAGATCTGGCCGGCGTTGGAGAAGCTCGACCAGAACAGCTGTTCGGCGACCTTCTTGGGATCGGCATCGGGCAACACGATCGAGGCGTCATTGCCGCCCAGTTCCAGCGTGATGCGCTTGAGGTCTGCCGAGGCGCCTTCCATGATCTTCTTGCCGGTCGCGGTGGAGCCGGTGAAGGTGATCTTGTCGATATCGGGGTGGCTGGTCATCAGCGGGCCAAGGTCATCCTCGCCCGTGATGATGTTGACGACGCCAGCGGGCACCACGCCGGCGATCAGCTCGGCGATGCGCAAAGTGGTCAGCGGGGTGAAGGGCGAGGGCTTCAAGACGATGGTGCAGCCCGACAGCATGGCGGGCGCGATCTTCTGGATCGCCATCATGACCGGGAAGTTCCACGGCACGATGCCCGCAACCACGCCCACCGGCACGCGGCGGGTGCGCGACAGGCGGGTGTCGCTGTCCTCGTTGATTTCATCATCCAGGCTGAGGGTGGACTGCGCCGCGCTCATCCCGGCAGCGCCGTAGATTTCGCCCTTGGCCTGATCGTGCGGCTTGCCCTGTTCGCTGGTGAGCAGGCGGTAGAGTTCTTCCGCATTGGCCTTGATCGCGCCCGAAATCGCCATGATCGCGGCGCGGCGTTCTTCGATGGGGGTGTTCTTCCACGTCTTGAACGCGGTGCGCGCGGCGGCAACGGCGCGGTCAAGCTCCGCCTTGCCGCAGGCCGGAACCTGGCCGATCACCTGTTCTGTTGCGGGGTTCACGACATCGAGCCAGCGGTCGGTGCCGACCATCTCGCCGCCGATAAGGTTCTTGTACTGGGTGACCATAGTCATGTCCTCTCTAACGAATGTGGGGGAGTCGTCCCTCTCCCCTTCAGGTTGGCGCGTTGCATCCGAAAACGCAACGGCTGCTTTGGCGCTTGCTTCGGTGTCTCGCCTAGCGCGGTGCGGATGCGCGATCACCTGACGATTGCGCTATCGCTGCGGGCGCTTATGGAGGCGGCGAGAGACACGTCGAGAGGAACTGCGCGCATGACCGATACCCGCCCCGATCTGGTGATTTACGGCAGCCCGGTATCGCCCTTTGTGCGCAAAGTGGCCGGCGTGTGCATCGCCAAGGGCGTCCCTTACGAGGTGGAAGCGATCAACGTCTTCGATCCGCCGCAGTGGTTCCGTGATATCTCGCCCATGAAGCGCATCCCGGTGCTGCGCGACCGCAGCGTGGCCGAAGACGGCGTGGCCGGCACCATCGCCGATTCATCCGCGATCTGCGCCTTCATCGAGAAAAAGCATCCTGCGCCCGCGCTCTACCCCGAAGCGCCGATGGCGCTGGGCGAAGCGTTGTTCATCGAGGAATATGCCGACACCGCGCTCGCCATGGCAGGGGGGCTTGGCATTTTCCGTCCGATCTTCTTTGCGGTCTCGAAGGGCGAGGAGCCGGGTCTCGATAAGGCGCGCGAGGCGTGGAACGTGCAGCTTCCGCCGGTGTTCGATGTGCTCGAAGCGCGGCTAGCGGGGCGCCAGTTCTTCGCGGGCGATGCGCTGTCGATTGCCGACATCACGGTGGCCTGCGTGCTGATGCAGGTGTCGCTGGTCGCGGAAACCCCGCTCGACAGGTGGCCGTCCCTCGGTGCGCATTTCGAGGCGATGCAGGCCATGCCGCTGATCGCCGGGCCCTATGCCGCGGCGGAAAAGATGATCCGCAAGGCCTTGCCCACCCGCTTCGACCTGACCTAAGCCACACAAGACACGGCGAGCAAGGAACAGGCGAGCAGCATGGCCAGC
>JBEQBX010000175.1:0-4098 GCA_041639595.1 Porphyrobacter sp.
CATCTCCAATCAAAGGGATCGCACCAATCGCGGTATCGAACAGAACATTCGCGCCCATCCGGGCCAGCTTCCATTTGGGCAGGCCGAGGTTACGCGCCTCCCAGACGATATAGGCACCCATCGCAGTCGTCACGATATCACCCAGTACCGGCACCAGGCCGATCAGCGCATCCAGCCCGATCGGCATATTCACACCCGGAAGTGTGAAACTGCGTTCCAGCAGCTTCTCCATGGCAGTTACCCGGGCGCGCACCGAAGCGGGGTCAGTGCCACTGGGCAGAGCAAACGCAATGGTTTCGGGGCGGCGAGGCATGGGCTGTTCCATTCCCCTTATGTGGTGGGCTGTGACAGGGGGAACAAGGGGTGGATCGCCCACGCATTGGGCAGGTAATTGCGGGTCGTACCGCGCACCAGCGACCAGCGCACGGGTACGCCCAGTGGAATATAGGCCTCGCGTTCGACCAGTGCAGCATGGGCTTCGACGAGCAGCGCCTCGCGCCGTGCTGCGTCACGCTCTGTCAGTGTCTCGCGCACCAAAGCATCGGCACGCGGCGCACACAGGCCCGCGCCAAGGCTGCAATGGAACTGGTTGAGAAACCAATGCGGCGAGGCATAGCGCGCCAGGGTGTCGCGCAGTTCAAGATCGGCTGTTTCCCCCGGCGCGGCGCGCCTGACGGCCACCCCGATTGCTCCCCATGCGGTCGCCAGCTGTTCGAGCAGAAGGTCACTGCCGGGTCCGCGCGGCAGTGCAACCCGGACAATCGCCTCCCGCCCGGGACCGGCCCACGCCTGCACCCGCGCCGCAGCGACCCTGCGCCGTTCATCGATGGTGGCGCCATTCCAGCGATCTTCGGGATGTGGTGGAACGGCAAAGATATCAGGCGGCACAATCCAGCTGCTCTCACGCCACCCGCTTAGGCCGAAGCTCTGGATCAGGGCGGCACGATCGATTGCCATCGACAAAGCCTCACGCCGCGCTGGATCGGCGAGCAGGCCGGTTTCACGCCGCACCGTCAATCCCAGCAGGCCAATCGCCGGATCAACCTGAATCGTTCCGCGTGACAGTGGGCCGGCTTCTGCCTGCGGGAAATCCGTGATGCTGCCGCCGAGCACCAGATCGACTTCGCCGCGCGAAAAGGCCGCCACGGCATCTTCTGCGGATAGCGCCCGCACGGCCACGGGGCGGGCGACATCCTCCCAATCCTCCCGCGCAGGCAGACCGCGGGATTCAGGCGGCAAGGCAGACAGCCGCGCGCCCTTGCCCTGCCCTTTGCGTGAAATCGCCATGGGACCGGCACCGCTGCCATTCCGGATAAAGCCAAGTTCAGGCTGGGCCAGAAGGCGTAGTAAATCGGGCATCGGCGCGGTCAGCCGCACCTCTATCACGCGGCCCGTCATGGCGCGGATCTCGCGGACTTTGGCAAGGTCAAGCGCGAGCGACGTGCCGCTGACCCGCGCAATCGCCTCACGCAACTTTTGCCGCACATCAGGGGCGGTGATCTCGCCGCCATTCCGCCAAGTGGTGTCACGCAAGCGGAAGATGTAGCTTAGGCCGTCATCGGTGACGATCCAGCGCTCGGCGATGGCAGGCACCACCTGACCCGCCTGATCAAGAGCGACCAGCCCTTCCGATGTGGCAGCGCGAACGTGCTGCGCCGGCGGCCCTAGGCGCACGCCCTGCTGGAATAGGCTGCCGGGCGCGCCAATGATCGCCACCTCGATCGGGCCTGCATCCCCGGCAGGGCCGCAGGACGAAAGCATCAGCGCAGCAAACAGGGGCAAGCAGAATCGCATCGACACCTGCCTAGCAGGTTGCAACGTCGCGGTCAGCTTGCCGAAATGCGTGGTTACGCCGCAGTGCCCGGGAAATAAAATCAGATCTTGCGCAGCTGGCTGGGCAAGGGCGGTCGGGGGGCGCGGTGCGCCCATGACGGCTTCACAAGCTCAACAGCTGGTTGGTCGGTCACCTGAAGCGGTCTGCGAGCCTGCTGGGAATCGATCTCTTCATCGAATGCAACCCCAAACCGGTTGTCCTGCACCCATGCGACCGTGCCACCGATAACGCCGATGTTGCGCAGTTCAACTGTGACGCGATGGCCGCGCTGCACACGCAAGTGGCCTTCGCCCATCATGCCGCCGTCGGAAAGATTACGCACCCTGACGCGGTGCGCGTCAGCGCCCTGTTCGACACGAATGTCAGCCAGCAGGAACAGGCTGTCGCGCGCAACACTGCGGGTTTCAACACCTGTCATGGTCGGTTCGCCTCCTCAGCTGCTTCAAGTTCGGGCAGCGCGGTCGCTACATTATGCACGTCACTGCCATTGCGACACCCCGCTGGTGCGGCATTTGCAGTTAACGTGCAGTAAAGGGCGGGCTTGCGCACGACGGGTTGTTGCAAGGCGTCCCAAGGCGGCACAAGATGCCCCGCCATGTTTGCATCTCAGTCGTCCCGCGAAACCTTTTCGCGCCGTTCGTGCGCTTCCTGCGCTTCCACCGTCATGGTGGCGACCGGCCGCGCGATCAGGCGGCGCAGGCCGATGGGTTCGCCCGTAACCTCGCAATAGCCGTATTCGCCCGAGTCAATACGCCGCAAAGCGGCATCGATCTTGGCAACCAGTTTGCGCTGACGATCGCGGGTGCGCAGTTCGATGCCCCAATCGGTCTCGCTCGACGCGCGATCGGTGAGATCGGCCTCGCGGATCGGGCCGTCTTGCAGCGACTGAAGGGTTTGCCCTGCGGCGGAATGGATCGATCGTTTCCATTCGATCAGCAGCATCCTGAAATAGGCCTGCTGGCGGTCGTTCATGTATTCCTCGTCGTCGCCCGGCACATAGTCCGGAGCCAGAAGGCGCTTGGCCTTTTCGAGGATATCAATATCGTCAGACGCGGTGGTTGGCATCAAGCTCTCTCGTCCCATAAGCCGCTGGGAAGACCATCGCGTCCTGACGCCCTGAATTTTTTCATTGGCTCACTTGGTCCCGGCAAGCGGAATGCAGTGCGCGCCCTATAGGCAAGCCCCCGTAGGCGCACAAGCGGCTTTGGCAGAGAGTCGTGGCAAAAGCTGCGGACTGACAAACTGCAAACAGCGTTAACGAAAAATTGACCATGAATGCCGCACTTCTCTCATCACGGAAGGTCGCCTTGGGGGGTGGCCAGGTGACTGAAGGATCGCAACATGACAATCATCGCAATCGAAACGAATGTTTCACATGGAACATCTGGCGAAGGCCTGCTTGGCGCGTGGCTGGCGGCAGCTGGACGAGGTCAGGCAGAGGCCTGCTTTGATCTGGGCGTGGCTTTTTCAACCGGCAGCAACGGCGCGACCTGCGATCTCATCGAAGCGCACAAGTGGTTCAACCTTGCCGCCGCACGCGGTCATGAAGAAGCGGCCGATTGCCGCGCCGACATTTCCGACGAAATGACCGCCCGCGAAATCGCCGAAGCCCAGCGCCGCGCGCGCCAGTGGCTTGCCGAAGGCCGCCTGCGCGCTGCCTGATCAGCCCTTCCTGAACGGAGTTCGGCTGCCGAGATACAGCTGGTCGCTCGCCACGCCCTGGCGCTCGCGTTCGAGAAAATCGGCGATCGCGGCGCGAAAGCCCGGATCGGCGATCCAGTGCGCGGACCATGTCTGGACGGGCTCATACCCTCGCGCCAGCTTGTGCCCGCCCTGCGCGCCCGCTTCGACCCGGGCAAGGCCGCGTGCAATCGCGATGTCGATGGCCTGATAATAGCAAAGCTCGAAATGCAGGAAGCGCACCTCGCGCGTGCAGCCCCAATATCTGCCGTAGAGCGCATCTTTCCCGATGAAATTCAGCGCGCCGGCAATTGGCTCCGTCTGGTCGTAGGCGAGGATCAGCACGATCCGGTCCCCCAGCCGCTGACCCAGCAGGCTGAACGCTTCGCGGGTGAGGTAAGGCTGCCCCCATTTGCGTGCGCCCGTGTCCTGATAGAATACCCAGAACGCGTCCCAATGTTCTTCGCGGATGTCGCTGCCGGTCAGATGCCGGATCGTCAGCCCCTCTACCGCGCTGCTGCGTTCTTTCCGCAAATCCTTGCGTTTGCGGGATGATAGCTGATCCAGAAAATCGTCAAACGTCG
>JBEQBX010000176.1:0-4007 GCA_041639595.1 Porphyrobacter sp.
TGGGGCGCGCCGTTACGGCCGCGCGGGCGGGCTGGCAAGGCCGAAGGGCACAACCCTGTTGGCAGAACTATGCCCGATCAGCGCCCGACCCAGATAAGGGATGCCCGCACGCGCACACCAGAACCGGGCAATATCTTCCTCGCCCTGGCCGAATTCGACGTAATTTTCGGGCACATCCGTGATCGAACCCAGGCGGAGACCGGCAAGCCGCGGCAGCGTTCCGGCCAAATGGAAAAACAACCGGTCGACCGCATAAAGATGCTCACTCACCTCCTCGACCATGACGACATGTCCGGTCAGGTCCGGCATCATCGGGGTCCCCGTCAGCATCGCCAGCGTCATGAGGTTGAAAGCGGCGGCCGGTGTGCTGCCGTCGAGGCTCGGTTCAAGGCCACTGGTATCGCCGCCCAGCCAGTTCAGCACCCGCCGGATCGCCTCGCGCCCGCCTTCCGATATTGCGCTGACCGGCATGTGGCCATGAACACTTTGCCCGATGCCCGCGCGATACAATGCCGCCAGCAAGTAACCACAATCGGAAAAGCCGACATAGGTCTTGGCCCGCGCTGAAAGGTTCATCTGCGCGACCGCCGCTTCGGCGATGCGGTTCGATCCGTATCCGCCTTTGGCAAACCACACCGCATCAAAGGCTGGATCATTGGCGCATTCCAGCAACGCGGTCAGTCGCCGCAGATCATCGCCGGCGAAGTGCCCGGCGCGATCAAAGCATTGATCATGGAAGGTCAAGCGGTGCCCGGGAAATTCCGCCGCGACCATGTCTTCAAGCGCGGTCTGATGTTCGCGGGTGATCGGCGTTGCCGGCGCACAGATGGCGATATTCGTCATGGTTGTTAGCCTATGGCGCTTGTCAGGGGGCGCGCAAGCCAATAACCGATCGCAGTATGGATAACGGGGTCGACACCGCGTCGCTTTCAGGGCGGCCACTCTTTTTCTGCGGGATCGGCGGTTCCGGAATGCTGCCGCTCGCACAGATCGCGCGCGGCGCTGGCCATGTGGTCGCAGGCTCGGACCGCAGCCGCGATTCTGGCCGCAGCCCCGATAAATTCGCCTGGCTCGAAGCCAACGGCGTAACCCTGTTCCCGCAGGACGGGAGCGGCGTGACCTCATCCGACCAGGTGCTGATCGCATCGGCCGCGATCGAGGACACCGTGCCCGAAGTCGCCCGCGCGGCGGAACTCGGCTGCCGCCGCCTCAGCCGGGCAGAGCTTCTATCGCAGCTGTTCAACGCCGCTGACTTTTCCGTGGCGGTGGGCGGCACTTCGGGCAAGTCGACCGTAACGGGCATGATCGCGTGGATCCTTACCGGCGCGGGCCATGACCCGACGGTGATGAACGGGGCGGTGATGAAGAACTTCGTCTCGCCCGCAAATCCCTTCGCCAGTGCGCGGATCGGATCAAGTGATGTGTTCGTCAGCGAAGTGGATGAAAGTGACGGGTCGATCGCGCTCTACCGCCCGACAGTTGGGGTGCTGCTGAATGTCAGCCTCGACCACAAGAGCATCGAGGAACTGCGGGTTTTGTTCGGCGATTATGTCGCGACAGCTGGCACCGCAGTGATCAATCTCGATAGCGAGGAAGCCCGCCACCTTGCTCCCCGTGCGAATAGCAAGGTAACCTTCGGGATCGCCGCGCACGATGCCGACATCACGGTAGAGGCCGATTCCATCGAGCACGGCGGGACCGGCATCCGTGCCGCTGTAATCGATAACAGGACCCGTCAGGCCTTTCCATTGATCCTGCCCATGCCGGGACTTCACAATCTTTCGAACGCGCTGGCTGCGATTGCTGCAGCCAGCGCGGCCGGAATTGCAGTCGAGCACGCGGCCTACGCGCTGCACGGTTTTGCAGGGCTCGCGCGGCGTTTCGATGTGATCGGGACCACGCCGGGCGGGGTGACGGTCATCGACGACTTCGGACACAACCCCGAAAAATGCGCCGCGACCCTGCGCACGCTGAAGGCGACGCCTGGCCGGGTGATCGCCTTTTTCCAGCCCCACGGCTACGGCCCCTTGCGCCAGATGGGCGCAGAGCTCGCGCACACTTTTGCCCGCGAACTGGGACCCGATGACGTAACGATCATGTGCGATCCGGTCTATTTCGGCGGCACCGTCGATCGCAGCGAGGGGAGCGAGCGGATCGTCAGCCTGATCAACGAAGCTGGTGGCCGCGCAGAACACATCCCGTTGCGCGAGGATTGCGGAGAGCGGATCATCGCCCTCGCCCAGCCGGGAGATCGCATCGCGGTGATGGGCGCAAGGGACGACACGCTGACGGAGTTCGCCCGATCGATCCTCGCCCGCCTTTCTTGAGCCTTTATGCACGCGCCGCGCGCCATGCGCGGCGGATGATGGGTGCGCTGGCAATCGCCGTGCTGCTGGTGGTGACGGTCGACCGTGCTTACGGCCACTCCACGCTTGCCTTTGCTGCGGCGATCATGCTGCTGCTGGTTGCCAATGCGCCGATGCTGCGGTTCAACTGCCCCCGGTGCAGCAAGAACGCCTTCTTCCGGGGACCATTTGTGGTGCCTTGGCCGAACCGCAACTGTACCCGCTGCGGGCTGGACCTGTCTGATCACCATGCCCAAAATGGCTGATGGTTGAAGGCCCGCCGCCAGGCTAACTTTGCTGCCATGCACCCTCGCGACTTCTCGCTCGACACGCTGCTGGCGAACTGCGCCGCGCGCCATGCCAATCGCCTTGCCACGGTCGATGGAACACAGCGCCTGACATGGGCAGAGCTTGACCGGCGCGTGACCAACCTCGCCCGCTGGATGCGTAGCCGCGGCATCGTTCCGGGTGATCGCATCGCGCTGCTGCTGACTGACGGCACGCCGTTCCTCACGACCTTGCTCGCGTGCGGCAGGATCGGGGCGATTGCGGTGCTGCTCAACTGGCGATTGGCCCCGGCCGAAATCGCCTGGATCGTCGGCAATGCCGAACCCGCGATCACTTTTGCAAACCCGCGTTTCTCAGCGCTTCTGGCCGGCGCAGATGCAGGCGAAGTTCACGAAATCGAGGAACGACACCTGAACGATGGCTTCTTTGAAACAGTCATAAAGACGAGCCATGGATCGCCGGATCTGGGCCTTGATCTCGCCCCTGACCGCCCGCTCTACATGATGTACACCAGCGGCACGACCGGGCGGCCCAAAGGGTGCCTGCAAGCCGGCAGCGCCGTTGCGGCCAGCGCGTTGGGCTTTGCGCAGCACCGGCGGTTCACCCACGACGAGGTTCTTCTGTCGGTGAACCCGCTGTTCCATGTCGTGGGCATGCAGCAGGTCGCAGCGATGCTCGCGTGCGGCGGCACATCTGTGTTCGCAAGCCGCGATGACGACAACGCCGCGATCCTTGATCTGCTCCACCGCGAGGGCTGCACCACCACCAGCGCCTTCCCCACCATCTGCTTCCCGTGGCAGGCAATGGAGCCGATCCGCAATGGCGTGATGCCGCTCACCAATTATACCGGCGGGGCAGGCATGGGCCGCCCGCAGATCTACGAATTCATCGAGAAGGACTGGGACGCCCGCGTGGTCGGCGGCTACGGCCAGACAGAAATCTGCGGCTTTGCGACCTTCATGGATTACGCCGACATGCTCGAAGCGCCCCGCTCGATCGGGTGGACGCTGCCGCACGTGACGATGACGGTGCTGGACCCGGAGGGCAATCACCTCCCCCCCGGCGAGGAAGGCGAGCTTTGCCTGCGCGGCCCGTCCGTAATGCTCGGCTACTGGCGCAACCCTGAAGCGAGCGAGGCCGCGCTGGGCCACGGCTGGCTGCGCACCGGCGATCTTGGCACGATGGACGAACGCGGGCGCGGCTACCTGCTCGGGCGCGCCAAGGAGCTGATCAAGACCGGGGGCGAGAATGTCTACCCCGCCGAAGTCGACGCTGTCTTTGCCGCCATGCCCGAAGTCGCCGACGCAGGCTGCTGCGGCGTGCCGGACAAGCATTGGGGCGAGGCGGTCAAGGCTTTCGTGGTCTTGAGGCCGG
>JBEQBX010000177.1:0-3950 GCA_041639595.1 Porphyrobacter sp.
GCGCAAAACCAAAAAGGAGAATGTCCAACCCTTGACCAAACACAAGTCCGAACGGACATAGCTACCAACAACCCGGGTCACTTCTCGATGAAAATCCCGGGTCAAATCTCAACGGAAATCTACAGGCACGCCGACCGATTGCTCGGTCCGGTCGATCCGCCCGCCCAGCTCGAACTGCACCGCGCCCATGGCCCCGCGCCACTGGAGATAGGCTCCGAGCCGCTCTGCGCGCACGTCGGGCTGGGAGTCGATGAAGAAGGCCGGATTGGTGGGGTTGGTGATAGTGACGAAGCGATCGGTGATCTCGGCATCGGCACCTACTTCGAGATAGGCGCGGCTGCCGCCGAACCGCAGCGCGGCTTCGGCTGTCATGGTGTCGGCTTCGGCAAAGCTTGCCCGTGCCTGCGCCGGAATGGCGCGCGGCTGACGCAGGGTCTGGTTGTCCATCAGGTGGCGCACCGCGACATGCCCCAATCGTAGTGTCAGCCCCACATCCTCGGCGATCTGGCCGCGAAAGCCGCCCTGCACGAAGTCGGTGTTGAAATAGACCATGTCGAGCGCGAACGGCGGGTTGCCCGAAGGGTCCGTCTCGCTGCGGCGGTATTCGACGAACAGCTCGCCCGCGCCGGTGCGGTAGCCGGCATGCACGCCGTAGAGATTGCGCTCGAACAGCGTGCCGATGGCGGTGCCGCCGGGGAAGCGGTAATCCTCGCCCTGTTCGCGGCTGGCGACAAGGCCGATGCGCCATGTGTCGTTCGCCAAGGCCGCGAGGCCGCCGACTGCATAGCTGTCATCCACGCTGCGATACTGACTTGCGACGCGCATTTGCGGCGAGAGGCTGGCACTATCGGTAAATTGCGCCTGCACCAGCTCGGCATTGATGGCGCCGCCCAGCGATGGCCCCTCGGCCACAGGAGCAACCCCGCGAGCGACATCGATTCGCTCGACCAGGATCGAAGGCGCGTAGTGCAGCGGCGGGTCCATCGCATTGGGACCGCCGGTGGCGAAGCGCTGGCCGTTGACGCGGCCCAGCACCCGCTCCCCTGCAAGGCCTCGATAGGACAGCTGGCCTGACAAGGCGCCATTGCCGAAGATATCGCCCCCAGCCACGCGGGCGGCAATCGCGGCGGCATCGGCAGGGAGCGCAATCTGGCGGGGCGCAGCGACGGCATCGCTGGCGATGCTGTTACGCTGCTGGGCGGTGACGATGATGGTATCCGTCAGCGCGTCTTCCCGGATTTCGGGTTCGGTCCCGTGTTCGGCCAAGGCGGGGAAAGTGATGGAAAGAGCGCATCCGGCAAGAAGGCCAGCGCGAAGCAAACGAGAGAACTTCATGTTCGATTTTTCCTGTTGGGTAAATGAGGGTCAGCCCACCAGGCGCCTGAGCTTGGCGAGTGCGCTGGGGTTGGTTTCGTCATAGGCGATGATCGACTGGAGCTTGCCGTCCGCGTCCATCAGGTAGACGCTGGCGGTGTGGTCGATGGTGTAGTCCGCGCCCGCGTTGGTCGGGATTTTCTGGTAGAAGGCGCGGTAGGCCTTCACGGCCTTGTCGACCTCGGCGTCGGTGCCGGTGAGGCCGAGTATCGGCGTGCCGAACAGTTCGACATAGCGCCCGATGTCCTCGGGGCTGTCGTAGCCGGGATCAACCGAGACGAAGACGATCCGGAACTTGTCGCCATCGGCCCCGAGCTGCTTGCGCAATTGCGCCATGCGCGACAGCGTGGTGGGGCACACGTCAGGGCAGCGGGTGAAGCCGAAGAAGATCGCGAAGGGGGTGCCCGTCAGGGTCTGGTCGGTCACCCGCGAGCCATCCGGTGCGGTCAGGGCGAAAGGCCCGCCGATGAGGTCGGCGTAGGACGCCTGTTCCGCCTGCTGCGGCGTGCGGTCGGGGGCAAGCATGGCGACAAGCCCGATGCTCACCACCAGTGCGACCACGCCCCACAGCACGAGGCGCAGGGTCTTGAGCCCCTCGGACTTACGCTCGGGCGAGATATCCTCCTCCCGTTCGGGGAAGGGGTCAGCCATGGGGCCTGCCCTCCTCGCCGTGCTTCATTTCCGGGGCCATGATGCCAGCAGGCCGCACTTCGAGCTCGGTCTCCACGGTGCCCGCGCCGGCGAAGGTCAGGGTCAAGGGCACCTTGTCGCCAGCCTTGAGCGGCTGCTTGAGGTCCATCAGCATGACATGGAAGCTGCCCGGCTTGAGCGTCACTTCGCCGCCTGCCGGGATCTCCAGCCCGTCCTCAAGCTGGCGCATGCGCATCACGTCATTCTCCATGATCATGGTGTGGATCTCGACGCGGCCCGCGACCGGGCTGCTGCCGCCGGTGAGGCGGTCAGCGGCAGTGCCGGTATTGGCAATGGTCATGAAGGCCCCGCCCGCATTCTGGCCTTCAGCGGTCTCGCGCGACCAGGGGTCGGTGAGCGCGATGCTGCTGGCGGCGGTCTCGGCGGCGGGGGCGTCGGCCTCGGACGCGGCGTTGCAGCCTGCGAGAAGGGCGGTGCTACCCAGAAGGGCGGCGGCAAGACAATTACGGATCATGGCATGGTCTCCAAGGATTAGAGGGACAGGGGTGCCGCGCTCCGGCGGGCGGCGGCAATTTCTCGGGTGATGAGGTCGGCGACAGCGCGACGCTCCTCGAGGCCGAGGCAGGTCGCGATCTCGATGCGGCGGGCGCGGTGTTCGAGGAACAGGCGCAGCCGCGCGGGCACCGCATCGTCGATAACGAAGTGCGTCGCAGTGAGCGGCCATTCGACCGTCTCGTGTGCAAGGCTGCGCCACAGCAGCCTGCCCTGATCCAGCGCCAGCCACTCGGTGGCAGGCCGCGTCCGGCGGTGCCAGTCGAGCACCCCGACGAGCACAGCCATCGTGCCGATGGCAAAGCCAGGCACCAGCCACTGGCCCCGCAGCGCAGGCACAATCGCCATCGCCATGAACACGGCGATCAGCACGGTGAAGGTGACGCGCGCATCCTGCGAGAGGTGCGAGCGGTTCTCCTGCAAGTGCAGGATCAGCCCGACCGGTTCGGCGAGCCGCGCGGGATGGCCCGCGTCCGGCTGCCCGGCCGGGCAGCTATGAATGGCATACATGGAATTGAGCTCCGACAGCCCGCCGCGCCCGTCACTAGGCGCAGAGTCGGGCTTACCGACACAAGGGGTTCAGCGTGTCAGGCGGCAGCGGGCGGCCCGCGCAATTGCGGCCGAAGGAAGGGAAGCTCGCGCCGAGGCGGCGCGGGAAGCGGGGCGAGCCCTATCAGCAGGATGAAGGTCAGCGCCGCCGCAAGCAGCAACGGGTCGGCCCCGCCGAGCGAGGAATGGCCGAGGCCCGAAAAGGCGCAATGCGTCGCCTTGTTCGCAGCATCAGGATGATCGCCGCCGCTATCCTGCTTGCCCGGAATGGCGATCTGCATCTGCTTCGGCGTCCCGCTCGCATCCGAGCAGATCGTCACTGTCAGAAACCGGTCCCCGCCCGCCGACAGCATGAACCCTGTCGGCACCGCTGCCTTCACCGCCAGCGCCAGCGCCAGCAGCACCAGCGTCAGCCGAGCATGGTCACGGATCAAGGCGCGCAAGCGGTTCATGGTCAGGGCCCCATAGCGCTGCAGTCAACTTATGTCACGATACGGTAGACGCACGAAGTGTTGCGAGGAAATAGATACGCTGCGCCTAGACCGATCAGCGCCCCCAGAGAAGGGCTGTTTGGCAGAACCGGATGACAGATGGTGGTGGTCGGATTGGGATCAATGGCCGAATGGCATCTGTGGACCTCGGGTAATCGCGGCATCGAGTCGGATTACCGCTAGTGTTGCGATCCGGGCTTTCTGCCCGGTGGTGAGTAACATTGGAGGTTCCGATGCCGCATTCTGTAGGATTGGACGTTTCGCAGAAGATGACCGCCATCTGTGTGGTCGACGCCGAGGGCCGGCGCATCTGGAGAGGCGATTGCCTGACGC
>JBEQBX010000178.1:0-3933 GCA_041639595.1 Porphyrobacter sp.
GGATTCCCAGTCGCGACCATGCCACAGGGTTGGTGCGCCAACGCGCTCGGCGACTGCTTCAACGGCTTGGTGCGCTTCATCGGGATAGGTGTTCCCCATCGTCACCAGCGGCACACCCCGCTTGGCGATCCCCGCCTTCTCGAACCCGATCCGCGCCATCGGCTCTTTCGGCACGCCCTCTTCCGGCGCGAGCAGGAAGCGTTCGTGATCGAGGCCCAGCGCGGCGATGCCGCAGGCGGCAAGCGCTTCGGGCTCCAGCACGTTCGTCGCGTCAAACCGCCCGCCCATGCCGACTTCGACCACGCAGGCGTCGGCAGGCACGCGCGAGAAGGCGAGGAAGGCGGCGGCAATGGTGACTTCGAAAAAGCTAGGGCCGAGGTCTTCGGCTGCATCGAGCACTTCCGCCAGCACCTCGGCGAGCATCTCGTCGGAGATCAGCTCGCCAGCCAGCCGGATACGTTCGTTGTAGCGCACAAGGTGGGGGCTGGTGGTGATGTGGACCTTGTAACCGTCGGCCTCCAGCATCGCGCGCAGAAAGGCGCAGGTGGAGCCCTTGCCGTTGGTGCCCGCGACATGGAACACCGGCGGCAGCTTGCGATGCGGGTTGCCGAGCCGCTCCATCAGGGCGCGGATCGTCTCCAGCCCGAGCCGCCCCTGCGGCAGGCTCAGCGCGGCAAGTCGATCAAGCTGGGCCTGAACGCGCGGGTCGTCCGACCGCCCGAAATCACGCATGAGACCGCTTAGGCCGCCTTCACGGGTGCGAGATAATCGAGCACGCTCGCCAGCGTCTCCTTCAGCTCGTGGCGCGGCACGACCATGTCGACCATGCCGTGCTTGTGCAGATATTCGGCGCGCTGGAAACCTTCGGGCAGCTGTTCGCGGATCGTGTCCTGGATCACGCGCTGGCCAGCGAAGCCGATAAGCGCACCGGGTTCGGCAATGTGGATATCACCCAGCATGGCATAGCTTGCGGTCACCCCGCCGGTTGTGGGGTCAGTGAGGACGACGATATAGGGCAGCCCGGCATTCTTCAGCCGCCGCGTCATCACCGTGGCGCGGGGCATCTGCATGAGGCTGAGAATTCCCTCCTGCATGCGCGCGCCGCCCGCCGCAGTCACGACGACATAGGCGCACTTGCGATCCAGCGCCTTTTGCGCGCCGTTGCAGAAGGCCTGCCCCACGGCCATGCCCATCGAGCCGCCCATGAAGCTGAAGTCCTGCACACCGACCACCGCCGGATGCGCGTCGATCGTGCCCGATCCGACCACGAAGGCATCCTCATGCGGGTTCGCAGCGCGCGCGGCCTTGAGGCGGTCGGTGTATTTCTTGGTATCCTTGAACTGCAACGGGTCTTCGGTGACCTTGGGCAGCGGCAGCACCTCGAAGCCTGCATCCAGCAGCAGCGCGAGGCGTGCGTCGGCCCCGATCCGTCCATGATGCTCGCATTTCGGGCAGACCGACATGTTCGCCTCGTAATCGGCGACGAACAGCATCTCCTGACAGGACGGGCACTTGATCCACAGATCCTTCTCCGTGGACTTCTTCTCGGGCGCGAAGCCCAGCGAATTGCGGACGCGGTTGAACCAGTTCATGGGCAAGTCCTTAGCCGGGTTTCCCCGTCATTGCGAGATGTGCAACTTATCAGCAATCCACAGGCCGGGATTGCGGTTCCCGTCAGCGGCCAGCATTACCGGGCGTTGTGAACGGCCTCGGCGAGGGCTGCGGTGAGCGTACGAAGGTGCGCCGGGGCATCCGCGCCATGCTGGCCGCAGATTTCCACCAGCGCCGATCCGACCACCACGCCGTCAGCGACCTTTGCGATTTCAGCGGCCTGTTCGGGTGTGCGCACGCCGAAACCGACCGCGACGGGCAAATCGCTCGATTGCTTGATGCGCGCCACATTGGCTTCGATGCTGGCGATCTGCGCCTGCTGCTTGCCGGTGATGCCGGCGACCGAGACGTAGTAGAGGAAGCCCTCGCTGCCTTCGAGAACCTGCGGCAGGCGCGCCGCGTCGGTTGTCGGCGTGGCGAGGCGGATCGGGGCGATGCCCTTGGCGCGCAAGGCCGGACCGAGCGCGTCGTCCTCCTCTGGCGGAATGTCGACGCAGATCACCCCGTCAACACCCGCCGCAGCGGCGGCCTCGGCGAACCATTCCGGCCCGCGCCGCACCATCGGGTTGGCATAGCCCATCAGCACCAGCGGCACTTGCGGGTGCCGGGCGCGAAATTCGGTCGCGTAGCGCAGCACGTCCGCCGTGGTCGTCCCCGCGCCCAGCGAGCGCAAATTGGCGCTCTGGATCGCTGGGCCATCGGCCATCGGATCGGTGAAGGGCATGCCTAATTCGATCACATCCGCCCCGGCTTCCACCAGCGCATCGAGATTGGCCGCGGTGTCCCCGTCACCCGCCGTGATGAAGCACACGAGCGAGGGGCGGGGCTGGGCGAAAGTGGTGGTGATGCGGTCAGTCAAATTCAAATTCCGGGACATGTTTGGAGAAGAACGCGATGACCGAGGTCAGTGTCGATGCCCCTGCAACAAAGGATGCCCCTTCGGCAAGCGATACCGGCCAGTGGACGAAGTGGGTGTAGAGCACCGAGCCGGTGTAGAGCGGGGTGCTGATAACGAACATGAGCTTCGCGCGGCTGAGGCTCCAGCTTCGGACGAATCGTGCGATCCGGCCGGCGATGAAGCCTTCTTCATACCCCTCCATCGGCAAAATCTTCTGCCGGGTCGGGGAGCGTCGCCTCAAAGCTCCACCCCCAGCCGCTCCGCAACCGTGAAGATGTCCTTGTCCCCGCGCCCGCACAGGTTGGCGAGGATGATGCTGTCCTTGGGCATGGTCGGCGCGACCTTTTTCACCGCAGCGATGGCGTGCGAGGGTTCGAGCGCGGGGATGATGCCCTCGGTGCGGCAGAGCAGCTGGAAGGCGTCCAGCGCCTCCTCGTCGGTGACGGCGGTGTAATCGACGCGGCCCGACTCCTTGAGCCACGCGTGCTCCGGGCCGATGCCGGGGTAGTCGAGGCCGGCGCTGATCGAGTGGCCCTCGGTGATCTGACCGTCCTCGTCCTGCAACAGGTAGGTGCGGTTGCCGTGGAGCACGCCGGGCGTGCCGCCGAGCAGGCTCGCGGCGTGTTCGTCACCATCGAGGCCGTGGCCTGCGGCTTCGACGCCGAGCATCTTGACTGAGGGATCATCGAGGAAGGGATGGAACAGCCCCAGCGCGTTCGATCCGCCGCCGATCGCCGCCACCAACAGGTCGGGCAGGCGCCCGGTGCGATCCAGCATCTGGGCGCGGGCTTCCTTGCCGATCACGCTCTGGAAGTTGCGGACCATCTCGGGGTAGGGGTGCGGGCCTGCCGCCGTGCCGATGATGTAGAAGGTGTCGTGGACATTCGCGACCCAGTCGCGCAGGCCCTCGTTCATCGCGTCCTTCAGCGTCGCGCCGCCGCTGGTGACGGGGACCACCTCGGCGCCGAGCAGCTTCATGCGGAACACGTTGGGCGACTGGCGCTTCACGTCCTCGGCGCCCATGTAGATCACGCAAGGCAGGCCGAAGCGTGCGCATACCGTAGCGGTCGCTACACCGTGCTGGCCCGCGCCGGTTTCCGCGATGATGCGGGTCTTGCCCATGCGGATCGCCAGCAGGATCTGACCGATGCAATTGTTGATCTTGTGCGCGCCGGTGTGATTGAGCTCGTCGCGCTTGAACCACACCTGCGCGCCGCCGAGTTCCTCGGTGAGGCGCGGCGCGAAATAGAGGGGGGAGGGGCGGCCGACGTAATGCTCGAGCAGATCGTCGAACTCCGCCTGAAACGCCGGATCGGCCTGCGCCTTGCGGTATTCGCGCTCGAGATCGAGCACCAGCGGCATCAGCGTTTCAGCGACGTAGCGCCCGCCAAACTGGCCGAAATGGCCGCGATCATCTGGCTGGG
>JBEQBX010000179.1:0-3887 GCA_041639595.1 Porphyrobacter sp.
GGTGCGGAGCGAGGCGCGCGAATTCTTCGAGGCCGGTCTTGCGCAGATGAGGGCGAATGGGCTTTCGTCGGTGCGCGCTTTGCAGGTTCTCGCCGTCCTTGAAGGCGCGATTCTAATTGCCATCGCCCTCAACAGCCCCGCCGCTTTCGAGGACGCCACAGGTGTTCTAGATGCGGCGCGGGGCTGACCGCCGCATTCGGCCGTGTCCACGATAAGCGCCTTCCCCAAATGGTCGGGAAGAGCATCAGGTTTATCGAGCGCGGTCTCGTTAAAGAGCGGTTTGCTGGTGCATTCCGACGAGATAAAGCTGATTTATGGCCTATCATTGGAGAGACGGAAGCATTCCCTGGGGCAGGGCCCGGAGCATTTGGCAGGGCGGCACGCGAGACATAACGCTATTTTGGCAGATATTGCGGATCATGCGTGGCGACTTTCTGCAGCAGTGCGGGCATGTCGGCGGCGGAGGCTGATTGAGCTGAAACAGGAGCACCTGTCTGATGGCTGGCAGGTTCGGCTGCGGCGCAGGGTTTGGGCTTCTTTTCCGACCCGCTGCTCTGAAGCGACGGGCTTACAGGAAGGCAAAAGCGATCATGCTCATGAGTGCACGTCGATGAAGACCTTGGCATGATCGTCCCTCGAAGTGATCCAGGCCAAGATCATCCTTGATCTGTTTATGAGCCTGTTCTTAGACCCAGTGGTCTCCGATAGCGTCGGACAGCTTCTTGAGCGGGTGTGTCGGCTGGCAGGGTGCTCAGGCAGTATTTTCGCTCCCCGGTGGAACCATGCTTGCCGACCAGCCAGACCTCATCGCCGGCAAGAGGCTGTTACTGGGGCGACATTCAAGGTTTGGCAGCTAGCATTTTTGCCGAAATACCAAGGCATACCGCAGCGCCACGCCGACAGAGGCATGGTCTTTCTTGGGCAAAGCCGTGCCGTCAATTATCAGCCAAGCGTCGTCGCCACCTACCAGCGCATCAGGCTGTCCTGAGAACTTCTCCTCCAGTGCCCCCGGCCCACAGGGCACCGCCGATAAATGGTGCAGCAAATCATATCTAATCCCCGGCCAGCGCATCGCCATCGGCTGTAAGCTTTTGCGCTCGCCGGAGCCGATCAGACCATCAAGATAGGCTGGGCACACCCGTCCATCTGCACCCAAGGATCAGCGCCGCACATCGGTGTGGATCTTTGGCGCCACCTGCCCGGCGGAAGGCAAGGCCGCCGGGGTGGTCATGCCCTATTGCAACAGTGAGGCCATGAGCCTGCACCTGAAGGAGATATTCCGCCACGTCGTCCCTGGGGCACACGCTGTCATCACCCTCGATCAGGCCGGGTGCCACGGCTCGGCCGCGCTAGTGGGACAGTCCAACATCACGCTCATGTCGCTGCCGCCGCGCTGCCCCAAGCTCAATCCGGTCAAGAGCCTGTGGCAGTTCATGCGCGACAACTGGCTGTCGAACAGGGTCTTTTAATCCTACGACGACATCGTCGACCAATTCTGCTTCGCCCAGAACAGCCTCATCAATGAGCCATGGAGCATCATGTCCATCGGAATGCGACAGTCGGCACATAGGTCGTGATCAATACGTGTTGGTGTAACAGCCACACAAAAAGCGCAAGCCACTCCGCAAAGTCGTCCCGCCAAGTATCCGCTACCGCCAGCCTCCACGCGCTGGCCACATTGAACCATAATAAACGACCCTTGGAAGTCCAAAAAGCACTTCTGCCAAAGTAATTCTAGGTGACGAACTCAATTCGTCTTGGCTTGGTTCTCGTTTTGCCAAAGAGCCAGAACGGACCGCAACGCGGTTACGAATGCCAGTGGCTGGTCGAGCATCAGGTGGTGGCGGGCTTCAGGCACGGCGATTATCGGAATCTCACCTCCACCCAGTTCGCGAACATATTCGGCTGATTCCGGTGTAAAGAGCTGGCTCAAGCCGCCGTGCACGATAGCCTTTCGGCCCGGTGCCTGCACCAGGCGCTCGCCCATTGTGAGCCATTCGTCGGGCTTGTTGCTCCTCCGAAAGACCTCGGTCGTGAACTTCCAAGTCCACTCGTCTCCATCCTGCCGCAGGGAGTGATAGGCCATGTAGTCCAGCAGGAATGGCGCGCCGACCGGCTGGGGCGGGGAAAGGATGTACCGCTGGCGCGCCGCTTCATAGTTGGGATAGCGCTTGCTGGGCTTGTCCGGATCGCCAGAACCTGGGCTGGACCGGCTGAGGTTCCAGTACTCGTCCAGGAGAGCAGGCCGCATGATCATGAGATCGCAAACCACCACTCCGGCAAAGGTCCCGGGCGATTGGGTCACGGCTGTCAGGGCCGCTCCCGATCCGAAGCTGTGCGCGATAATCGTCGGCTTTTGGCCATCCGCAAACATATTCAGCGCCTCGGCAATCTCGCGAAACTCGCCCCCCCTTGCCAAGAGGTCGGCGCGCCCGCGCATCTCGCTGTCGCCCATGCCGGCCAGATCAAACGCTACCACATCATAGTCTTCGGCAAGAAACGGTGCAATGAAGGCGAAGCAGCGCGCATGGGCGAGAAAGCCATGCGTCATAAGCACCTTGGGCTTGCCCGGGTGACCCCAGCGAAAATAGTGCGCCTTGGCCCCATCGATTTCCACATAACCCTCTTCGCGCGGCACCTTGAGGGCCGACACGAACCATTCGGGCAGATGCGAACCGTCACCAGCCCAAATCGGGTCGATGTCGGTCGGAAAATCTTCGATTCTCACCATCTCATTCATCAGGTTACGCAGTCCTTGTTCGCTGGTGTGCTGGCGGTAAAGCCGCGGTAGGCATCGCGCGCCACTTGGTCGCAAATCGCGGCATAGGCCGACATGCTTGGGAAATTGATTAGCTGGCGCTTCTTGCCCGGGATGTTCGCGCCCATGTACCAGGAGTCCGCTTCGGGAAAGAGCGTCATCGCGCCAGCTTGGGCGACCATTTCGGTCCAGCCATCTTCGGCTTGCGGTTGAGCGTCGAAAAGGAAGAACCCGTTGCTTCGCAGCCAGACCATGAAGTCGCAGATCCAGTCGCCCTGCATTTCCGCGCTTGTCGGCCCATTGGAAAAGCCCGAGGGGCTGAGGGGACCGTAAGCGAACAACATATTGGGGAAACCCGATACCGCCATTCCCAGATAGGCGCGCAAGCCGTGTTGCCAGGCCTGCGAAAGTGATTGGCCGCCTCTGCCGGTGATGTTCATGTCGATCAACCCGCCCCGCCCGGCGTCGAAGCCGGTGGCAAAAACGATCAAATCGCATTCGACCTCGCCGTCTTCGGTCGTGATTGCGTGCGGCGCGACACGGGTGATCGGATTTGCCTTCAGATCAACCAGCGCAACATTGTCCTGCGCGAAAATCTCGTAATATCCCTGTTCGAGCGAAGGCCGCTTCGTGCCGAACGGATGCGGCGGTTCGGATGGGGCGAGTTTCTCGGCCAGATCGGGATCGGCGATCCTCGCGCGAACCTTGTCGCGCCAGAAATCGTAGGCGTGGCGGTTGGCTTCGCGATTGGTAAGAATGTCAGCGAAATTGTGATACCAGAACCTCAATCCGCCCCGCTGCCACAGATCTTCGAAGTGCGCATTGCGCTCTTCTTCGCCAACTTCGAGCGCCGACACCTCAAGCGACTGGTATTCAAAGCCAGCGCTCGTATGCCGACGCTGTTCGAAATAGGCGGGATAGCCATACTTTTCGCGCTCCTGATCTTCCCTCGTCAGCCGCTCCTGCCGCATCGGCAGGGCCAGGATCGGAGTTCTTTGAAAAATTATCAGCGCCTCCGCACGTTTGGCCGCTTCCTGGGCGACCTGCACTCCGCTCGCTCCGGTTCCGATCAGGGCAACTTTGCGCCCATCCAGATCAATACCCTCCTGCGGCCAGCGCGCCGTATGGC
>JBEQBX010000180.1:0-3343 GCA_041639595.1 Porphyrobacter sp.
AGGGGCGACCCGCATCAGCGAGCCGCCCCGTCTCCCGCTCCGTTACCCGGAGCTAACCAATTGGCGCGCTTAGAACTTGGCGCGCAGCGTCACACCGTACTGGCGCGGCGGCAAGGTGAAGGCCGAACGCGAGTTGGCTGCGCCCGAGCCGCGCAGCGTGGTGTTGAAGGTCACCCCGCGCACCACTTCGTTAGTCAGGTTGTTGACCCAGCCTTCGATCGCATAGGCACCGTTGCCGAAACGCAGGCCCGTCCGCAGGTTCACGAAGGCCTTGCCGTCCTGAATGTCGGCAATGATCGGCGGCGCGCCGACCAGCGCGGCCTCAACCTGCGCCTGGCTGGCACCGGCCGCAACATTGGGCAGGATGACCGCCTGCGTGGAGGTGCGCTGGTCGCCCTCAAGGCGCACCTGACCGGTGACAAAGAACTCCATCGAATCGTTGATCGGCTTTTCCCACATGGCCCCGGCCAGCGCGACGATCTGCGGCGCGTTGGTGAGGTCGTTGCCGCACAGCGCCACCACCTGCACCGAGGTCTGATCGCCCGCACAATTGTCCGGATAATCGGCCTTGAGGAAGGTTGCCGCGAGGTTGAAGGTCAGGCCGTCAGCCGGGCGGATGACGCTTTCGATTTCGACACCGCGGGTTTCGGCAATCGGAACGTTGAAGGTTGCGAAAGCCGTGCCGGTGAATTCGAGCACCTGGAAGTTCGTGAACTTCTCATAGAACGCCGCAACGTTCACAGTCACCGCGCCGTTCGGGGTCTGCCCCTTCACGCCCAGTTCCCAGGCATCCACTTCTTCCGACAGGAAGGTCGGATCGGCGCCACCGACAGCCGCGGTTGCATCAAGGTTGATGCCGCCTGCCTTGTAGCCGTGGGTAAAGCTGGCGTAGCTGCTGATGAAGGGGCTGATCGCATAACCCAGCTTGATGGTGTAGATCAGTTCCTCGTCCTTGAAGTCGGCTTGGAACGAACGCGGCAGCGGCAGTACTGCCGCCTGCGGCAGATCGACCGGTGCAACGAAACCAAGGCACCCGACACCGACAAATCCCTGAGTTGCAGCAGTCAGGCTGGCTGGCGGCACCAGTGCTGGCAAAGTGGCCAGTGAACCCAGCGCATTGGCGCAAACCTGATTGTTCGTCGAGGTTTGCGTGAAGCCTCCGGACTTGTCTTCCCATGAGTAACGGGCGCCCACCGTCAGCTCCAGACCGTCGACAATCTCAAGCGAGTTGTGCGTAAAGATTGCGTAGCTTTTGGCGTCTTGCTGGAACCGATTGACGGTGCTGGTTCCCGCAGGATCGACAGGCGTCAGGCCCGGGGTGAGACCGGGCACCAGCTGGAACGGGTTCGGACCGAAGCCGCCGCCGAGAAGGGCACCGAAATTCTCTTCAAACTCGGTCCCCAAGTCGAAATTGACCGACTGATCGAGCTGTTCGTCGGAGTAGAAGCCACCGATCATATAGTTGAGCTTGCCGCCAAGGCTTTCACCCTGGAAGCGCAGTTCGGCGGTCCACGTATCCAGACGCAGATTCAAGGCATCGACATTGAACACGTCGACAGCAGAGAAGTCAGTGTCATAGCGCTCGAAACTGTCATATCGGCGCCATGAGCCGATGAAGATAAGATCGGCATTGTCGGAAACAGGGAATTCAAGCTCGCCTGTGATCCCGTAATTCTTGATGTTGGCAACCGGAACCCGGTTTGCCGATACGATGCGGTTGTCCATCGCGCGTTCGAAGGTGGCCTGATCGTCGCGATTGGTGGCGACAACCGGCTGACCGTTGCCGCCGTTCTGGCCAAGGCCGACCGCAGCATAGGCTCCGCCTGTCACCAATGGCGACTGATAGAGCTCGATAGCGCCGCAGCAGCTCGAAGTGCTCTTGGAATAGTCAGCGATGATGCGCCCGCGCAGTCCGCTTTCAGTATCCCAGCCGATCTGGCCGCGCACCAGCCACTGATCGACGTCGTTGGTGTCGCCGATCTTGGCGCCCGTGCGGTCAACAACGGTGAGGAAGCCGTCACGTTCACGAAAAGCGCCCGTCAGGCGCACGGCAACCGTATCCTTGACGATCGGCACGTTAATCGCGCCCTGCAGGCTCTTTTCGTCAAAATTGCCGTATTCCGCGTTAACGAAACCGCTGAACTCGGTCACGTCGGGCCGGGCGTTGGTGATGTTAAGCGCGCCAGCCGAGGTGTTGCGGCCAAACAGCGTACCCTGCGGGCCGCGCAGCACTTCCACGCGTTCGACATCGACGAATTCGCTGAGCGCCACCCCCGGGCGGGACTGATAGGCGCCATCAATGAAAATGCCGACCGCGCTTTCGAAGCCGATATTGTTCGACGTCGTCCCGATACCGCGAACACGCAGCACCACCGAACCGGAAGCAAGCTGCGCTTGGCTGGCGGTGAACGACGGCGCGAGCGCGGCGATCTGCTGGATGTTAACGACGCGCTGCGCCTCAAGCTGCTGAGGAGCGATGGCGGTCACCGCAAGCGGAATGTCCTGGACATCCTGCGCACGGCGCGTCGCGGTCACGATGATGACATTGTCATTGCTGCGAGTGGCCTGTGCCTCGGGCTCTTGTTCCTGAGCGAAGGCGGGAGTGGTCAGTGCGCTGCAGGCCATCAGGCCGCAGGCGACATATGCGAACTTGCGCGTCATGGCTTCTCTCTCTCCACATTCCAGCCGGTCTTTGCGCCGGACTTGGGTTGCGAGAGGGAACCTATCAGGGAAGCGCAGCCTAACAAGAGTCGCATTCAAGTTCTGACAGACAGTAGCAAAAATACCACATTATCTGTTGCAGCGCAGCATGATGCCGCCCAACATGGAATGTATTGAAATATTGTTTCACATCGTCACTGGGTCGGCAGAGCTACACGCCATCGTCAAATTCAGTTGCACTTTGCTATTCAAGACTCGCTTTTCGCCGGGCGCTGTGGTTACATCCCGCCCAACAAGGGAGAGAGAGGCCCGCTATGCTCGCAACACCGCCAGATTTCGACGTGCTGATCGTGGGTGCCGGTATTTCCGGCATCGGGATGGCCGCACACATGGGGATGAAGGCCCCGCACCATTCCTACGCCATTGTCGAAAGGCGCGACAATCTCGGCGGGACGTGGGATCTGTTCCGCTATCCCGGCATCCGTTCGGACAGCGATATGCACACGCTTGGCTTCGACTTCGAGCCGTGGCGCCACGAAAAGAGCATCGCCGATGCGCCGGCGATCCTCGAATATCTCGACCGGATCGTCGATGAGCGCGGTATTCGCCAACACATTCGCTTCGGCCACAAGGTCATCAGTGCCGATTTCCATCATGATGATGCCCGGTGGCATGTCGAGCT
>JBEQBX010000180.1:3353-3846 GCA_041639595.1 Porphyrobacter sp.
TCGAGCTGGAAAAGGCCGATGGCACGCGCACCCACATGACCGCGAATTTCCTGTACCTCGGCGCAGGCTACTACGATTACGATGAGCCCTATGACCCGGGCTTCGACTTCGGTGAGTTCGACGGTCAGGTGCTCCACCCGCAATTCTGGCCCGAGGATCTCGATTACACCGACAAGCACGTGGTCGTGATCGGGTCGGGGGCAACGGCTGTGACGATCGTTCCTTCGATGGCCCGGAAGGCCGCCCATGTAACGATGCTCCAGCGCACCCCGACCTGGATGTTCACCCGCCCCGCCAAGGACGCGGTGGCGAACTTCCTGCGCGCAGTGCTGCCGGAAAAGCTCGCCTACCGGCTGACCCGGTTCAAGAACATCAAGATGCAGGACTTCAGCTTCAAACTGGCGCGCGACAATCCGCAGAAGGTGAAGGACGCGCTCTACAAGAAGATCGAGGAATCGCTCGGCCCGGATTACGACAAGGCCGCCTTCACCCC
>JBEQBX010000181.1:0-3767 GCA_041639595.1 Porphyrobacter sp.
CGCGGCGAACATCGCGTCGTCATCCAGATCGCCGATGCCTGCGCCCGACACCATCCCCGCATTGTTCACCAGAATGTCGAGCCGCCCGAAGGCCTCGACCGCGCGGGCAACGATCTGCGGCCACAAGGCGCGGTCGGACACGTCCTGCACCACGAACAGCGCACCCGCCTCGGCACACAGCGCCGCGCCGCGTTCCAGGCTGAGATCGGTGCCAAGCACCTGCGCGCCGTCCGCCACCAGCCGCCGCACCGTCGCCGCGCCGATCCCACTGGCGCAGCCGGTGACGATGGCGACCTTGCCCGAAAGGTCGGGCATTACTCGGCCTCTTTCCACACGCCCGCACAGGGCCGCTGGTTATGCGCTGCGATGAAACGGGCGAGGTTGTCTGTCCCCTCCGGCAGTTTCCAGCCCACGGTGAAGCCGAAATTCGCAAAGGCGAAGATCAGCAGGTCGGCAAAGGTGAAGCGGCCCAGCGCGATGTGGTCGCTCTCCCCCAGATAGCTGTCGAACAAGCGCCACTTTTCGTCAGACATGGCCGCCAGTTCCGCGCCGGCTTCGGGCGAGACGACGCTCATGCGCGGTTCGAACATCGGGCGGCCCGTCGTGGCGCGGAAGCCCATGGTCATCGGCACGACCACCTCCTGATCGAACAGGCGCGCCCATTTGCGCACCTGCGCGCGTTCCACCGGAGTTTCGCCGAACAGGTTTGGCGAAGGGTGCAACTCCTCGATATATTCGCAGATCGGCCAGCTTTCGGTGAGGCAGGTGCCGTCATCCAGCTCCAGCGTGGGCGTTGTGCCTTGCGGATTGCGGGCAATGTAGCTGGCATCCTGCCGGTTCTGGCCGGTGATGATGTCGTAATGGACGCGGGCGAAATCGCGCCCTTCCTCAAGCCCCTTTTCGATCATGAACATCCGCACCAGACGCGGGTTGGGGCCAAGGCTGGAATGGAGCGTGGTCATGCGTGTCTCTCCCGGATTGATTTTGCGACCGGTTCTAGGGGTGAGGGGTGGCGCCGTCGCCCTCATAAATCCGCTAGGGGCAGGCGCATATTCGCTTGCGCGCTGCGGCTGTGTTGCGCCACTAAGGCACCATGGATCAACCGCCCGCCACCCTTCCGCCTGTCCCCCTGCCGCCTATCTATGCGCTGCAAGAGGATGAGGGTGCGCTGACCAAGCTTCATCGCAATTATGCCCACGCCTTGCGGGTGCAGGCCACGCTGACCGCGATTCCGTTCCTGATCGGGGCGCTGGTGCTGGAGATGGCGTTTCGCGATCAGGCGATCTTTCCTGCCGGGATCATTGCCGGGCCGGTGCTGTTGATCGCGCTGGCGCTGATCATCCGTGTGCCTGCCACCCGTTACAATGCCCGCGGTTACCAGATCAGCGCCGACCGGCTGCGGGTGGTGCGCGGGCTGCTGTTCCGGTCCGATACCGTGGTGCCGTTCGGACGGGTGCAGCATATCGATGTGCATCAGGGGCCGCTTGACCGCTTCTTCGGCATCGCCACGTTGACGCTGCACACCGCCGGCAATCACAATGCCAGCGTGTCGCTGCCCGGGCTGGGCGAAGATCTGGCGCGGGAAATGCGGGAGGAGATCCGCGCGCATATCCGGCGCGAGACGCTGTGATTACGCCGCAACGCACCGCGCCGGTCAGTGTTGTGATCGGTGCGATCGGCAGCATTCGCAGTGCCATCCTGCCCGCCATCGCCATCGCCTTTTCCGGGATTGGCGGATCGGGCCGCTTTGCGCTGGCCATCGGGGTCGGCGTCGCGGCGGCGGTGATTGGCGTGGCGGCCAGTTATATCAGCTGGCGCCGCCTGACCTACACCATCGGCGAACAGGACATTCGCGTTGAAAGCGGCGTCTTCAGCCGTGATGCGCGGTCGGTGCCTTACGAGCGTATTCAGGACGTCAGCCTTGAAGCCAAACCCCTGCCGCGCCTGTTCGGGCTGGTTGCGGTCAAGTTCGAAACCGGCGCGGGCGGGGCGGACGATATGGCCCTCCAATACCTGACCAGTGCGGATGGCGAGCGCCTGCGCCAACTGGTGCGCGAACGGCGCGAGGATGACGTGGCCGCCAGCGCCGATCCCGCTGCACCGGCGCAGGCCGCCGCCGAAGCAGACGAGGTGCTGTTCGCGGTGAAGCCGGGGCGGCTCGTTACTTTCGGCCTGTTTGAATTCTCGCTGGCGGTTTTCGCGGTGCTCGGCGGTCTTCTGCAATATGTCGACAACATCGTGGATGTGGACGTGTGGAACGCCGATCTGTGGCGCGCCTGGCTGGAAGAACAGGGCAGCACCGTCGCGCAGCTTGGCCCCTATGCGCAGGCGGCTGGGGCGGTAGCGGGGTTGATCGGGCTGGTGATCATCGGCTTTGCGACCGGTGTTGTGCGCACGGTGCTGCGCGATTGGGGCTTTACCCTCACCCGGTCAGCGCGCGGGTTCCGGCGTCAGCGCGGCCTGTTCACCCGCACCGATGTGATGATGCCAATCCACCGCGTGCAGGGGCTGGTGATCGGCACCGGCTTGCTGCGATACCGGTTCGGGTGGCATGGCCTCAGCTTCGTCAGCCTTGCGCAGGATGCCGAAAGCGCCAGCCATGTTGTCGCGCCCTTTGCAAAAATGGACGAAATCGCGCCGATTGCCGATGCGGCAGGGTTCGCTCTGCCCGGCGCTGCGACACAGTGGCGCCGCGCCAGCAAGCGCCACCGCACCGACATGGCAGCCCGCGATGCGGCTTTGTTCGTGATGGCGGCGATCGGAGCCGCGATCTTCGCGCCCTTCGGCCTGTTTCTGATCCCGCTGGGCCTTGCGGTGCTGGCGGTGGCGGCGAACCTGTATGCGTGGGAGTTCCGGCGCCATGCCGTCGATGAGCGGCAGGTCTATGCCAGCCACGGCTTCCTGTCCCCGACGCAGGCCATTGCCAAGCGGTTGAAACTGCACTCGGTGGAAATTGCACAAAGCCCGATTGCGCGGGCACGCGGCTATGCGACGGTGCATCTGGGGCTGGCTGGCGGGGTTTTCGCGATGCACGGCGTCCCTGTCGCTGACGCGCGCAAACTGCGGGCGCAGGTGATGGAAACCATTGCGGCGACCGATTATTCCCGGCTGGATCAGGCCTTGAGCGCAGACCAGTCAGGGTTGTCGGCGAACTTTTTGGCGACATAGGAACAATCGGGCCGGATCAGGAAGCCCTGCCGCCCCGCATCCTCGATCATCCGGGCGACCAGCGCGCCTGCCACGCCGCGCCCGCCGATGGCGCGCGGCACGATGGTGTGGGCGGCGATGCGCACTTCCTTGCCGTTCCGTTCCCTGCCGGCTTCCCATTCGAGATAGCCTTGATCCGCCGCGCCTTCGACCGCCGCGACATACCGCCCGCCGGTCCCCTGAACGTGGTGGGTGATGGTGAAGTCTGCGCTTTCTTCGTGCATCGCGTGCTGCTCCTGCTTGCCTTGGTCGCGCGGCGCAGTAGAGGCCTTGCCGCATGAGCCTTGCCAAGCCCTTCCTGTCGGACAACGCCGCCGCCGTCCACCCCAAGCTGTGGGAGGCCATGCACAGAGCCGACCAGCCGGACAATCCGTACGACGGAGACGTTCTGTCGCAGGAACTCGACGCGCGCTTTACCGCGCTATTCGGGCGGGACTGCGCAGCCCTGTGGGTGGCGACCGGCACAGCCGCCAATTGTCTGGCGCTTGCCACGATGTGCGCGCCCCATGGCGGGGTCGTGTGCCACGAAGAAGCGCATATCGAGGTTGATGAAGGCGGCG
>JBEQBX010000182.1:0-3712 GCA_041639595.1 Porphyrobacter sp.
GCGGAAGTAGTTGATCATCTCCTCGGTGCGCACCGCGTCCTGCGGGGGGAGCATGCCCTGCGTCAGGAAGCGGCGGGCATTGGCATAGGCCCCGGTGTCGACATCGACCGCGAAGGTCGAGACCGGCTCGGTCGCGACGACCTTGACGGGGGAGACCTCCTTGCCGTCATAACGCTCGTTGCCCGGATCGGTGGCAGCCTGCACGGCGGGGATGAAGGTCTCGCCGCTGACGACTGTGACGGCGGTGGCGACGTCGTAGCTGTGCTGCACGCGGCGCTGCGCGGTGACGGTGATTGCGGCTTCACTGGCCATCCCCGGCGCAGGCGGAGGTGGGGGAGGCGGCGGAGCCATCGGTGGGGGTGGGGGCGGTGGCAGGGCTTCGGCCAGCTTGGGTGCTTCCTTTGCACACCCCGCGACAATCGCGCACAGTGCCGCGGCTGCGGCCAGCTTCGAACCACGCATCGCCATTCTCCCCGCAATTTCAACGGAGACGAAAATCCGGCGCGGGCCGTGAATGGCGACTGAACGTGCCTTGGCTACGCCGGATCGTTGTTCGCCTCGCTGGCCGCCTGCTTGCGGAACAGCACCTTGTCCTCGTCACTGAAACCGCGCCGCCAGATCACCAGCGCATAGGTGCCGAGCACGGCGGGGATGCCGATCACCAGCTCCATCCACTCCGGCGCCCAGGTGAAGGCATAGCCGACCACCACGGCGGGCGCGGCGGCATAGACCAGCGCCCAGCGCCAGTTGCTGACCGGCGCGCCCAGCAGGTGCTTCAGCAACAGCGCCTTGACGAGGCTCGACACGCCCAGCGCCACCATCAGCGCCCCCGCTGCCCCTGCCGCCTGAAACCCGCGCCCGAGCTCCATGCGCTGCGCCATCTCGATCAGCACGATGGTCAGCACCGCCTGCAAGGCGATGATCCCGACCGAGATCGCCAGATTTCGCTTGCGCGCGATGTAGACCAGCACGCTTTCCGAGACGACCGCCATCGAGGCGACCACCTCGGCCGCCAGCAGAAAGGCGAGGGCGGCGGTGCCCGCGACATAATCCGGCCCCCACAGGCCCATCACCGCCTCGCCCGGCACGCCCAGCACCAGCGCGATGCCGAGCTGGATGGCGATGATCCAGAACCCCACCTGCCGCACCTGCGCGGCAATCGCGTCCATGTTGCCGATGCGCAGGTTCTTGGTGATGACGGGCGAGAGGATCGGCTCGAAACTGGTCTTCAGCTTCTGCGGCAGCGAGGCGATCTGCTGCGCGGCGTAATAGATGCCCACTGCCTGCGGGGGTGCGAACAGGCCGAGGATGAAGATATCCAGCAACCGCGTCCCGCGCTCGATGGCGTCGGCGCCCACCAGCGGGAAGGCCCGCGCCGAGATGGCCAGCATCGCGCCCGGGTGCGGACGCCAGCCGCGCGGCAGGCCATAGGTGCGCAGGAACGGCCACAGCGCGGTCAGCAGCCCGGCGTAAATCGATACGATGAAGGCCAGTGCCAGCCCGCTGTCACGCGTGGCGGGGAAATAGAAGAACACGCCCGCCCCGATCGAAATCGTCCACGGCTCCACCACAGCCCGCGCGCGCACCGTGGTGGCGATATCGAAGCGGTAGGCCTGCGCGGCAAGCAGGATCTCGGTCACGGCAAAGGCGGGGATGGTGGCGATCAGCCACAGGTCCCAATCGGAGTTCATCCCGTTGGGGAACATCGGTTCGGGAAACACCCACAGCACAGCCGCCGCCACCGCCGAATAGGCCAGCGCCAGCAGGATGCCGTCATAGACGAGGTTGGTTTCCGCCGCGCGGTTCTCGCCCGCGCCTTCGGACAGGCGCTGCGCCAGTCCGCGTTTTTCGCCCAGCGAGCAGATCAGCGCAATGATCTCGATCAGCACCAGCGCCGATGCGAAGCGCCCCAGCGCCTCGGCCCCGTAGAGGCGCGTGGCGATGACAAGGAAGGGAATGCGCGCGATCAGCCGGACGACGAAACCCAGCGTATTGGTGCGTCCGCCCTTGGCGAGCTGGGCGATATCGTCGCTGTCGCCGGTCGCGGTGGCAGGGGTGTTCACGCCTGAAGGTCCTTCGCGTCGCTTTCCAGCTCGGCGCGCAAGGGGCGGGCGAGCAGCGCGGCGACGACCTTGCGGGCGTCCTCGCCCTTGAGGATCGCGTCGACCGCGGCGACAATCGGCATGGCGATGCCGCGCCGGGCGGCGAGGTCGGCCAGCACCGGGGCGGTGTGCGCGCCTTCGGCCACGGTGCGGCGGTCTGCCATCAGGTCAGCGGCGCGCGCGCCTTCGCCCAATGCCTTGCCGAGGCTGAAATTGCGGCTGGAGGTGGATGAACAGGTCAGCACCAGATCGCCAAGCCCGCACAACCCGCTGAGCGTTTCGGTCTCGGCCCCCAGCGCCTCGCCGAAGCGCAGCATCTCGCTGAAGCCCCGCGCGATCAGCGCGGCGCGGGCGTTTTGGCCGAGCGCGAGGCCTTCCACGACACCGCAGGCGATGGCGAGCACGTTCTTGACCGCCCCGCCGATTTCCGCGCCGGTCACATCGTCGGAATAATAGGGGCGGAACGCGGGCCGGGCGATGGCCGGTGCAAGGCGTTCCCACTGCGTCCGCCCGCCCTCGCAGGCCAGCGTGACGGCGGTGGGAAGACCAGCGGCGACTTCATGCGCGAAGGTCGGGCCGGAGAGAACGGCGATGGCGCTGCCCGGCGAGGCTTCGCGCGCGGCATCGTTCATCAGGCGGTCGGTGCCGGCCTCGATCCCCTTGGAGCACAGCACCAGATCGCGCGGGGGGCGGGCAAGGCCACCAAGCACGCGCCCCAGCACCTGCGCCGGGGTGACGACCAGCACGGTGTCGATCTCCGCGAGATCGCCAAGATCGCCGGTCGCGCGGATCGTCGGCGCAAGCGTGGCTGAAGGCAGGTAGAGCGGGTTGCGATGCTCGGCATTGATCGCCGCGACGACCTCCGGCTCGTAGGCCCACAGGATCACCTCGCGCCCGTCGGAGGCGAGCATCTGGGCCAGTGCCGTGCCCCATGCGCCTGCGCCGATCACGCCGATGGTCTGGTTCTGGTTCATGCCTTATACCCCGCACCGCGCACCGTTTCGGCTGCCGGATCGAGCGGCCAGCGCGGACGGGCCACGAAATCGAGCGGGTCGCCGGTGAAGCTCTCGTCCTTCTGCGCAAGCCGTTCGATCCCCGCCCAGGCGATCATCGCCGCATTATCGGTGCACAGCGCCAGCGGCGGGGCGGTGAAGCGCATCCCGTGTTTGCCGGCGAGGGCTTCCAGCCCTGCGCGCACCGCCTTGTTGGCGGCAACACCCCCGGCCACCACCAGCGCGGGGAAGGGGCCTGCGGCGTCCAGCGCGCGCTCCAGCCGGTCGATCAGGCATTCGATGGCGGCCTGCTGGAAGCTGGCGGCGATATCGGCGGGGGCGTGCGCGCCGCTCTCGACCGCGCGCAGCACTGCGCTTTTCAGGCCTGCGAAGGAGAAATGCGGTTCGGCTGCGCCTTTCAGCGGGCGGGGCAGGGGCACGGCCTTGGGGTCACCCTCCAGCGCCAGCCGCTCCACCGCCGGCCCGCCGGGATAGCCGAGGCCGAGGATCTTGGCGGTCTTGTCGAACGCCTCGCCCAGCGCATCGTCGATGGTGGTGGCGAGGCGGCGGTATTGGCCGACACCCTCGACGGCGAGGATCTGGCAATGCCCGCCCGAC
>JBEQBX010000183.1:0-3694 GCA_041639595.1 Porphyrobacter sp.
ACAGCCATGTTCCTGCCATGCCGTGTCGAGCGCGTTTTCGGCCTCGGCGAGAATCCCTTCGGCTGTGGACTGCGAAAGTTCTCCGGTCGCCGGATCGCTCGGTCGTCCGCCCTTGATCGAGGTTCCCCGGTTTTCATAGCTGCGGCTGTCAGCCAGCGCGAAGATGGCGAAGTCGAGCGCGAGCCCGGCATCGCTGAGGAGGGATGCCGACAGGATATTGCGGCGCTGAACCGAAAGCTCGTCGAAGAGGCGGGCGCTGATCGGCTTTTCCGTGTCCGGCGCAACTGCCTCGGGCCTGGAAGGTGCAGCGCTGCCTCGCTTGGTGGAACCTGGGACCGGCTCTTCGGCCGTCGCTGTCACTTTGCCATTCTCATCGGTCTCGAACGACAGGCGCTTTTCGCTGTAGTAATCGGACTCGAGGACCATTTCGCCGCGGGTGGTGAGAACCAGGAACCGTCCGGCCTCACTGCGCCATTCTTCGGGCAGTTCGCGCACCGGGTTATTGAGGTCACTGCGCTCAGCATCGAGATCCTCATACTCGGCCTCGAGCTGCCCGAAATCGGCCCCATCGCCTGCAGGGCCGCCTTCGTGACCTTCGTCGATGATCTCGCTGATTTCTTCCATCCGGGCATCGATCGCGTCAATTCGGGCTCGTGCATCTTCGGACAACGGCGCGGGCGGCAGCCGGACAGCATTGACGCCCATTTCGCTGCGCGCCTGCCATGAATTGGTCGACGCCACCGGGCTGATCCAGGCAAGGCCCGTCTCGGCCGTGATACGCTGGGCTTCGGCTTCCATTTTCTCCGCCGCAAGCCTGTGGGCGATCTCGATGTCGATCCAGCGATCATCTGCCGCTTCGCTGAAGAGGTCGCGCTCGATTTTGCCGCCGGCGGCCACATAGGCATCTTCGCCGATCAGCAGCGCGATTGGGTCATTGCCGCGCATGGAACCGCTCGCCACCATCCGCCGGATGGCATCGCCGCTTGGGTTATAGGCGTAGCGCATCTGCTCAAAGACCCGCAGTTGCACCTCGTGCTGATCTGTCGCGGCGTAAGCCTTGGCGATCTCGAGAGTGACATCGCCCTTGGCAAGCGCCTCGAAGATCGGCTCGGAGAGGTTGGCAAGACGCAGACGGCCTTCCACGAAACGCTGGGTCAGGCCAAAGCGTTTGGCGACTGCGGCAACATCGCTGCCTTCCTTGATGAAGTGTTGGAAGGCGCGGCATTCTTCAGCTGGCGACATCCCGACGCGCTGGAAGTTCTCGGCAAGCGAGGCCTCGCCTGCTTCCTCTTCGCTGCCCTCAAGCAGCTTGCATTCGATCTCGGTGTCGGGGGCCCAGGCACCGCGCGCGACAATCATCTCGATGGCCCGCAACCGGCGGCCACCGGCGATCACGGCATACTTGCCGCGCTTCTTGCTCTTGGTGACCAGCAGGTTCTGCAAAAGGCCGCGTGCTTCGATGTCGGCGGATAGCTGGATATCGTCTTCTTCGCTGCGCGTTTTGCGCACATTGGCATCGCTCAGATAGAGCCGGGAAAAGGGAATAAGCATCGTGGTCACTCCTGATGTGCACCCGGCAATCACCCGGGCACACATCCCCTCCCCCTCCCCTTCTGATATGCGGTTCACGCAGGCCTCGGGGTTACTCGTTGTCGCCGCGCGAATGGAAAGCGTGGCATGCTCCGGATTTGGAGCGCGCGGCTCGTCAGAGGTCAGAATGCCGCAATTGCTGGATGCTCATGTGGAGGCGATCCTGGGATCGCCACAATTCGCAGCCCGAGCAGACCGATTCGGGTGACGACCGCAGCTCAACCGCTCGCGGCTGCCAGACTAGCCTGATAGTTCGGCCCGAAGCGGACATGCCGCTTTCGGGATGGCGCATCGGCCCAGCTCATGGCCGGGAATGGGTGGATAGCTGCCGCTGGCACCAAGCCTTGTGATCCAGACGGTTTTGCACCATAGCGCCCGCATCGACGGACCTGCGGTATCGCGGGTGGCTCGGCCCGGCGCCTATCCCCGGGACAATCCGGCACCTTGCTGCCGATGATCGTATCTGGACTGCATCATGACATTCACTGCCACGCTTCGGCGCGACTGGCTTGCGAACCCGCGAGCCGACATTCTGGCCGGCATCGTCGTAGCGCTTGCGCTCATTCCCGAAGCTATCGGCTTCTCGATCATCGCCGGGGTGGACCCGCGCGTCGGGCTGTATGCCTCGGTCGCGATTGCGATCATCATTTCCTTCACGGGCGGGCGGCCCGGCATGATTTCTGCTGCGACCGCAGCCGTGGCGGTGCTGGTCGTGCCGCTGGTGCGCGATTACGGGGTCGAATACCTGTTCGCCGCGACCATTCTGATGGGGATCATCCAAACCGTAGCGGGTCTGCTGCGGCTTAATCTGGTGATGCAGTTCGTCTCGCGCTCGGTGATCACCGGCTTCGTCAACGCGCTCGCGATCCTGATTTTCATGGCCCAGCTGCCGCAGCTGACCGGCGTGACCTGGCAAGCCTATGCGATGGTCGCTGCCGGACTTGCGATCATCTACCTCCTGCCACGCCTCACTACCGCGATCCCGGCGCCGTTGGTGGCGATCGTCATCCTCACGATCCTGGCGGTGGCGAGCGGCGCCCCGGTCAACACGGTCGCCGACATGGGCAACCTGCCCCAAGGCCTGCCCAGTCTGGTCTGGCCCGATGTGCCGCTGACGTGGGACACGCTGCGGATCATTGCGCCCTATTCGGCTGCGATGGCGGCGGTGGGCCTGCTCGAATCGCTGCTGACCGCGCAAATCGTCGACGACATGACCGATACCGGCAGCGACAAGCGCCGCGAATGCGCCGGGCAGGGCACCGCCAACATCGCCGCCGCGCTGGTCGGCGGCATGGGCGGGTGCGCGATGATCGGGCAATCGGTGATCAACGTGACGTCGGGCGGACGCGGGCGGCTCTCCACCTTCACGGCGGGCGCATTCCTGATGTTCCTGCTGGCGGTGCTTGGGCCGTATGTGGGGCAGGTGCCGATGCCCGCGCTGGTGGCGATCATGATCATGGTGTCGATCAGCACCTTCAGCTGGAATTCGATCCCCAACCTGCGTCGCCATCCGTGGCCGTCATCGGTCGTGATGCTGACCACGGTCGCGGTGGTGGTGGGCACGCACGACCTGTCGTTGGGCGTGCTGGCGGGCGTGCTGCTGTCGGGCATCTTCTTTGCGGGCAAGGTGCAGCGGATGTTCGGCGTGGAGCGGAACCTGTCCGAAGACGGTCAGACCGCGCATTACCGTGTGCGCGGCCAGATCTTCTTCGCTTCGGTCGAGCGGTTCGTGGCCGCAATGGACGTGGCCGAAACCGCGCCCAACGTGGCCATCGACATGACCGCGGCGCATTTCTGGGACATCTCGGGCGTCGCCGCGCTCGACAAGATCGTCGCCAGATTGCGGCGCGACGGGCGCAACGTCGACGTGGTCGGCTACAACCGCGCCAGCGCCGACATCGTGGACAGGTTCGCTCTGCACGACAAGACCGGGTTCGAGCTTGGGGTAAGCCCGCACTGACCTGACAATGTCCGATTTGGGGTCGTTTCCTGAATGTCGGCTGCTGGCAAGAAACGCGCAGAAGCTGACTGGCAGGTTCCGTCACCATAAGCCGAACGGCAGGAAGCTGCCTTCGTTGAAAAAATCTGCCATTTAGGAACCGAC
>JBEQBX010000184.1:0-3685 GCA_041639595.1 Porphyrobacter sp.
AAACCAGCTCCGAGCGTAAGGAACGCCTCGCGCCGGGATAGTTCGTTGGAAGTTCCAACATTCCCGCCGTTGGAAGGATTGCCCGAAGCGGCGTTTTTTCGATGGTAAATCAGCCGGTTGCGGGTGTAGCTCAATGGTAGAGCAGAAGCTTCCCAAGCTGTGCGGTTTATTGAAATTGCAGGGATTTTTGTCCTGATATACTTCCAACTTGGCCGGTTTCAGTCGGTCTTGTTGGAAGGCTACCAGAGCGGTTCAATCTCGATGAAGTCGTGCGGGCCGCTGCCCCGGCGGTAAATTCGGGGACGACGCTCCGGGTGGATCACGATCAGCATCTGTCCCTGATACACGGTCCAGTTCTCGCCATCGGCCTCGTTTGGCGCGTAGCCGAATTCGCGCCGCAACGCCTCGTTCCTTTTCAGGATCGCGGCAAGGCGCTCGGCCTGTTCGCTTTCAATCATCACCAGCTGTCCGAACAATGGGCAGCGTGATCGGCGTCGCCGACCGCACCGCATACCATGCACTTGCGCTGCGGCGATGCCGACGTATGCCACTGGTCGCCGACCATCATGCCGGTGTGGCCGGTGCCGCTGGCGCGAATGATCTTGGGCATGGGGTTCGTCAGGGCGAGGCGCGCCCCTTCAAAGGCCGCGGTCCAGTGCTTGCCGACGGTGCCGGTGCAGGCATAGCTGCGGCCCATGGTGCGGTAACGCGGCTCGACCTGATCGGCGATAGCAGCGCAGCAATCGACAAGTTCCATGTTGCGGCTCATCCCTTTTTCTCCTTCGCGGCTTCCTTGGCCTCGCGCGCGGTCACCAGGGCGATGGCGCGGGCGGCTCTGCCTGTTGTCCTGGGCATGTAGGTGCGCAGGATGCGGCGGGTTTCGTCGATATCGTGGCCGGTGATGGCGGCGATCAGGTGATCTTCCAGGCCGAGCTCGCCGAGATAGACGACGCAAGTGCGGCGCAGGTCGCGGAATTGCAGTGTGCGGATCTCGGCTGCCAACGCCTCGTCGCCCATGCTGGCGGCGCGGGTGGCGGCTTCTTCGCGGATGCCGGCGAAGTCGCGTTGAAAGCGGGTGGTGCCGCTTTCGCCGTGATAGGCGGCGTTCTTCCGGGTGTCGTCCATGATCAGGTCGAAGCGGCCGGCCAGTTTGGCGCGGGCGATGTTGGCTTCGACGCGGCGGCGGACCTCGCCTGTCACCGGCACTTCGACCCAAGCGTTGGTTTTGCCCTGCCGCACGCGCATCCCGCGGGGAATGCCATCAGGCGCGGCGGCGGACAGGACCGCGTAATCTTCGGGCTGCATCTTGTGTTCAGGGATGGCGACCCATTTGGGGGCGGTGATCTTGAGGATATCGCCTTCGCGCTGGCCGATGGCATAGCCGAGCATCACGGCCAGCGCGATCGAGGGGAAGCCTTCGGCGTCGGCGGTGGCGATGATCAGCTCGCGCGCGGCCGGGGACCAGATGGTTTCGCGCGGATCGGGCGCGGCCATGCCGAAGCTTTCGAACGGGTTTTTGCCCTGTTCCCAGCGGCCTTCATCGATCAGCCATGAAAACAGCTGGCGGCCGAGTTTCAGGGTGGTGTGGGCGGCGTGTTCGCCGAGGGCGGACCGGATCATCCCGTCGCGCAGGGCGCGCACGCGCTGGCGGGTGATGTAGGCGAGCGGGTGCTTGCCGCCCCATGCCTCCAAGCGGTTCAAGGCGCTGCCGTAGGTTTTGGCGGTGGTGGGCGCGATGCGGGGGCTGCCGTCAGGCTTGGTGCCTTCGATCACGGCCTTGCGGTAATCGGCAATCGCGCGGGCGAGCGTGCCATCGGCGGCGCGGGCGCGGATGTTGGGCTGGGCCTGGCCGGCCTTCCACTGGTCCACCTGCTTGTTGATCGCGCGGGCGGCGTCGATCGCGGCGGCTTCATCCTTGCCGAGCGGCTGCGGCTGCCACTTCGCTGCGGCGAGGGTGGCGCTGGGCTGCCAGTAATAATTGGTGCTGCCGTCCTTGTTGGGTTTCGGCACCAGATAGGGGATGCGGAAGTTAGCCATTGGGCGTCTCCTGCTGGCCTACCGCTTCGCTACTTGAGGCCGGGCGGTCCTTCTGGTCATAGCGGTTGCCGTGGGGCTTGGCGGTCTGCTGTTCCTTGGTCAGGTTGGCGACAAAGGCGGGGCTGATCGTGCGCTCGAGCGCGCGGCAGGCGTCGGCGTGGCGGATCAGGGCGGCGGCCATGTCGCGCAGAAAGCCATCGTGCACGGGGCGCTTGGCATAGATCAGGGCGTAGATCGTGCGGTCGCTCACATCGAGCTCGCGCGCCGCCGACTTGACACCGCCGATCAGCTGCACCGCCTGGCGAAAGCGGGCGAGCTGGCTATCGGGATCGACGTGGGGGAGTTCTCGCATGTGGGTGGTCCTGTCCGGTGGAAGGTTGACCTTGCGCTGTCCTCGTGACAGCGCGGGGGGAGTGTAGGCTGGTGCGGCGCGGGGGGCAAGGTGGCCTCATGCAGCGAAGCGGTAGGCCGAAAAGGCCCCGCTCCCCGCGCCGGGGGTAAGGCTAGCGAATGTTGCGCACCGCCTCGTGCCGGGGTGGCAGTTGTTGCTCGCGTCGGCGACGGTCGATCAGCACGCGCTTTTCCTTCGGTTCGCCGGTCGGCCCGCCGGAAAGCTGGGTGGTGTAGAACGGCTTGTCGTTCATGCCAGAACCTCAAGCCAATCATCGGCCAGCATGTCGGTCTGCGAGGCCAGCCATCCGGTGAGCACCTTCCGATCGGCAGTCATCATGCGGATCGAGCCGAGCGCTTCGATTTCGCCGCCATTGGCCTCGGCGATTTCGCGCAGATGCTCTTCCGGGCACCACTCGGCTTTGACGGTGGCAGCGGGAAGCAGCCAAAGATAGATGCCCTTACCGTTCCAGCCTTCGCGCGCGACGCGCTTGCCCTGCTTGAGCAGCCGGATCGCCTGTCCAAAATCCATCATCAAATCAGTTCCTTCTGTTGCAGTGGGTTGCGCGCGGCGTCGACCGCGGCGCTGTGGTCCTGCCATTCCTTGCGGGCGGCGAGGATTTCTTCGGATGCCTCGACCACGCCAAAGCGCGGGCGGTGGCCGTTGCTGGCCAGCCAATCGAACCCGTCATCCATCCGGGCGGCCAGCGCATCGAGGCAGGCGCGGCGGTGATCGGCCTCTGCCTGCGTCATGCGCATTTCGGTGACGCGGACGGGATAGACGCGGGCGCGCAGGGCGAGTTCGCGGCGCAGGGCTTCGCGCCGGATGGCCCAGCTGAGGCCGTGGGTGGCGGGGGCGAGCGGCGTGGGCGTGTAATCGCTGGCGGCGATGCGCTGTGCGTCCTGATGCCAGGCGGCGGCGCAGGCGAGCTGGTGGTCAGCCTCTGCCTGCGTCATGCGCCCTTCGGCGACGCGGCCGGGATAGAAGTTGCGGCGCTGCGCCAGCTCGCGCGCGCATTCGACGAGGACGTGCTGGGGCGTGATAAGTGGAAACAAGCTGTGGATATTCATGGCTTCCTCTTGACGAGCCGATCTCGATGTCACGCGGGCCTCCCGGCAGGGAGGCCCGCGTATAATGGGGATCTACCCGTCCCCGGACCCGTCCCCGTCCCCGTACCCGTACCCGTACCCGTCCCCGTACCCGTCCCCGTACCCGTCCCCGTACCCGTCCCCGTACCCGTCCCCGTACCCGTCCCCG
>JBEQBX010000185.1:0-3604 GCA_041639595.1 Porphyrobacter sp.
TCTCTGCGGTGCTCGAAGCCGCAGAGGCCGCCGGCCGCGCCATCCCGCCGGCCTTCCCTCTCGACGCGACCGTCGCGGTCAACCCCTTCCTCGGCCAGACGCACGAGAATCTCGCCACCGCCGCCGCGCGCCTTGCCCGCGTTGCCGGAGTCCGCGCCACCCGCAAGGGCGGCGAATATTGCGACGCCATCGCCAGCGGCGCGATCACCGAGGCTGACCTTGCCGATGCGCTCGCCGCGTCGCCCTCGCCGCTCAAGCCTGCCGATACAGCGATGCTGCGCCATGGCGCCGCCCGCATCGGCAACGGCCCGCCCCCGCGCGCGCTGCCGACCGTTGCCGATCTCGCCGCCGAGGCCACAGGGATCGATTGGCCCGCGCTGATCGACAAGTGCATCGGGCTGTGGGCTGCAGGCCATTTCGACCGCGGACAGGCGCTCTGGTCCCCCGCCCCCGGAGCCGAGGCCTTCACCGCCTGGCGCGGCTGGGCGATGCATGATCTCACGCCCGAGATCGCCGGGCTCGAAGGCTTCTGCGCCCATGTCGCCAGCGCGCCCGACACCACCGAACGGGCGATCCTTTCCGCAGCCGAGACGCTCGGCATCACCGATGCGGCGGCGTCCACTGCCTTCCACCGCCTCGCCATGAGCCTCGGCGGTTGGGCGCAGCACGCGCGATGGATCCTGTGGCAGGCCGAACTGGTCGGCGATACCGACCGCACCCTGATGGACCTCCTCGCGATCCGCCTGATCTGGGACGAGGCGCTGCTGGTGCAAACCCCGGCCATCGCCGACAAGTGGGCCGCGACCGTCGCCGCCCATGCCGCGCCGGTGACACCTTCGGAAGAGGAGGTTGTGCTCGCAATCCTTCAGGATGCGGCTGACCGCGCGCACCAGCGCCGCCTGATCGCCGCTCTCGACGGCGCGCCCCCCGCCGCTGCGGCCCGCCCCTTCCTGCAAGCCGCCTTCTGCATCGATGTGCGCTCCGAAGTGTTCCGCCGCGCCCTCGAATCTGTCGACAATTCCATCGCAACCATCGGTTTTGCAGGCTTTTTCGGTCTGCCGCTGGCACACCACGCGCACGGATCGGACATCCTTGAGGCGCGCCTTCCGGTGCTGCTCAATCCCGCCGTCCACACCACCAGCGCGGGCGATCCCGCCAAGGATCAGGCCGACCGCATTGCCGCACGCGGCGCGCGCGCCTGGGGCCGCTTCCGGCAGGCGGCGGTTTCCTCCTTCGCCTTCGTCGAGGCGGCGGGGCCAGTCTATGCGGTCAAGCTGGTGAAATCGGCGCTCGGCTTCGTGCCGAAGCCCAAGGCCGAACCTGCCCCCGAAGTCATCGGCGGGATGAGCGCCGAGGCCAAGGCCGATACCGGTGCCGCCGTCCTCAAAGCGATGAGCCTCCAGAAGGGCCACGGCGCAATTGTCCTGCTGCTCGGCCACGGCGGGAATGTCACCAACAACCCGCATGAAAGCGCCTATCACTGCGGCGCCTGCGGGGGCTACACCGGCGAGGTTTCGGCCCGCCTGCTGGCGATCCTGCTCAACGATCCCGAAACCCGTGCCGGGCTGGCCGAACGGGGCGTCGAGGTGGCCGAAGATGTGCTGTTCGTCGCGGGCCTGCACGACACCACGACCGATACCATCACCATCTACGACGATGGCCTGCCCGCCGCCCGCGCCGGCGATCTGGCGAAGGTCCGCACGTGGCTGGGGCAGGCGGCCGAGATCGCCCGCGCCGAGCGTGCCTTGCGGATGCCCGGTGCCAGCGGCGACAGCATCCCGGCCCGCGCCCAGAACTGGGCCGAGATCCGCCCGGAATGGGGCCTTGCGGGCTGCGCCGCCTTTATCGCCGCCCCGCGCGCAGCGACGGCGGGCCGCGACCTCGGGGGGCGCGCCTTCCTCCACTCCTATGACTGGCAGTCGGACGAAGGCTTTGGCACGCTGGAACTCATCATCACCGCGCCGGTGGTGGTGGCGAGCTGGATCAGCCTCCAGTATTACGGATCGAGCGTCGCGCCCGAGATGTTCGGCGGCGGCAACAAGCTGATCCACAATGTCGTCGGCGGGATCGGCGTGATTGAGGGCAATGGCGGCCGCCTGCGCGCCGGGCTCCCCTGGCAGGCGGTCCACGATGGCGACGCGCTCCAGCACGAGCCGCTGCGCCTCTCCGTGATGATTGAGGCCCCGCGCGAGGAAATGCTGCGCATCCTTGAGAAGCACCCGGGCGTGCGCGCGCTGTTCGACAATGGCTGGCTGCACCTCTTCGCATTGCGGGACGGGAAGGTCGCGGCGCGCTATGTCCCCGGCCTCGCCTTTGCTGAGGAAGGCCCGCAGGCGCTCGCCGCCTGACGCAGTGGTCCCCGGAGGGTCGCCCGGGGACCACATCGCCCTTTGCCGGAGCGCGGGGTGATAAAATTGCCGGCAGGGAATAGGTGGCGGCGGTGATCCGTTCTGACAGTCAGTAACCCACCTGTCGTGAATGGTTGACCGATCAATGCTCCCACACCTCGCCAATCCCTCGTCGCCCTTCGATCCGGCAAAGGCAGCGGAGAATCTCCGTACGCCGCTGCTGGTCGAAGGGACTGCGGCACGGACGCAGCGCCCGCCTGCCGACGCGCTTTCCCCATTGGAGGCGCTACCCTGGTTTGCCCCGTCCGGCCCGCGACCTTTGGCAGAGCGCAGCGGCAGCAGCCCGGCCGCCGCCGAACGGCTGAGGCTGATGCTGAATGCCGGGCTCGCGGTTGCGGTGGCGGGGCTTCTGGGCAGTGCGTGGTATCTGTCAGACGGGACCGCAGGGCAGAATGCGTCCCTTGAAGAGCGGGCGCAGACGCTTGCCGCCCGATCCACCGAGGCATGGATCGCGGCGATCGATCAGGCCGCGGCACCCGAGGGGCCCGATGCAGCACAAGGCGAGATATTGGCCGCCTTGGCCCCGGCACCGACGGCCGCCGATGTCCTGCCCGGACGCCCGCCCGCCGCTTCCGGCATCCAGCCCGCCGCGCCGAAACCTGCTCCGGTGCCTGCCACGGCGGCGCCCGGCGCGCCCTCGTCTGCCGCCGTCCAGATGGTCGCGGTCGAGAGCGCGGCTGCCGCAGGCGCAAGCCCGGCACCGCAGCCAGTGACCGATCGCCCCGCCACCACAGCAACGCTCCGGGAATTCAGGGCTTTGCTGGACGAAAACCGCGATGCGATCCGCGAGGTGATCCGCCTGGGTAACCGCCAGCGACCCGGCCGCGATGCCTCGGCTGCGGAACTGGCCAGCTACCGCCTCCGGCAACAGAACGCCGAAGCGGCGCGGACCTATCGCGGCTATCTCGATACGCTCGCGCGGTCGGTGCGGCGCTCGAATTCGGAAACGGCAACCCGCCAGTCGCTGGAACGTGCGCGCCAGACGCTCGGCTATGTGTCCGGCATGCTATCGGATTCCAAGGCCGCGCTGCGCTGACCCAGACCCGGTCCAGACCCCCGCCAGACCCCTCCTAGAGTCTGTCCTGTTTAGATTGAGGCATAGCCGCTGTTTCTGAGGTAGTTGGCGCATTCGTGTGGCGGGAAGGCATCGAGCAAGGTGCCGATGCGCTGCCATGTGGCATCGACGGTGCGTTCGG
>JBEQBX010000186.1:0-3550 GCA_041639595.1 Porphyrobacter sp.
ACATTCCCTCCTGATCAAGGGAAAGGTCCGTCCCGCCATTCGGCGTGTTCCGTAACGATTCCCGACAACCAGGACATCATTGTTTAATCGCGCGATTAAAGCAATGGCAAAGCGCGGGCTCGTGCGGCCGACAAACAAAAAGCGCCGGAAAACCGGCGCTTGATGTCTTGATGTGCAGAGATCCGAAGCGATTATTCGGCGGGGCCGCCCTGGGCGACCTTGCCGCCATCCTGCATGGCCAGCAGATAGTCGCGCGAGGAGATGAAGGGCATCGGATTGACCGAGTTTCCGGCGATGCGCACTTCATAGTGCAGATGGCTGCCGGTGGAGCGGCCGGTCGATCCCATCAGACCGATGACCTGGCCCTTGGTGACGCGCTGGTTGGGCTGAACCAGAATTTGCGAGAGGTGGCCGTAGCGCGTCTGGATTTCGCCACCGTGATTGACTTCGACATACTGGCCGTAACCGCCGACCCACTGCGCACGACCCACGATACCGTCGGCGGTGGCGTAGATCGGCGTGCCGATCGGGCCTGCCATATCGAGACCCTTGTGGCGGGCGCGGCGTCCGGCGAAGGGATCGGCGCGGAAACCGTACTGGCTGGTCAGCTTGAAGGCATCGACGGGCTTGCGCGAGGGGATGGAGACACGGCCGGTATCGCGGTTTTCCATCGATTTCCAGTCGGCGAACAGGGCGCGGAATTCGGTATCCTGGGCTCCCAGAGCGCCTTCGGTCGAAACCTGCGGCACGGCAGCAGCGATGTCAGTGGCGTTGCCTTCAGCATAAGCGGGTGATGCAGCGCACAGCAGACCGGCTGTGGTGGTGGTAAGGACCGTTGCGACAATTCTGGTTGCGACCATGAATATTCAGCACCTTGTTGCAAGGGCAACCACCGGGCCGTTCGGACCTTGCGGGTGCCCTTCGTACTCCGGCGCCTTGTGACAGGCGGAGCACAAAAACACAAAAATCGTTGGAACCCCTTCCCTCCGATTTCGTTGAACCATGGGTAGATGGAAAGCTTTGTGCACTGCAACCCGCAACCGCCCACCGCGCGTTGAAGCGTCTGGCTGGCGCGTTGAATCGTTTAATCGTGCATGAATGAGACGGTTTTCGGCCGTAATCCGGGCGGCGAAAGGCTGAGAATCGTCCTGCCGCAGCGTCGATCCGAGCCTTCCGTTAACTTTTCACAGGCCGGAACGATTGGAAATTTCCGTCACGCCAGCAAAAAGGGCCCGCCAAATCCGTTGGCGAGCCCTTGTGGTTAACCATATTTCGCGACGTCTCAAATCGCCTTGGCGGCCTCCAGCACCTCGGCGACATGCCCGGCGACCTTCACCTTGCGCCAGACGCGCACGACCTTTCCGTCCTTGCCGATCAGGAAGGTAGAACGGTCCATTCCCATATACTTCTTCCCGTACATCGATTTCTCGATCCACACGCCCATCGCCTCGGCCAGCCCATCGGTCTCCGCATCGCTGGCGAGCGGAACGGTGAGGCCGTATTTCTCGATGAACTTCTGATGCTTTTTCGGCGGATCCTTCGACACGCCGAGCACCGAGACGCCCGCCGCCTCGAACTCGGCAAGATGCGCGCTGAACTCCTGCGCTTCCTTGGTGCAGCCGCTGGTGTCGTCCTTGGGATAGAAATACAGCACCCAGGCCTTGCCGGCATAATCGGACGCGGAAACGCTGCTGCCATCGGGCGCGGTCAACGCAATGTCGGGGATGGTGTCGCCAATATCGGTCATCGTCTGTCCTTCTCTCTCATGCGCTCGTTGCAGGCGCGCTCGCGCCAAATAGGTGCTGCCAGGCGGTTTGAACACTGGCACGCGCGCAATCGACCGCGGTCAGCAACTCCGGCCAGGAACCGCGGCCGCAGGCCCGCGCAACCAGCGCCTGGCTTGCGGGCGGGGGCTCGCTGCAATCGGGCGCTACCAGACGCAGTGCCACCAGCAGCCGTGTCATCAGGTCATTCGCTTCAGCCAGGGCGGCATCTGCAAGCCCCGCAGTAACCAACGCATCAATCGCCTGGCGCAGATCCGGGTGGAAGCCCACCCCGTGGGTCAGTTGCAGCGTGTGGACGATGAACTCCAGATCGACCAGGCCACCGGGCAGCAGCTTGACGTCGAGCGGACCGAGCGGCTTTTTGTGCGCGGCAATGTCCTCGCGCATCTTCAGCGCGGCCGCGCGCACATCCGCCGTATCGCGCGGCATGTTGAGGACATCGCCGATGATCGCCTCAAGCCGCGCCCGGCTCTCTGGCGATCCATAGACCACTCTCGCCCGGCAAAGCGCCATATGCTCCCAGGTCCAGGCCTGATCGCGCTGATATTCGGCAAAGCTGGCGAACGACACCGCCAGCAGGCCCTGCGCGCCGTTGGGGCGCAGCCGCGTATCGACCTCGTACAAAGCGCCTGCCGCCGTCGGCACGGAGAGCGCGGCGATGATCCGCTGCGCCAGCCGGTTGTAATATTGCGTGCTTCCCAGCGGGCGCCTGCCGTCCGATTCTAGCCCGATCTCTCCGCTGAACAGGAAAATGAGATCAAGGTCCGAGGCGTGGGTTAGCGCCCCGCCGCCGAGCCGCCCGAGCGCGAGGATCACCGGCTCGCTGTCCGGCATCCGGCCATGCACCGCGATGAATTCGCTGATGGCGCAATCGGCCAGACGACAGATCGCCGCCTCCGCGACACGGGCATAGCCGCCCGCAATGGCGACCGGATCGTGCCGCCCCTCGATCAGCTGCACCCCGAGGGCAAAGCGCATCTCGCCGACGCGCACGCGCACCGCATCGAGCCGCTGCTGATAGTCGTCGCCCGGCTCCTCGCGGGCGAGGCGTTCGGCAATCTGTTCGACGCTGCCCACCAGATCATAGGCGCTCGCATCGATCAGCCCGTCGAGCAGGTCTCCCCGGCGCGCCAGCGATTCGGCCAGCACCGGCGCATGGCTAAGAATGTCGACCAGGGTCTGCATCAACGCGGGGCGCGCCTGGAGCAGGCGGAACACGTTCACCGTGCTGGGCAGCTGCCGCAGCAGATCGTCGAACCGGTTGAGCGCCGCCGCCTGATCAGGCGCATCGGCAAAGGCCGCAAGCAGCGCGGGCAGCACCTCCTCGAACGCCTTTCGGCCTGCTGCAGTGCGCAAGGCCCGCACCGCCCCGCCGCGCCAGCCCTGAACCCGCTCGGCCAGCTTGTCCGGCTGATCGAACCCGGCGCGATCCAGCGCCTCGGCGAGCAGTTCGGGATCGTTGCTCAATGGAACCGCCGCCTCATCGCCCTGACCTCGCTGCGAGGCGATCAGCGCGTCATAGACGGTTGCGACATCCCGTGTAACCGGCTGGAGTGCCGCGATCATCGCTGCGCCATCGGCCATTCCATGCAGCCGCGCGACGTTGTCGAGCGCCGGCGCGTCGACGGGCAGGCTGTGCGTCTGCTGGTCGTCGACCATCTGCAGCCGGTGTTCGAAGGTGCGCAGCGTGCGATAATGCCCCGCCAGCAGCCTTGCCTCATGCCCGGGGATGATCCCTTGATCTTCAAGCGCATCGAGTGCGTCGA
>JBEQBX010000187.1:0-3532 GCA_041639595.1 Porphyrobacter sp.
CCATGCTGCCACCGCACCCGCCTCGGCAGAGGCGGCCGTGGTCATCCTCGAACCGGTTGGCGCCGGCTTCTCGTTCGACATCCTGAGCGACGCCGTTTCCGCGGTGTTCCTCAATGGCGATGCGGGGGACTCGGTCTCGGTGCTGATGTCACCGCGCAAGCCGGGCCAGAAGAGCATGCCCCGTGACGCCAGCGGCGTTCTGGTCATGGCGAGCGGCGTCTACCGCATCGACCTGCTGCAACCGGCCGCATCGGACGCACGACTGCGCGGCGCAATCCTCGGCGGCGGTTCCGGGCGCGGCAGTGTTCCTGGCAACAGCTCCATCCTGTTCCTCGCGCAATTCAACTGAAGGTCATAGAGCCATGAAGCGCAACCTCCTGATCATGCCGGGCCTCCTGACCTTGCTGGCGCCAGCAATGGCGGCTGCCCAACAGGCACCGCTGCCGATCACCGCGCCCAAGGCGCAGGACACCCAGGTGACCGTCCCGGTCCAGGCGGCCGCGGCCAACATCAACATTACGCCCCGCCGCGTGATCTTCGATTCCACCAAGCGCACCGAAGCGGTCTATGTGTTCAACCAGGGCACCACCCCGGTGACGGTTGACGTGGCGCTGGTCGACAATGCCATGCTGCCCTCTGGCGAGATCGTGCCGATGAGCCGCCTCGCAGAGCGTGGAGCCGAAAGCCTTGGTGCGAAAGTGCGATCGGCCAAGCCCTTCGTGCTCGCCGCGCCCAGCCGCCTGATCCTGCCACCGGGCCAGGGCAAGACGATCCGCGTTCGCGCCACCCTGGCCGACACTGGCACCACCGCGGAGTACCGCACCCACCTCACCGTCACCACGGTGCCGCCCGCCGATGCGGGGCTGACCGCCGAACAGGCCGCCGCCACTGAAAAGGGCGAGCTGGTTCTTCGCATCCAGTCCGTCTTCGGCATCTCGATCCCGCTGATCGTCCGGGGCGGCACGCCCGATGCGACCGGCGGAATTGGCGCGATATCGCCCTCCACCACGCGCGATGGCCCTGCACTTGCAGTCACCCTGAAGCGCAAGGGCACGACTTCGCTTTACGGCAATCTCGAACTGCGCACGGGCAAAGAAGTTGTCGGCGTGGCGCGGGGCATTGCGGTCTATCCGGAAGCTGACGAGCGCCAGGCCCTCGTGCCTCTGCTCCGCCCGCTCAAGCGCGGCGAAGTGGTAACCGCCACATACAGCGCCGACGACGGCAAGAAGCCGGTCGAGATCGCCAGCGGAAGCTACACCGCCCCCTGACATGACCGCAACACTGGCCATTCTGGCCCTGGCCGCTGCCAACAGCAGCGCGCCAGCGGGACCGGCTGCGCCCGTGCAGGCCCCCGATCCGGTGGTCGGGTCGTCTGCGCTCGGCACGACGCAGGCTGCGAACGAAGACCTTCTGCTGTTTTCCGTGCAGCTTGACGGCACCACGATCAGCGAGGCTTTGACAGCCTATGGCGATCCCGCCGACCCGCGGCTGCCGCTTGGCGAACTGACCCGCCTGCTCGAACTTCCGCTTGATATCGATGTTGCCAATGGCGTTGCCTCGGGGCGTATCGGCGAAAGCCAGCGTCCGATCACCATCGATCTCCGGTCAGGTCAGGCTCTGATCGGCGGCAAGGTTGTCGCGCTGATTCCGCCCGACAGCGTGGTCTCCGAAACCGATATCTACCTGCGAGCCTCACTGGTGGCCAAGCTGCTGCCGCTCAGGATCACGTCCATTGCCGATGAGATGATCCTCACACTCGAGGCCACGGAAAAGCTTCCCTTGCAGGCGCAGCGCGAACGCCTGGCCCGCATGGCAGGGCTGGCCGGCCAGCCCGAGGCGCAGGACGATGCGATGCGCGTTGCAACGCCGTACCGCTGGGCCAGCGCCCCCGCGTTCGATTTCACGACCGAGCTTGGTTACAACAGCGAAGGCGTCAATGGCGGTGGCCGTGCGGTCACGCGCTTCGAGGGGCGCGTTGCGGGCGATCTGCTGAAAGCCGGCTTCAACGCCTGGATCGCCACCGATGACCACGGCGATCCGGTTTCGGCCCGCCTCGCCTTCACGCGCCGGTCCGAGGACGGACGGCTGCTCGGCTCGCTCGGCGGCACTTCTGCCGCGCTGGGCGATGTTTTCACGCCGCCGCAGGTCATCGGGGCGCGCAGCCTTGGCGGGGCCGGTTTCGCATTTTCCTCCTCGCGCCTTGACGAGGCGAGCGTGTTCCAGCGCATCAACCTGCGCGGAGAACTGCCGCTGGGATATGACGCCGAACTCTACGTCAACGACATCCTGCGCTCTGCCCAACGCGGTGCGGGAGTGCAGGGACGCTATGAATTCAACGATATCCCGCTCGTGCGCGGCCGAAACGCCCTGCGCGTCGTGCTGTATGGCCCGCGCGGAGAACGCATCGAACGCACCCGCGTGATCAACGTGGGTGGCGGCCAGCTTGCGGCGGGCAAGACCACTGTCGATCTCGGCATCGTCTCGCAGGACCGGACCGTGATCGACCTGTCCGATGCCAACCTCAGCGGTTTTGCCAAGGGCAAGGGTGACCTTCGCGCCACATTGAACATTGCCCACGGCATAAGCGAGCACCTGACCATCGCCGCAGGACTGTCGCGCTTCACCGACTTCGGCGGCAGTTCACACGTCATCGGTTCGATCGGCACGCGCAACTCGTTGCTGGGTCTTGCAGTGCAGGCCGACCTTGCCAGCGACTTCGCAGGCGGACGGGCGGTCTCGCTGGGCCTTGCCGGACGCATCGCCGGCGTGAGCTTCCTTGGCCGCCATGTCGAATACGGCGGCGGCTTTGCCGACGAGGCCAACACCGCTTTCGATCCCTCGCGCCCGATGCGCCGCTACAGCGAAGTGGTCTTCGACCTCGCGGTACCGCTGCCGGGCTCGCTTGGCCTGCCGGTCTCCGGGCGGTTCGACCGCGCCGAGTTCGTCGACGGCAGCCAGACCCTCTCGGCCCGGGCGCGCACCACGGCAAATGTGGGGCAGACCCTGTTCGCCATCGGTGCCGACTACAGCCACCGCACGCAGGGTGGCTTTTCCGACACTCGGATCAACGCCAATCTCGGCGCAATGCGCTTGATCGACTACAAGTGGCAGCTTCGCGCCACTGCCGATTTCGGGATCAAGCCCGGCACCCGGCTGGAAACGCTGGGTTTTGCCGCAGACCGCGCGATCGGTGATCGCTACAGCCTGCGCCTTGGCGCGACCCGCAATTTTGCTGGGCGCGATACGGCATTGCAGGCGGGCCTTACCGCCCGCTTGCCCATGGCGACCGCAACATTGGGCGGCGACTGGTCAACCAGCCAGAACCGCTGGAGAGTGGGCGTCCAGCTCAACTTCGGGATAGCGCGGGACCCGCTGAAGGGCCGCTATCGCGTGACGCCTCCGGGCCCCGCCAACGGGGCCAGCGCTGCGCTCCTCGCGTTCATCGACGCCAATGCCAACGGTCAGCGCGATCAGGGCGAGGAAGCTGTGCCCGGCGTGGTGGTGCAAGGTGGCGGGCTGAAGACCGTGACCG
>JBEQBX010000188.1:0-3348 GCA_041639595.1 Porphyrobacter sp.
GATCGAGTTCCCAATCGTGGAAGACGACGGCGTGACCATCGGCTGTGCGCTGAACATCGCATTCGATGCCCATTCCCCGCTCGATGGCAAGCGCGAAGGCGCTGGGCGAGTTTTCGGGGACGCCGGCTCCGTGCAGGCCGCGGTGGGCGTAGCTTATGCCGCGCAGCCAGCCGACCCGCGCCTGATCTGGCGCGGGGACCAGAAAGCGGTCAAGCAGGGCGAACAGCAAGGACAGCATCGACTTCCACCGCAGCGCCCAAAGGCAGGACAGGGACGCCAACCGCGCTGCGGGCGTGCTTGCCGGCGTCGCCAAAGGCCGCTACCATCAGTTCGGACGCGCCGTTGGCGACCTTCGGCTGATCGGTGAAGTCTGCGGTCGAGCTGATGAAGGCACCAAGCTTGACCACGCGCTCTACGCGGTCCAGCGAACCGAGTGCCGCCTTGACCTGCGCGAGGATCATCAGCCCGCAAGCCTGGGCAGCGGCGGTGCCATCCTCGAGGCTCACGTTCTCGCCCAGGCGACCGGTCACCAGCTTGCCGTCGATGAAAGGCAGCTGACCCGAAACGTGGAGCATGCCGTTTGCCTCGACGGTTGGCACATAGGCGGCAACCGGCGCAGCGGCCTGCGGCAGCGTGTGCCCAAGAGCGGCCAGCTTTGCTTCAACGGAATCGGTCACGAATCTTCTCCATGTATTTGTTCGAGAATCCACGGCAACGCCGCTTCCCAATCGTCGATACGGGCGTGGGCGTGGCCGGCCTTGTGGGCACAGTCGATATGCGGGCTGAGCAGCGGTTCGCCGCACAGGTGCAGGCGGATCACCTCGGGCGTCAATTGCGAAACCGAATCGTGATGTTGCGGCAGATCGTCGATAAACAGGGCGCGCGAGGGTTTGTACTCGTCAAGAATCGCCTTGAGCGCAGGCCCCTTTGGCCCCTGGTTGGTGAAGACGCGCGCGTTGATGCCGACGTCGGCAAGCTGGCGCGCGCGCATGTCACGACGATGATCGTTGAGATTGGTCAGGATCACCACGTCGGCGTCCTGCCCGACCGCGTTGATCCCGGCGACGGCTCCGGCAATGGCCTGCTGGCGATACATTTCAGTATCGAAGAACTTGTTGAGCAGGTTCCAGATTTCCTGCGGCGGCACCAGCTCGCCATCCTTGGCATAGCGCATCGCCTTGGAGAAATCGGCGCTGTCCATCTTGAAGGTGACGCCCTGTTCCTCGCCCAGCCAGTCACGGAACGGGGCGACCATGTGCAGCAGCACCTCGTCGCAATCGCTGACGATCAGGGGGCGGCTACTCATGACAATTCCTTCCGGGCAGCAATCAGGGTTTTGGGCGAGATGTCGAGCGCGAAGGCCGCGTTGACAAGGTCAGCCTCGTGGTTGGCGAGAAAATCAAGGACGGCACCGAGCATGGAGGCGTCACCAAGGCCCGCCCGCAATTCATCCGGGGTCAGGCCGGTGAGGCTCAGGAACCGCTCGGCGCGGTCGCCATCGGAAAGGACCCAGCCGAGAGCCTGCAGCGCAAGAGCAGCGGCATCGACGGGGGAGGAAGGCTCGCGGATGATTGTCAGGGCCTTTCGCGGGCAATAAGGGTGGCGCCGTCAGCTTTCGTAAAACAGGCGTGTCAGTGGCAAAAAGAATTCTGGTTGTCGAGGACAACGACCTCAACCGCAAGCTGTTCTGTGACCTGCTGCGCGCCAAGGGTTTCGAGGTGGAGCCGGTGGCCGATGGGCGCGAGGCGATCGAGAAGACACGGCTGTTCATGCCGCATCTGGTGATCATGGACATCCAGCTGCCCAACGTTTCGGGCATCGATCTGATCGAGGCGATCAAGGCGGACGAGGAACTGAAGGCGATCCCGATCCTCGCCGTGACGGCCTATGCCGGCAAGGGCGACGAAGAGACGATCCGCGCTGCCGGGGCCGAAGGTTATCTCGCCAAGCCGGTATCGATCGGGCCGTTCATGGTGGCGGTGAACGCTTTGGTCTGAAGGTTACATCGCCGCTGCAACGTTACTTGCGTGCTCGATGACGAAGGTCAGCACCGTCAGGCAGAGGCCCGCCATGAAGCTCTTGTAGGCGTAGGCGAGGTACTTGTACTTCTTGCGCTGCAGGACCTGCCCGTTCTGGTAAATGTCGTGCAACATCGTGCGGAACACGGTTTCATCGGCGCGCAGTTCGGACAGTATGGAATCGGTCCACTCGCCCTCGTCCATATGGGTGAAGTAGCCGAAGAACAGCTTGTTGGGCTTGCCGTCGTTCAGCTTTGCAGACCTGGGGTTGCTGACCGAGGGCAGGACCGCAAACACCGCGCACATCGCCGAAATGAACGCGAACAGCGCCAGCACCCCCAGCGACCACGGCATCGCACCGCTCTTCGCTTGCCCCACTGCGATGGTGAACACGAGGAATGTCGCGCCCATCAGGATCGAGGCCTTGGCATCGGCCATCTGGCTCAGCGTCAGATTGATCTGCTGCGATGTGCGCACCAGGTGAATGGCGTGGTTGGAGTATCCCGAGGGTGACGGCATCGATGGCGCGGCCAGCGGTGGCCCGGCCTGTTCATCGACTTGTGGCATTATTCCCCCTCGCCGTTCTGGGCGCCATTCGGTGCGCCGTTCTGTGCGGTTATCCGTATTTCCGGGGATGACACAGAGGCAGCGTGCTTGACAAGCGGGGGCATTGGCCGCTTTTCGGCCTTAATCGTCTGGCAGGGGGCCTCTCCTGCTCCTTGGAGAAGAATTGATGGATCGCGCCGCAACCGCCGAAAAGATCGCCGAACTGATCGAACCCTTCAACAAGAAGGGCATCGCAATTACCGAAGCGACCACTTTTGCCGGCGATCTTGAATGGGACAGCCTGACGGTGATGGACTTCGTCGCGGCCATCGAGGACGACTTCGACATCATCATCAGCATGAACCAGCAGGCCGAGATCGAGACCTATGGACAGTTGATCGATGCCGTGACGAAGCTCCAGGGCTGAATCAACCACCCTCCCCGCTCATGCTGAGCCTGTCGAAGCATCGGACGTAGCGCCAGCATCCTTCGACAGGCTCAGGATGAGCGGAACGGGGTGATTTCAGGATAAGAGATCTAAGATGACCGACCTGTTTTCGAAGTTCGACCCTCTGATCGAACAGCGCCGCGCGCTGCTGGCGGGCGGTGTGGAAGACCCGTTCAACCTGGTTATGGAGCGGGTGATCAGCCCGACCGTTGCGGTGTGCAACGGGCGCGAGACGATCCTGCTCGGCACCTACAACTACATGGGCATGACCTTCGACCCCGACGTGATCGCGGCGGGCAAGCAGGCTCTGGACGACTTCGGTTCGGGCACCACCGG
>JBEQBX010000189.1:0-3260 GCA_041639595.1 Porphyrobacter sp.
TCGAATCTCAACCTTGACGAGCAGGGCCTTGGCGGCCCGGTTCCCAATGGCGAAGACACGTCACCGGCAATCGGCCTGATCTCACAATATGTGAAAGATCTTTCGGTCGAAAATCCTAATGCGCCGGAAAGCTATCAGTGGACTGAAGTCCCTGAAATGGCTGTGGACTTCAACATTTCGGCGCGCGTAATCCAGCCGGAAATTCACGAGATCGAATTGAAGGTCAACGTGACGTCAAAGGGTTCACAAGGCACCGCGTTCATCGTTGAACTGGCCTATTGCGGCCTGATCGGCATGCGCAATGTTCCTGAAGATCAGGCCCATCCGTTCCTGTTTGCAGAAGGTCCGCGCATCCTGTTCCCCTTCGCCCGCCGCATCATTGCCGATGCCGTGCGCGACGCAGGTTACCCGCCATTGATGCTTGAGCCGATTGATTTCAACGGCTTGTACATGCAGCAATTGGCGCAGGCCCAAGCAACTGCCGAAGCAGTTCCGGCCGGAAATGCCTGATTCCCGGATCACTCGAAAGCCCGCTCTACCAAGGTATGAGCGGGTTTTGAGTGAAGGGGGCAAACCATGAATCTGCTCAAGGCAACCGGCACGATCGGCGGGCTGACATTGCTCAGCCGCGTTCTGGGTCTTGTGCGCGACAGCCTGTTTGCGCGGTACGTGGGCGCAGGATTTGCCTCGGACGCGTTCCTTGTGGCGTTCCGGCTGCCCAATATGTTCCGCGCGCTCTTTGCTGAGGGCGCGTTTTCATCGGCCTTTATTCCGATGTTTAACCAGAAAGTCGCCGACCCTGAAGGCAAGGGGTTGCGAGACGGGCTGGACTTTGCCGAAGCGGCGCTGGCGGTGCTGTTGCCGGTGCTGATCGTTATGACAGTGCTGCTGGAAGTCTTTGCCTGGCCGGTCACATTCGTGCTTTCAGGAAAATTCAACGGGGTCAGCGCAGAGCAGTTTGCCTATGCGGTGCAGCTTTCGCGGCTGACGATCCCCTATCTGATGCTGATCAGCATTGTTTCGCTGTTTGGCGGCATCCTCAATTCGATGAATAAATTCTGGGTCAACGCTGCGGCACCGATCCTGTTGAACGTGACGCTGATCGTGGCCCTGCTGGGCTTTCATTCCGATGATCCGCTGATTACCGCGCGAAATCAGGCGATTGGCGTTTCTGTTTCGGGTGCGTTGCAACTCGCGTGGCTGGCGTGGGCTTGCCGCAGAAACGGTGTCCGGCTGCAGTTGCGCCGCCCGCGCTTGTCGCCAGAGATCAAGCGGCTGATGAAGCTGATCCTGCCTGCTGCTGCGGGTGCAGGCGCGGTGCAGATCAATCTGGTGGTTTCGACTGCGCTGGCAGCATCGTTGCTGGCCAATGGTTCGGTGACGTATATCTATATGGCCGACCGGCTGAACCAGTTGCCTTTGGGGCTGATTGGCATTGGTCTTGGCACGGTTCTGCTTCCGACGATTTCGCGGCAATTGGGCGGGGGCGAGGAAGCCGCTGCGATGGACACGCAGAACCGCGGCATGGAACTGGCGTTGCTGCTGACCCTGCCTGCGGCGATGGCGCTGGTGCTGTGTGGTGAGCCGATTACGGCGGCGCTGTTCGGCTATGGCAAGTTTGATGCGCAAGACACGCACTTTACCGCGCAAGCGCTGGCGGCGTTTTCTGTCGGTTTGCCGAGCTACATTCTGGTTAAGGTGCTGACGCCGGGCTTCTATGCGCGGCAAGATACAAAAACCCCGGTGCGTTTTGCCACTATATCGATGGTGGTAAACCTTGTCGGGAATCTTGTACTGATCATCCCGCTGCAACACATGGGGCCACCTTTGGCCACTGCAATAGCATCCACCATCAATGTGTGGATGCTGTACCGCACGTTGGTCAAACGGGGGCATTTTGTGGCTGATGTGCGGCTGAAGCGGCGGGTTTGGCGTCTGGCGCTGGCTGCGGTGGCAATGGGCGGCGTGTTATGGCTGGGTCAGGGGCTGGTCATGCCCTACGTCGCCGGCACCTGGATGATCCGCCTTGCAGCAATGGCTGCACTGGTCACTTCCGGAGTGGTGGTCTATGGGCTCGCCACGGTCATTCTGGGGGCGTTCTCCAAGGATGATCTCAAACTTCTCCTGCGGCGTCGCCGTACCAATTGAAGGCCAATTCGATGCGCATCGTTTCCGGTATCCAGCCTACGGGCAATCTCCACCTTGGCAATTACCTGGGTGCGATCCGGAACTGGGTGCGCATGCAGGATGAATTTTCGGCGCAAGGGGGGCAATGCCTCTATTTCCTTGCCGATCTGCACGCCATTTCCATGCCGCACAATCCGGCGGAACTGGGTTCAAACACGCGCGAGATGGTGGCGGCACTGGTTTCGTGCGGCATTGATCCGGACAAGTCGATCCTGTTCAACCAGGCGCAAGTGCCCGCCCATGCCGAAATGCAATGGTTGCTGAATGGCACCGCGCGCATGGGATGGTTGAACCGGATGACGCAGTGGAAGGACAAGGCGGGCAAGAACCGTGAAGGCGCTTCTGTGGCGCTGTTCACTTATCCGGTGCTGCAAGCCGCTGACGTGCTGCTTTATCAGGCGACGCATGTGCCGGTGGGTGAAGACCAGAAGCAGCATCTGGAATTGGCTCGCGATATTGCGCAAAAGTTCAACAATGACTTCGCGACTGAAGATTCACCCGTGTTCACGATGCCGGAACCGATCATTCCACCGGAAGCGGCGCGTATCATGTCTTTGCGAGATGGCAGCGCGAAAATGAGCAAGTCTGATCCTTCCGACATGAGCCGGATCAACCTTACCGACGATGCCGATGCGATCATGCAGAAGGTAAAGAAGGCCAAGACCGATCCTGAGCCATTGCCCGCCACGGTTGAAGGATTGGCAGGACGGCCCGAGGCGAACAATCTGGTTGGCATCTATGCCGCAATGGCAGGCCTTGCGCCTGCTGCGGTACTGGCCGAATTTGAAGGCAAGGGCTTTGGCCAGTTCAAGCCTGCGCTGGGCGAATTGCTGGTCGAAAAGCTCTCGCCGATGGCGGCGCGCTATCGCGAATTGCGCGAGGACCGCGAGGCGCTGGATGCGATTTTGTGCAAGGGCGCGCTGAAGGCACGCGATCTTGCCGCACCCACGTTGACCCGCGCCTATGAAGCGCTGGGCCTAGTAAGGGGTTAGCGGATAACCTGAATTATTGCGGAACATGGCCCGCCTGCAACATATGTTGCACAGGCCATTCAACGTGCATTCAGCACCTCC
>JBEQBX010000190.1:0-3243 GCA_041639595.1 Porphyrobacter sp.
TCCACGCGATCGGCTATTCCGACAAGAACGAACTGCGCGGGAAGTATGTCGACACCAGCCTCGACAATTTCCTGAACACCATGAACATCTCGGCCTATTCGCTGGTCGCGATCAGCCAGCGGGCCGCTGCGATGATGCCGGAAAGCGGCGGCGCGATCCTGACGCTTTCCTATTACGGCGCGGAAAAGGTCGTGCCGCATTACAACGTGATGGGTGTGGCCAAGGCGGCACTGGAAACCAGCGTCAAATATCTGGCCAACGACCTGGGCCCGCGCAACATCCGCGTCAATGCGATCAGCGCCGGCCCGATCAAGACGCTGGCGGCGAGCGGGATCGGCGACTTCCGCTACATCCTTAAATGGAACGAATACAACGCGCCGCTGCGCCGCAACGTCACCATCGAAGATGTCGGCGGGGCCGGGCTTTACCTGCTGTCCGACCTGTCATCGGGCGTGACCGGCGAAACGCACCATGTCGATGCCGGATATCACGTCGTCGGCATGAAGCAGGAAGACGCGCCCGACATTGCGCTGGGTTGATGCCTCAGGCGGCGCGCGTCAACAGCGTCACGCCAGCCGCGCTGAAATCAAGCGAGGCCAGCCCGTCAGCCACCAGACATTCTCCCGCCCCGGCACGGGCCGAACCGTCATGCGCGGCAACGTCGCCTGCCAGCGGCAGGACCAGCAGCGCGCCGGGATAGTCGGCAATGATCGCAGCGTCGGGGATGCCCTCGATGCGGTCTAGCCGGAAGTGCGGTCCGTCGACCAGCACCGGCCCGTCCGCAATCGACCGGCGGTGCTCGGCGGCGTAAGGCACGCCCTGCGCCACCGCCACTCCGCGTTCGAGATGCAATTCGCGCGGGCGGCCATAGTCGTAAAGGCGGAAGGTTGTGTCGGAGTTCTGCTGCACCTCGACCAGCGACAGGCCGGGGCCGATGGCATGGACGGTGCCCGCGGGAAGGTAGAACAAGTCTCCAGCCCGCGCCGGATGCCAGATCATCAGCTGCTCGATCGATCCGTCTTGCGACGCAGCGGCAATTTCTTCGGCGGTCACATCGCGTTCGAACCCGATCGCAAGCCGTGCATCAGGCTCGGCATCCAGCACCAGCCAGCACTCCTCCTTGCCCGCCTCGCCTGCCTGCGCATTGGCATCGGACGGGTGAACCTGCACGGACAGCTTTTCCGAGGTGAACAGATATTTGACCAGCACCTGCGGCACTTCGGCGGGAGGTTCGAACCAGATTTCGCCGATCCGCTCACCCGCAGGGGCCGCAAAGGGCGCAGGCAAGTGATCACGGCCCCACACCTTGGCCACCATCCGCGTCTGAAGCTGGCGCGCGCTCACTGGTTCACCGCCCCCGGCAGCTTGCCTACAGCTTGCGCGCCGTCGCGGGTGGTGACCAGCACCTCGCCGCCCGATACGATGATGCAGATATCGGTCAGGCCCACAGCCGAAATGCGCGGGCCATCGGTCAGTGCCAACACGCCACTGCACTGCGCAAGGTCGACCGTGCCGCCGCGCGCACAATTGCCCGATGCATCCGCATGTTCGCCCAGCGCATCGCCCAGCGCGGCCCAATTGCCGATATCCGACCAGCCCATGTCGACCGGAACCATCGCCGCATGCGCGGTATTCTCCATCACCGCATAGTCGATCGAATCGCCATCGATTGCGGAAAAAGGCTCAGCCGCGGGATGGAAACGCGCGCCTTCGTCTTTGCCAGCAGCAACCGCCTCAATGACCAGGCGCGCCATGTCCGGGCGGTGCGTCGCGAGTTCTTCAAGCAACTGCCCGGCGCGAAAGGCGAAGATGCCGCCGTTCCAGGAGTAGCTGCCGCTGGCAAGATATGCTTCCGCGGTAGCAAGGTCGGGCTTCTCCACGAAGCGCGCAACCCGGTAACCACCAGCCAACGGCTCGCCGCGCTCAAGATAACCATAGCCTGTTTCGGCCCGGTCAGGCGCTATTCCGAACGATACCAGATGGCCCGCGTGCGCCAGTTCTGCGGCAGCGAGGGCTGCGGCCCGGAAGGCGCCGATATTCGCGATGTGGTGATCGCTCGGACAAACCAGCATCACCGCTTCAGGCGGGAGCAGCGCAGCGGCGAGCGCGATAGCGGGAGCGGTGTTCTTTGCGGCAGGCTCAATCACCAGCCGCGCACCCGGAGCATCGCCAAGCTGGGCCATGATCAGATCCGCATGCGCCGCGCCTGCAACGACAATCGGCGCAGCGAAGCCCGCCGGGTCGGCCACCCGGGACACGGCCCCTTCGAACAAGGTGTCTTCGCTGACCAACGGCAAGAACGGCTTGGGCAGCGCTTTGCGGCTCAAGGGCCAAAGCCGCGTTCCGCTGCCGCCGCACAGGATTACCGGATGGATAAGTGCCATTCTATTCCTCTTTGGCGTGCCGTGGCGAAATACTAGCCTGAAGAGTTGCTGGTGTCTTTATCAGTACCACCACGGCGCCCACGTTCACGCAATTCAGGTGTGCGCCTGAAGCTTGTGAAGAAAATCGTCAAGCTTCTCGAAATGGTTACGCCATTCATAAGGCGTGAATGCCGCCATGCGCTGCAATTGCTCAGCCCGCCGCACGCTGGCCGGATTGGCATAATTAAGAATCGCCTTGCGCCATGCTTCGCGATCCGATGCCGGAAGCAGCTCGGGCACACCCTGACCGATTTCCCGAAACACGGGCAGATCATTGGCGATGACCGGGAGTCCTGCAGCCAGCGCCTCGGCCAACGGAATCCCGTAGCCTTCGGCAAAACTGGGGAACAGCAGAGCCCTGGCGTTGGCGAGCAACCCTGCAAGCTCTCCATCGTCAAGCGGCCCGGCCTCCACAACGCGGCCCCGGAAATCGGTGTCATCCAGAGTTTCGAAGACATCATCTGCCTGCCACCCTCTCCGGCCAACAATCACCAATCGGGGCAGACTTTCCAGCGGAGTGTCCGGGGCTGCGCTCGCCAACAAATCCTGCCAGACCGACAGCAGGAGCCGGTGGTTTTTGCGCCCCTCGATCGTGCCCAGAATGACAAAGGTCGGCCCACTCGCCTGACCGTCCTGCTGCACAGATTCGGCGGGCAACCGCGGCGTCCCGGGCCAGATCGCGGTCGGCGCGGGCATGGCAACCCCCTCAGTTCGTGCAAAGTCATCGAGCGTTTCAAGCGTGTGCGCGCTATTGGCGACCACACCGGCGCCCGTTGCAAGCACCGTCCGCATCCGACGACGGTGCCGCTCATCCTCTCCG
>JBEQBX010000191.1:0-3221 GCA_041639595.1 Porphyrobacter sp.
AAAGCGGGCTGTCGATCACCGAATGGAATGTGGTCAGCGGCATCCTGCCTCCGCTCAATGAAGCGGCATGGCAGGCCGAATTTGCCAAATATCGCACCACCGCCGAATTCCAGATCGAAAGCGGTCCGGCAGGCATGGACCTTGCTGCGTTCAAGTTCATCTTCTTCTGGGAATGGTTTCACCGCATTTTGGGGCGGGTGATCGGGCTGGCATTCCTGCTACCGCTGATCGTGTTCGCGGTGCGCAGGGCGATCCCGGCGGGATATGGCTGGCGGCTGACAGCGATGTTCGGCCTGATCCTGGGGCAAGGGGCGCTGGGCTGGTACATGGTGTCGTCGGGCGTGGGCGAGACAGACCTCACCGATGTGAGCCATTTCCGCCTGTCCGCGCATTTGCTGACCGCGCTGTTTCTGCTGGCGGGGTTGGTTTGGACGGCGCGCGATCTCAGGATGCTGGCCGGTGATCCCGCAGCGCGGCCTGCGCCTTTGACAGCAGCGGCGGCCCTGGTGGGGCTGGTGCTGTTCGTGCAATTGCTGCTGGGCGCGTGGGTTGCGGGCCTCAATGCCGGACACGCTGCCTATGATTGGCCGCTCATGAACGGGCGGCTGGTGCCTGATGTCGACTGGTCGCGCGGCGTGATCTGGACGCTGACGCATGATCCCTTCCTGCTGCAATTCCTGCACCGCTGGTGGGCATGGATCGCTGTCGGGGCGCTGGTGTGGCTGTCACGCCGGGTGCGCAAGATCGACCGGTTTGCCAGCGTGGCCGTGCACACAGCCTTCGGCACGATGGTGCTGCTCGGCATCGCGACTGTGATGAGCGAGGTTTCGCTATGGATTGCCGCATCGCACCAGTTGGTCGGGGCACTCACCGTGGCTGCAACGGTGCGCGCGATGCATTCTGACGGGCTTGCCCGCAAGGCGGCGTGATGTCCGGGTCCGCGCTCGTCTGGTGCCCCTTTCCCGATACCGATAGCGCCCGGGCTGCGGCCGATGCGCTGCTTGATGAAGGGCTGATCGCCTGCGCCAACATCCTTGGCGCCATGGAGTCGCGCTTCGTGTGGCAAGGTGCGCGTGCCAGCGGCACCGAAACACCGGTGCTGTTCAAGACCACCGCCGAAGCGCTGGATGATGTCGTCACGCGGCTTGGCGAACTTCACCCCTATGACACGCCGGCGATCATCGGCTGGCGTGCCGATGCCGCGCATCCGGCCACGCTTGGCTGGCTGGCTGAGGCAGTTACGAACTAGTGGTATTATTTTACCGCATCGCAAAAGGGCGCTTTTGCTTGACTTTGACGGGGGTCGGCGACATTTGCGCCCCACTTCTCCCTTGGGCGTGATCGCTTCGGGGTGATTCTTCCGGACATCCTCCGCAAGACAGTTTCGAACCAAGGATACAAGCCATGAAGGCGCTCACCAAGCAGACCCGGTCGATCAAACCGGCCGAGGTCGAAAAGAACTGGCACATCATCGATGCCGACGGCCTCGTTGTGGGTCGCCTTGCTGCGATCATCGCCAACATCCTGCGCGGCAAGACCAAGCCGACCTACACCCCGCACGTCGATTGCGGCGATCACGTGATCGTCATCAACGTCGAAAAGGTGCAGTTCACCGGCAAGAAGATGGGCGACAAGGTCTATTACAAGCACACCGGCCACCCCGGCGGCATCAAGGAAACCACCCCGGCCAAGGTGCTCGGCGGCAAGTTCCCTGAGCGCGTGCTTGAAAAGGCTGTGGAACGCATGATCCCGCGCGGCCCGCTTGGCCGTGACCAGATGCGCGCTCTGCACCTCTATGTCGGCACCCAGCATCCGCATGACGGCCAGAAGCCGCAGGTGCTCGACGTCGCTTCCATGAACCGCAAGAACAAGGTGGCCGCATAATGTCTGATGAAACCACCCCCGGATCTGGCACCGTTTCGGATCTCGCCGATCTGAAGGACATCGCCACTGGCGTGCCGCAGGGCGACGCTGCCGAAATCGCCCGCGTCGCCGCTCCGCTGCGCGATCGTGAAATCGACGCGCAGGGCCGTTCCTACGCCACCGGCCGCCGCAAGGATGCGGTTGCCCGCGTATGGGTCAAGCCCGGCACTGGCAAGATCACCATCAATGGCCGCGATCAGGAAACGTATTTTGCGCGTCCGACCCTGCGTCTGGTGATCAATCAGCCTTTCACCATCACTGACCGCACCGGCCAGTATGACGTGATCTGCACTGTACGCGGCGGCGGGCTCTCGGGCCAGGCTGGCGCGGTCAAGCACGGCATCGCCCAGGCGCTGACCAAGTACGAGCCGGAACTGCGTTCGGCCGTGAAGGCAGAAGGCTTCCTCACCCGCGACAGCCGCGTGGTCGAGCGTAAGAAGTACGGCAAGGCCAAGGCCCGCCGCAGCTTCCAGTTCTCGAAGCGTTAAACCGAACAGCCGGTTCTACCGCAGAAATTCAAGGGGTTGCGAGAAATCGCAGCCCCTTTTTCTTTGCAGCAGCAGGTCATGACGGCGAAGCGGCAGAGCTGGCACTGGTTTGTCCCGCCGGGTTGGGCAAACCGACACGATAATGTGTCTTGTTTCAAACTTTGCAGGTGCTTGGTTCAACCTGCGCTTCAAAATGATGGATCCAACACAGCACTTTAGGGTGGCGCTTGCACGGCACACGTGACCTGCTGCGCAAACACCTTGGGCTTCCGAATTTTAGCCAACTATGGCTAATTCAGGGCTGATCTTGATCAGAGTTCGGCATTTTGCGGTAGGGCTTCCATCACTTCCGCAAACAATGCCAAGGGGTCTACGCCGATTGCCCGTGCGATAATGGCAAATTCAACAACATTCAGACTTCGCTCACCCGTTTCTATTTTGGAAACAAAAGATTGTGGTTTCCGAAGACGCCTCGCCAGATCCGCCTGACTCAGTTCTGTTGCCAGCCTCGCAGCTCTCAGAACTGGCGGCATGACATTATTCGCTGGTATGGGGATTCGGGTTTTCATGACACCGTCCATAATGCGCTGTTATGAATAACCCATTTCGGGATAGAAAAGTCTGGACATTATCCTGAATCAGGATATGGGCCGATTCGTACCTGCCAGCCTTTGTAGGGAGAGAGAGTTTTTGAACGGGGTTTAAGTAATGGAAAAGAGAAAGTCATACGTTGGAAAGATAGATGCGTCTTTCGGATTTCTTCTCATGGGTCGCAACCTGCTTGAAAACATCATCCCAGACAGTGATAGC
>JBEQBX010000192.1:0-3154 GCA_041639595.1 Porphyrobacter sp.
TGATGACATCGATCGGCACCGGGCTTTCGGAGACGGTGCGGTTGGAACGGCGTGTGCCGGTCACGATCAGCACGCTGTCGTTCTCGACGTCCTCGGCAACCTCGCCTGCGGCCTGTTGCCCCACAGCGATAAAGGCGGGCGCGGCATCTTCGCCAGCTGCACCGGACGCGTGCGCCGGAGCGGCCGCAAGGCTTGCTGCAAGCAGCACCGAAACGGTGGCCAGCGACGAGCCTGATTGAAGGATCTGGTTGATCTTACGCATGGTATTCCCCTGAATAGTCAAAAAACGACACCGGGGCACGGCCACTCGCAGCACGAACCCATGCCCCCCAGTTGGCAGGTAATAAAATTGCCTGCGCACTTGGGACGGTCAACGCTCGACCGGTTCTGCGGTGCCCGATCATGCAACTATCCACCGCCCGTGTCGTTATTTTACCACACTTACCGCTGCGGCAGGATCAGCGCACGTCGCTCCAAGGCTTTGACAGCAGCCCGGCGCAGTTGATCACCCCCACCAGAGAATAGGTCTGCGGGAAATTGCCCCACAATTCGCCGCTGTCGTAATCGAGATCCTCGCTCAGCAGGCCCGATGCGGTGGTGTGGCTGAGCATGGTGGCGAACAACGCGCGTCCCTCTGCGCTGCGGCCCACCAGATGCAGCGCCTCGATCAGCCAGAAGGTGCACACATTGAACGCAGTCTCGGGCGCGCCGAAATCGTCCTCGGCGGCGTAGCGCAGCATGAAATCGCCGCGCCTGAGCTGTGTCTCGACCGCCGCGAAGGTGGACAGGAAGCGCGGGTCATCGGGGGCGAGAAAGCGCAATTCGACCATCTGCAACAGGCTGGCGTCGAGGTAATCGCTTTCGAAACTGGCACCATAATGGCCGCTATCGGCGCCTGTCTCCACCCAGGCGTCGGCCTCGATCCGGGCGCGGATGGCATCGGCGCGCCCGCGCCACATGGCCGCGCGGCCTTCCCGCCCCAGCCATTCCGCCGCCATCGCCAGCCGGTCACAGGCGGCCCAGCTCATCACCGCCGAATAGGTGTGAACTTCCTGCCGGGTGCGGAATTCCCACAGGCCGGCATCGGGCTGATCATGCATCGCCCAAGCCATTTCTCCGACCTGTTCGAGGCTTTCGAAATCCCGCTCGTCCGCGATCCGCAGCAGACGCTGGTCGATAAAGCCCTGCACCGTGGGCAGCACGATCTGGCCGTAACAATCGTGCTGGATCTGGTGGTAGGCGGCGTTCCCCACCCTGACCGGCCCCATGCCGCGATATCCCGCCAATGCCGGGGCGACCGTTTCATGCAATTCGGACACCCCCATCACCGAATAGAGCGGCTGGATCTGCCCGCCCTTTGCCGCGTCGACGATGTTGCGCAGATAGGCGAGGTACTTTTCCAGCACGTCCAGCGCGCCCAGCCGGTTCAGCGCCTGCACCGTGTAATAGGAATCGCGGATCCAGCAGTAACGGTAGTCCCAGTTCCGCTCCGAATGCGGCGCTTCGGGGATCGAGGTGGTGAGCGCGGCAACGATGGCGCCGGTTTCTTCATGCTGGCACAGTTTCAAGGTGATGGCGCAGCGGATCACCTCCGGCTGCCATTCGACCGGCGTGGCCAGCCCCCGCACCCAGCGCTGCCAGTAAGATCGGGTGGCCTGCTCCATCCGGCGGATTTCTTCGCGCAAGTTGGCGCTGAAGGGTTCATCCGGGCCGAGGAAGAAGTGCATGTCCTGTTCCAGCCGGAACGGGCGGCCTTCGAGGATATAGCCGACCGGCGCATCGGTGCTGAGCCGCAGCGCCTGCGGGCCGATCAGATAGCGGATGTGGTTGGTGCCGTGGGTCGTTTCCGCCAACGCCGCGCCGTAATCGCGCATCGGGCGCAGCACCACACGCAGACGCGGGCTGCCCGCCACGGGACGGACAATGCGGGCGATGGCGACCGGGCGATACATCCGCCCCTTGCCTTCGTGGCGCGGACAGAAATCGAGCACTTCGATGGCGCTACCGTCGTCCGCCTCCAGCCGGGTAACCAGGATCGGGGTGTTGCGGATATAGTGCTGCACCGAGCTGACCTGCCCGACCAGTTCGAACCGCCACGCGCCGTCGTCTGGCCTTTCACCGTTCATCAGCGCGCAAAACACCGGATCGCCGTCCACGCGCGGCACGCAGCACCAAACGATTCCGCCGCCGCCGTCAATCAGCGCGCTGATCTGGCAATTGCCGATCGGCCAGAGTTCAAGATCAGGGGTCTGCGGAGAAGCCACACCGACGGCATAGGGGCCAAGGCCGAACCGTCAAAAACATCGGGCTGTGTCTGCTGCGAATGGTGGCGCGGACGCGGCGGGTCGCGCAATCAGGACAGGCGCGAAGGCCTGAACATCGCCAATCGCCCAAGCACGGCGCGCGTCCGGGGTGCAGGCGGGGGGATGCTCGGCTCGCTGGTATGGTGCTTGGCCATTTCCGATCTGATGACCGGGATGTAAGCGTCCGCATCCAGTTCGAGCAGGCCGCAAATCGTCCGGGTAAAGCCGAAAATGAACGGCTTGGCCGGAAGGCTGGCAAAATCACCCGCTTCGACGCAGCATATGTAACGTTCCGGTATGCGCGTTTTCTGCGACACCTGAAGCGTTGTCATACGGCGCTTCTTGCGGGCTTCCCCGATCTCCTCACCAATGAGGACCAGCGGCGGCAACTCGACTTTCCCTTTTTCGTTTTTCATTTTTGCAACCCGAAGGGGAGCCGAGCATCCCTGTCAGTGCAATCGGATCATTTACCATGCGGGACAATGCAGTATGCCCAATATGGGCACACCTGGCCGCAGGCCCCGTTCAACAGGGCATCTTGTCCAGATAGCCTTTGAGAATCTCCGCCTTGCGCAGTAAGAAGGATCTGACTTCCTTGGTATAATCGTCCTCGCCGTGCTGCGCTGGGAAGTATACGCCGTGGCGTGACCGTTTGAGCAGCCCGCGTTCAACCAGACCGGATACCTTGCGGCGGGTGGTCTCGCGGCTCATGCCCAGACTGGTATGGATGAACTTGACGCTGACCGATGGCCGGGCCTCATCCGGAAAGACGTGTTCCTCGGTGCTGAAGTTGCGCATCGCGAAGGCGTCCTTGCGCAATTCGCGCGTGGATTCGGCAGCAACCAGACAGA
>JBEQBX010000193.1:0-2985 GCA_041639595.1 Porphyrobacter sp.
TCTTATTTGCGCGAACGCCTGGCCGGTCGCGCCTCGCCGATCAAGGCGATGCTGCTCGACCAGCGAATCGTCGCGGGCCTGGGCAACATCTATGTCTGCGAGGCGCTCAACATGGCGCGAATCTCGCCGCTGCGCGCCGCCGGGCAGATCGGCCCGGCCAAGCTGAAACCGCTGGTGGCCGCGATCAAGGCGGTGCTGACCGACGCGATTCTGGCGGGTGGATCGACGCTGCGCGATTATGCCCGGCCCGACGGACAGCTGGGCTATTTCGCCAAGCAATGGCGCGTTTACGGGCGCGAGGGCGAGACCTGCCCGTGCGGCGGCACGGTCGAGCGGGTGGTACAATCGGGCCGGTCGACCTTCTGGTGCCGTTCCTGCCAGAAATAGCCGCGATCGCGCCACCGGGCGGCATTGAGACATTGACGTGGGCCATGAGAATCGCTAACGGCAGCGGCTTCAAAGCGCTGGCACCGCCACCGGGCGGCCAATCTGCTTTACTCCAAATCCGCCGATCAGCCGTGATCGCCAATTGAAAGACGTGTGAGAAACTATGGCCAATACGCCGCAAGCCAAGAAGCGCATCCGCCGGAACGAGCGTCGTGCCGTCGTCAACGGCAACCGCATCGGTCGCATCCGCACCTTCGTCAAGAAGGTCGAATCGGCCCTCGACGCCGGTGACAAGGAAGCGGCCAAGGCGGCTCTCGCCAGCGCGCAGCCCGAACTGGCCCGCGGCGTCGCCAAGGGCGTGCTGCACAAGAACACCGCCTCGCGCAAGTTCTCGCGCCTGACCAAGCGGCTCGCCGCTCTGGCCTGACGGCGAATCGGGTGGCGGCGCCAACGCCCCGCCCGTTTCCAGTCTTTTGGACACGATGATCCGCCGCCCGTCAGGGCAGGCGGATTTTTCGTGCGTCCAGTGTTCTTGACAGTATTTGCAACATCGCGTCAGCTTTGTGACATAACGGTAATGGATCCGTCACACGCCCCGTCCGGCAACTGACGCATTTCCTGCGATTCGGCTCGGCAGGGGTAACATGCCTCCGCCTAAGTCATTGAATCTGAATTATAATCAATGTGAATCCAGCAATATCCTCGCGTTAACCGAGTCAAGCGCCATTATTTCATTTTTTTTACCCGGCGGCTCTTGCTCGACTCGTTTTTCCACGGCTACATCAGGGTCGAGAGCCGAGCGATCAGCCAGGTTCTCCATTGCACAAACTGGTGGATACATTGATCGAAAGACCCATGTGTTTTTCGGTGAACACCTTTTGTGCCCCAAATTTGGGACGGTTTCCCGTGCTGACCAAGGGGTTGGGCGGCACACAGGGAAGATCATTGCGCCAGGGATAGGCCCTGATGCGATGCGAGCGAGGGGGAGGTAGCAGGTTTTGCGTAACTGGGTCGGATTGCCACTGCACTGGATGGACCGGGATCATCCCGGATGTGACTCTGCACGCCTGCCCGGCTATGCCGCCCGGCATGCCGCCTGTGTCAGCTCGCGCTGGCCGGACCCTGGCCGAGGGCGCCTGAACTAGCATTCCGCAACGGCTGGGGTGCAACCGAAGTCAAGGGTTGCCCGCCGTTTTCCGTCCCATCCGGCAGAGCCATCAGGTTCCGCCGGACCCCTTGTCAGCGATGACCGGCGGTTCCGGTGCTGACCAAGATACAAGAAGTGGCATTCAGGCATGATCGAACTCAGCAATTCGAGCGGCGCGGCAGACTGGGCGGCCGACTGGAACGAGATCAGCGAAGGTCTGCGCAAGGATCTGGGTGCACAGATCCACACCCAGTGGATCCGCCCTATCCGCCCCGGCAGCTTCGAGCCTGCCTCGGGCCAGCTGCACCTGCACCTGCCCTCCGAGTTTTCCGCCAACTGGGTCCGCGAGCGCTTTGCCGACCGGCTGGCTTTGGCGTGGAAGATCGTGCGCCCCGAAGTGCGCAGCGTCGCCATCGCCGCCGCGCCGCGCGAAGCCGAGATCGCACGTCCGCGTATGCCCGCCCCGGTGGCGCCGATCCCGGCCGCGCCGCGCGCTGCCGAAAGCGGCAACCGCATCGCGCTTGATCCCTCGCAGCTCTTCTCGGGCTTCATCACCGGTCAGTCGAACGTGCTCGCGTTCAACGCCGCGCAGCGCATGGCCGCAGCGGAAAAGCCGCTGTTCAGCCCGCTCTATCTCAAGGCCGCCACCGGCCAGGGCAAGACGCACCTGCTCCATGCTATCGGCAATGCCTATGCCGAGGCCAATCCCCAGGCGCGCATCTGCTACTGCCCGGCGGAAAAGTTCATGAACGATTTCGTCAGCGCCATCCAGCGCGGCGATTCGATGGCGTTCAAGGCACGGCTGCGCAGCTTCGACATGCTGCTGGTCGACGACATCCAGTTCATCATCGGCAAGAATTCGACCCAGGAGGAATTCCTCCACACGATCGACGCGATCCTGGGCGCGGGCAAGCGCCTGGTCGTCACCTCGGACCGCGCGCCCCAGGCGCTCGACGGAGTCGACCAGCGGCTGCTCTCGCGGCTCGCCATGGGCCTGGTCGCCGACATCCAGCCTGCCGATATCGAACTGCGCCGCGCAATCCTGCGCGCCCGGGTCGAACAGATGCGGATGGGCGAGATTCCCGAAGAGGTCACCGAATTTCTCGCACGCACGATCAGCCGCAATGTCCGCGAGCTGGTCGGCGGGCTCAACAAGCTGATGGCCTATGCCCAGATCACCGGGCAGAAGGTGACGCTGGCGCTGGCCGAGGAGCAGCTGTCCGATCTGCTCAGCGCCAATCGCCGCCGGATCACCATCGACGAGATCCAGCGCGCCGTCTGCCAGTTCTACAAGGTCGATCGCGCCGAAATGTCGTCCAAGCGCCGCGCGCGCGCCGTGGTGCGCCCGCGCCAGGTCGCGATGTATCTCGCCAAGGTGCTGACCCCGCGCTCCTATCCCGAGATCGGCCGCAAGTTCGGCGGACGCGATCATTCGACAGTGATCCACGCTG
>JBEQBX010000194.1:0-2923 GCA_041639595.1 Porphyrobacter sp.
CGACCAATTCGAGAACCATGTCGCCTGCTTCGCCACCGAAGATTCCGTATTCATGCTGAAGCCACACCGCATCGACGGCATCTTCATTCATGCGACGCGCGGCGGCGCGGTAATCTTCGATACGATCCGCCCGGATCGTTCCGCGGACGCAGTCGTAAGACAGAGGCGCGCGCGGGTCGTCGACCACATGCAGGTCGACCTTAATTTCGGGATGGTGGACGCCCAATTGCTCCCAGATATCCGTCGTGAAGGTGGCAATGCCGCACTTGCGGGGACGGAAACCACCAATCAGGGCTACACGGCGCGGCGCCTGAAGCGGCGCTCTGCGCAAGAAAGAGACGACGGCCGCATCGGAGTTGGGAGCAGCGTCAAAGGAAGGCGTATGCGAGGTCATGCGAGATGTTCTTCCGGATGCCATGGGGTCGCAGTGGCGCGAACCTGTCCCATCCCTGAACAAACGCGCCTCGCGGCCAGCGGTTGCATTGCGATGCAGAAAATTTTCGACATGAAGGGCGGCATTTCGTCGCAAATTCAGCGCATTTCAGATGCTTAACTTACCTAAGTTAGCAAGATTGTCACGCCGCGCCGCAACATTAAGGGGCAAACCAGCGCTGCTCCCAACCGAAAGTCGAACTGACCGGGACGCCCTCGGCATTTGTGGCTGGCCGAAAGCGGAAGCGTTCCACCGCAAGCTTGCACGTGATTGCGTCAGCTTCAGGAACCCCACTGGCGCGCCACACCCGGCAACCGGTCACACGGCCGTCAGTTCCCACATCAAGCAGAATGACCACGCGCTTGCCGATGCGATCGTCCCGGCTACCGGCCGGATAATCACGCGTCGATGTTATGTCGCCCGTGATCTTCTCGGCCTTGCGGGCAAGTCCGCCGCCAGAACCGTTGCCGCTTGCACCGCTGCCCGTGCCTGTTCCCGTGCCGCCGCCCCCGGTGCCTGTGCCTTTGTCGGCCGCGCCCGAGGACGCGTCCGTACCCGTCGATGCAACCGGCGGGGCGGGGCGCTTGGGCGCAGGAACGCGGGCCTTGGCCACAACCGGCGCGGCCTTTGCCTTTCGGCCTTCTTCTCCCGACGCGCCGGCGGGCCCAGGCGTTGTTGGCGAAGGTGACGGCTTGGGCGGCTCCAGCGGTACGTCGAAGGCCTTGGTGGTGAACTGATCGTCGGCCAGCGCAGTCAGGGCCGGCACGCCGCCAAAACCATGGATAATCGCCCAGAGCACGCCGACGTGAAAGACCGCCGCCAAAGCGACTGCGACCAGCCGCTCGTTCCCCGGCTTGCGCTGATCGGAATAGCGCGCTGCTTGCCGTGGTCGATCGGTGTCCATTGCGCCCAAACCCGTCCTCTTGCGGTTCGATCCCGCAAGACTGTGGCACAGGTGGGGTCAGCCTTCCAACAGACTGTCGGACCGAACCAGACTGAACAGGCGCAAGCCATGCGCCGCCGCCTGTTCCGCTGCCAGCGACGATGCCGCGGAGATCGTGGCGAGCGCCGGCACTCCGGCAATCACTGCCTTCTGCACCAGTTCGAAGCTGCAGCGGGCCGATAGCAGCACGAAATGGTCTGCCATTGCCAACCCGGCCCGGTGTGCGGCCCCGATCAGCTTGTCGAAGGCATTGTGCCGGCCGACGTCCTCGCGCACCAGCACGATGCTGCCGTCACGCGTGCATAGCGCGGCTGCGTGCGCCGCACCGGTTACTCGCCCCAACTCCTGATGCGGCCGCAGGTCAGCGGCAGCGCGGAACACGGCATCAGGCTGCAGGTCCAGCCGGGCCTTCACCGGCTCGAGCGGGCGCATGACCTGCTCGAGGCTCTCGATCCCGCACAGCCCGCACGATCCTTCGGCCAGCCGCAACCGGGCACGCTCCAGCAAGGGCGCGGCATCGGTTGCCGCCAGCGCGATGCGCAGCATCCACCCCCCGGCGTCCACAGCCACCGCGTCGGCTGACTGAAACCCTTGGGCCGATCCGATCAACTGTTCGGACAGGCAGAACCCGAGCGCGTAGTCTTCGAGGTCTGCCGGCGTTGCCATCATCACGGCATAGCCGATGCCGTTTATCTCGATCGCAACCGGCGCTTCTTCGATCAGTGCCCGGTCAAGCGACTGCGCAGCGCGGCCATCGGCAAAGTGCTCGGCAAACACAAAACCGCGGGCGCCCTCAGCCGGCATCGGAGCCATGGACATCCGGGTCGGTCGCGCGGGATTGTGGAGGGGGAATGCGCCCGTCGGCAATCCGCGCCATGGCTTGGGCAGCAACCGGATCGAGCCCGGCAGAGCCCTGCGCCAGCAACTGATCGATCATGCGCGGCGTCCAGAATGCCACGATGTGATCTGCGACCGACGCCACCGGTTTGTCATCATGCACGAGATTGCGCGCGATCTGGTTGGCCATGTAGGCCAGCTTCTCGACAGTCTGCGCGCTCATTCGGCAGGCTCCATCGCGCCCTCATGGCCCATGATCCGGCGCGACCGCGTGGCCTGCGCCTCGTAATCTTCCTGCCAGTCTGACGGACCGTTGGAGGGCGTTATCTGCACGGCCGTGACCTTGTATTCAGGGCAGTTTGTGGCCCAATCCGAATAGTCGGTGGTGACGACGTTGGCCTGCGTCGCCGGGTGGTGGAACGTCGTGTAGACCACGCCCGGTGCGACGCGATCCGTTACCAGTGCCCGCAGCGTCGTCTCGCCAGAACGGCTGGCAAGGCGCACCCAGTCGCCCGACTTCAGGCCGCGGTTCTCGGCATCGGTGGGGTGGATTTCGAGAAGGTCTTCCTCGTGCCACACCACGTTCGCCGTGCGCCGGGTCTGCGCGCCGACGTTGTACTGGCTGAGGATGCGGCCCGTCGTCAGCAGCAGCGGGAAGCGGGGGCCAGTGCGCTCATCGGTGGGCACGTAGTCCGTCACCACGAACTTGC
>JBEQBX010000195.1:0-2879 GCA_041639595.1 Porphyrobacter sp.
CTAGTCCCAGATCATCCAGCACCGGGGGGCGCATACCTGAAATCACCTGCCGCAATTCGCGCACCAAGCCGCGTGCCTGCCGAGCTGCCAAGACGAGGTCCTCCGGATCGCCATCGGTCGCAAGGTCAAGCCGCCGCGCCAATGCGGCAGCGGTCTGTGCGACCCCATCGTGGAGTTCATGCGCGACCCTGCTGCGTTCAGCCTCCTGTGCGCCGAGCAATTCTGCCAACAGCGTGGCGAGCCGCGCTTCGCGGGCGTGAGCTGCCAGCGCCCCGCCGACCAGCTGACCCAGTATCCCGAGCGCCTCGCGATCATCTGCCGTGTGCGATCCCACACGCTGTTCGAGTACCAACATGCCCACATGGTCCCGTCCGCTCCCCGGTGCTTCAAGCGGAATGACAAGGCTGTCCTCGCCAAGCTCGCCGGACCGGGGCAAATTATCGGTGCTCGCAATGGCGCCTTGCGCATAACCGGCCAAGTGCGCAGCCTGGTCAGCGATTGTCTGTGCGGCAGCATCGAGTTCGCCAGGAGCGCTCGCAGCAAGCGTCCTGCTCGCCTCGACGAGCACCCGCAACCGCGCCGCGCGCGCTTCTGAAGCGCGGTAGAGCGCGCGCAGATCGGATGCTGTTTCGGTGGGTGGTGCAGGAGAAGGGAGAGGCAACATAGCCGCAACGCTAAACCCTGGCGAAGGCTTTGTCATATGCCGAACGGCATAGGTCAATCGGCCTGCCATCCGGCGGACGCCGCGCGGTGCGAGGCATGCGAAATCTCCATTCATCGCAATCATGCCATGTAGACATGGAGACACCAATGAAAACCGGACCTCTTTCCCTTGTTACAGCCGCACTTCTGGCCGCCGCGTGCACCCCCGGCTATGCCAAAGAGCGTCCGCGCGCCGCCGCTGCGCCTGCCGAGCAGACCGTCAATTGCATCACCGAAAAGGAAGTCGTCGCTGCGCAGAAGGCGTGGGGCGAGGGCATCGTCAAAATCGGCAAGGTCTATCAGGACGGCGGCGACTACTCGGCTGCCGCTGCCGCGCATATCGACCAATTCTATGCCTATGATCTGAGCCTTGTGCTGTTCAAGCCGACGCTGGCGTCGGTCGATCAGTTCCGCACTTCGTTCGATTCGGCGCTGTCCTACTTCGTTGGCGGCAACCCGACCTATCCCGAAGACAAGGGCTTCGCGATCAAGCCGTGGAGCAAGGTGCGCTGGAAGAATGTCGGCATTACCAACAATGCGTGCACGATGGCCGTGGCGATGGGGAATTACTTCTTTACGCCCGTTGGCGCGACGGATGAAACCAAGGTCGAATACACCTTCGGCTATATTCGCGGGCCAGGTGGTGAACTGAAGATTGTCGTCCACCAGTCGTCTGTTCCCTACAACGGGGCGTAATTCTCCCCCCTTTACCCCCACCTCCTGTAGGGACGGAGCGCGGGCCCGACGCGACAGGGTCGCAGGGTCCGCGCTTTCTACATTTCAAAAGCGAGTGATCATGAATTTGCGCCTCATCGCCGCCGCCGCCATGTTCATCACGGCAGCCCCCGCCACGGCCACCGAAGAGGATGGCAACATCTGGCTCGGCCAATTTGCGACCATCAACGCCAGCGACAAGGTGTTCGTGAGGCTTGAGGCACAGGAGCGCTTCACCAACGATGCGGAACGCCTCGGGCAATTGCTGCTGCGCTCTTATGTCGGCTACCGCATCAACAAGGACGTCAATATTGGCGGAGGCTACGCCTTTGTATTGACCGATCCCGTGGGACCGGTCGAACTGAACGAGCACCGTTTCTACCAGGAACTGAACGTCCGCCTGCTGACCACGCCGGGCGGCACCACGCTGGATTCGCGCACGCGGCTTGAACAGCGCACCTTCGAGGAGAGGGAAGACACCCAGTGGCGCCTACGCCAGTTCGTGCAACTGCGCGTCCCGATCAGCGACAAGGGGCACCGGATCGTTGCCTACACCGAGCCCTTTGTCGACCTTGACGAAGGCAGTGTGCAGCGCGGCGGCCTATCAATCTGGCGCAACTTCGTCGGGGTCTCAATCCCGGTCGCCAAGGGCATCGAAGTAGTGCCGGGCTATCTCAACCAACATGTTTTCCGCGACGGACAGGACCGGTCGGATCATACGGCGAACGTCAATCTGTTCATGACGTTCTGACCGCCGGCACGCGCTACCGTCTGATTGTCACGCCGAATGTCAGCGTGTTGCCCGAAGCTCCGTTGATGCGGTGGCCGGCCAGCAGATCCACGTCGATCCGCCCGCGATCCGTCACCCAGCGCAGCCCCGCCTGTCCGCCGGGCGCGCCGCGATCAGATCCGAATACCTCGCCCATCAGTGCCAGCTCGCGCGCCACCGTCAACTCCGCTTGGGTGCCCCAGAACAGGGCATGACGGTCGCCGCTGCCTGTCTGCCCGATCCAACCAAGGTTGGCGTGCACGACCAGCTTTTCCTTGATCCGGTGAGACACCGGAACGTTGAGAGCGAAGGACTTGATCTGCCCATCCGCCGGGTTCCAAACTGCGTTGGCTGAGACAGCCACGCCGACCGGAACCTCCTCAAAGGATCGCAGGTTGAGCTTGAGTGCAGGGGCGATGGTGGTCGCCGCGTCTTCTCCCCACCCGCGCTGCACCGCCGCCGCAATTTCGAGCCGGGGCAGGACTGCAAGCGTACAGGCCGGCGTCGCGACCGCGAGACCGCCGCCGTGTCCGGCCAAGGTCAGCCAGGTTTCGACATGGCAGACCCCGGCGGGCAGGGCGGCATCATCATCGACGATATGCGCGCCGCCGCCTGCCAGCGCAGGACTCGCGAACATCGCCGCAAGCACGGCGGCGCCGGTTAGATTGACGGCAGGTACGTGGGACCGAAGCGT
>JBEQBX010000196.1:0-2857 GCA_041639595.1 Porphyrobacter sp.
GTGGCGGCTTCAGCGGCGGCCCGCGTGGACCCGGCGGCCCGGGCGGCGGCGGTGCTGGCGGCGGCGGTTTCACCCGCATGCCTGCCCAGATCGTCGGCACCGGCAAGGGCATGGTGAAGTTCTTCAACACCCAGAAGGGATTCGGCTTCATCCAGCAGGAAGGCGGCGGAGAGGACGTTTTCGTCCACATCAGCGCCGTGGAACGTGCCGGACTTGAAGGTCTCGCCGAAGGGCAGGAACTCCAATACAACCTCGTGGATCGCGGCGGCAAGGTGTCGGCGCAGGATCTTCAGGTGGTCGGAGACGTGATCGCAGTGGCGGCAAAGCCGGCTGCTCCCTCGCGGGAACTGACCGGTGAACGCGCCAAGGGCACGGTCAAGTTCTTCAACGCAATGAAGGGCTTCGGCTTCCTCGTCCGCGATGATGGCCAGCCGGACGCCTTCGTCCACATCAGCGCTGTCGAACGTTCGGGCCTTTCTGCCCTGAACGAAGGCGAACGCTACGAATTCGATCTTGAAGTCGATCGACGCGGAAAGCATTCCGCCGTCAATCTGGCACCGATCGAAGGCTGACCCAGCCGAAACCGCGCCCCGCGGTTTGACCATGGGGCAGCGGAAGATTAACGGTAAAGCGGATGGCGGCTCTGGTTCAGAGCCGCCATTTGCATTTCCATGTCCCGCTATTTCAATTCAGGAAGTTGCCCATGTCGATTACTCCGCTCATGCCTGTCTATCCGCGTTGCGGTGTCCGGCCGGTACGCGGCGAGCATTGTCATCTGATCGATGAGGATGGCACCCGCTATCTCGATTTTGCCAGCGGGATTGCGGTCAACCTGCTCGGCCATTCGCACGAAGGGCTGATCGGCGCGATCCAGCAACAGGCGGCGACATTGATGCACGTCTCGAACCTGTATGGCAGCCCCCAAGGCGAGAAGCTGGCACAGGCGCTGGTGGATACCACGTTTGGTGACACGGTGTTCTTCACCAATTCGGGGGCAGAGGCGGTTGAATGCGCGATCAAGGCGGCGCGCGCCTATCACCAGAACGCAGGCGAGGCGGGTGACGCCAGCCGGTTCGAGGTCATCACCTTCCACAATGCGTTCCACGGCCGCACCATGGCAACCATCAGCGCGTCAAATCAGACCAAGATGCACCACGGCTTCGCGCCGCTGCTCGACGGGTTCAAATATGCGCCGTTCGACGATCTGGAAGCGGCCAAGGCGCTGATCGGGCCGAAGACGGCGGCAATTCTGGTTGAACCGATCCAGGGCGAAGGCGGTATCCGCCCGGCATCGCAGGAATTCATGACCGGTCTGCGCGCGCTGTGTGACGAACATGATCTGATGCTGGTGCTGGACGAAGTGCAATGCGGCGTTGCGCGCACAGGCAAACTTTACGCCTATGAACATTACGGCATCACGCCCGATATCATGGCAACTGCAAAGGGCATCGGCGGCGGTTTCCCGCTGGGTGCCTGCATCGCCACGGAAAAGGCCGCGCGCGGCATGACTTTCGGCACGCATGGATCGACCTATGGCGGCAATCCGCTGGCGATGGCGGCAGGCATGGCCGTGATGGAGGCGGTCGCGAATGACGAATTCCTTGCCTCTGTCGCGGAGAAGGGTGAGCGTCTGCGGGCGCGGCTTGAACAGTTCATCGGCAACTATCCCGAACTGTTCGAACTGGTGCGTGGCAAGGGCCTGATGCTGGGCCTGAAGATGAAGATGGAAAGCCGCCCGTTCTACGTTCACCTGCGCGATCATCACCAATTGCTGACGGTGGCGGCGGGCGACAACACGATCCGCATCATCCCGCCGCTGGTGATCGGCGATGCCGAAATGGACGAGTTCTTCGACAAGCTGTCGGCGGGCGCGGCCAGCTTCAAGGTGCCTGAGCCAGCATGACCGGGGGAACGGGGGCATATCGCCATTTTATCGACCTTGGCGATGCCGGGGGCGATGACCTGGCGGCAATGATCAATGACGCGATCGACCGCAAGGCAGCGCGCAGCGGCAAGTCTAAAGGCGCGCCCGATGCCGACGCGCCGCTGGCGGGCCGCGTGCTGGCGTTGGTTTTTGAAAAGAGCTCGACCCGCACCCGCGTCAGCTTCGACATCGCGATGCGCCAGCTGGGGGGCACGGTTTTGCTGCTTGATTCGGCATCAAGCCAGCTTGGTCGGGGAGAAAGCATCGCCGATACCGCCCGGGTGCTGAGCCGGATGGTCGATGCCATCATGCTGCGCACCGACGATCACGCCAAGATCGATGAAATGGCGCGTCATGCTTCGGTGCCGGTCATCAACGGCCTGACCGATCAGTCGCATCCTTGTCAGATCGTTGCTGATCTGCTGACCGTGATCGAGCACGGCAAAGCGCTGCCGGGGCTGGAGATCGCGTGGTTCGGTGACGGAAACAACGTTCTCAATTCCATTCTTGAAGCTGCCGGACTGTTCAAGTTCAACGTCCGGGTGGCGACACCAGCCGGGTATGAGCCCGATCCGGCCTTCGTTGCAATGGCGCGGGCGGGCGGGGCAACCGTTACCTTGACGCAGGACGCCGGTGCCGCTGCGCGCGGGGCGGATGTGCTTGTCACCGATACGTGGATTTCGATGGGGCAAGCCGATGCGGCGGACAAGAAGGCGGCGATGGCTCCGTTTCAGGTCAATGCAGCGTTGATGGCGCTGGCTAAGCCCGACGCGCTGTTCCTGCACTGCCTGCCAGCCCATGTCGGGGACGAAGTGAGCGAGGATGTGTTCGAAAGCCCGCAGTCCGTGGTCTTCGACGAGGCTGAAAACCGCATTCATGCACAAAAATCCGTGCTGTTGTGGAGCTTTGGGCTGATCGGGAACTGACTGCCGC
>JBEQBX010000197.1:0-2824 GCA_041639595.1 Porphyrobacter sp.
CGGGAACGCGCCGGGCGGCCTGCGAAAGCTGTTCCTTCAGGATTTGCACCGGCACAGGGCGGCCAAGGATCGATGTCAGGTAAGGGATGCCGCGCGCTGTGTCGTAGTAGCATTCGCCCTCGAACACGCGGCACTCCGATGCGACGTCCTGCTCCAACGCATAAGGCTCTGTCGCCACGGCAATGTCGCCGTTGGCGGTGAGCGCCAAATCCCAAGTCTGACGGTCGAGGAGAAGCGTTGCAGCCATGTAATCAAGGCTACGCTATCAGGCCATGCGCCCTCAAAGCCGATAGGATAGAGCCGACGGCAGTGCGCGCCTCTGCATCAATGGTCGCGCCGCCGGTTGGGTCTGTAATCGCACCACCTTGCGCGCCCACCACCTTCACCCCGTCCACGCGATATTCGGTGTCCGTGGTGACCGGGCCGGTGATATCGACCGCATCAGACACGTCGATTTTGACCGCCGGAGCCGCAATGCTGACATTGTCGTCGGCGTCGATTTCAATGATCGTGGTCGCCGCTGTCTTGGGCAAAAAGCCGCCGATGTAGAGTCCATCGGACCAGTCATAGCGCCGCCCCGATCCGGGCACCGATGCTTTCAAATTGGCCTTCACGCCCGAAATATCGCTGTGGCAGAACAGCGCCGCACCGATATCACCGACGCGCGGTGTGATGCGGATCACACATGCCCCAGCCCTGATCGCATGAATCGGCAGGCCGTGGATAATGCCGTGGTCTATGCCATTGAACGCGCCGTCTACCTGCTTCACCAACGGCTGCACATCGACAGTATCGCCTTCAACCGCGACCACTTCGACAAGCGTTGTGGTGGCAAGGCCGTTGACTTCCTGCTGAGCAATGAAGCGCATCAGCGCCTCGTCAGTCTGGCCGTTCAAGATACTGCCTTGGCCGCTTACGCGCTCTGTCATTGCGGACCCCCAGGATAGTAGCATTCCACATCGGTGAACCACTGGCCGCCGGGGATGTTGGATTCCAAACGATGCGCCAACCCCATGACCGTCCATTCGCCATTGGCGGCCGGAACGATGCTTTCCATGCTGATGTTTCGACCAAAAGTGATGTTCGGATTGTAGAGTGTGGTGAAGGTGATCCCGCCTTGCGTGAACGAAGGATATCCGACGAGGCCGCTGTCTGGAGCGACCCTCACCACCTCTCCGCCGCGCCGCCCGTTCTTCGGCCAGATCGCTATGATCTTGCGGGCCTCATCCACATCGACATTGCAGCCGACATCTTTGCAGAGCGACATGATCTGGCTCTTGAGGTTGCCGGGTTTGTAAGGGTTCTGCAGCGTTGCAATCACGCCAGCGTTCTCGAAGTCATATCCCATCTGGTCAGCGATGCCTTGCATGGCGATGCCAATATCTACACCTCCCTTGAAGCTGAGAGGCGGCACGGGCCTGCTGGTCTTCAGAAGGGAGGAATTGGCCCCCACGTTGAACGAGACATCAGGCGCATTGCGCGCATCAACCCACGCCTCCCAGATCGTGCCAATGAAGCATGTGCCGACGAACTGTTTGCCGTCGCGCTCTTCGCCAACCTCGATCAAAACGCGATTGTTGACACGCTGCTCGACATAGAACTGCTGCGTGACCGTCAGCCGCTTCATGAGATCGAGCGACATGCCCCAAACCCGAACCTGCGCCTGCGAGAAGGCGATGCCCGCGCGGACAATGTCCACACTGCACCGCAGGCCTTCAAGCGTCACGGTATCGCTGCCCGCTTCGCCGAAGTCGCCTTGGCCAAGCTGGAACTGCAGGTTGATGATGCGCCGCGCGAAGGTCATGCTTGCCAGACAAGCCGGTAGCGCGCGCCAAGGCCGGTGTAGTGCGGATCACTAGTGCCTTGGTCATCAATGAACGTCAGATCGCCCGGAAAACCGATATGGGCACCGCGCACCAGCCATGTTCGGTCGCGGCCAAGGATGCCGGACAGCACAAGCCGGTCGTTCACGCTGGCATCGAGGTAGAGCCCGGTGCGCTTCTGGTAGACGGCGATGCGGCACGAATTGCCCGCAAGCTGCACCGTCAGCACTTGCGACGGCACAGCGGACAGGGGGATATCATAGGTCATTGCACCACCGCCGTTTCGGTGTTGGCCGGTTTGGGCTGCACAGAGCCATTGTTGACCGGCTTGGCGCTGGCCGGGTCGCGAGTCTGCGTGAACGAGGCCGTCGCGTTCTGCCTCACCTCTTGCAGTTGAAGCTCAACTCGCAGCATTCCTCCGCCTTGCTCGCGGCTTCGGTCAATGGATACGCGCGTAACGTTGGCATTGAGATAGACCCACTCCGGCGTGACGATGGAATAAAGTTTGAGGTCGCTGCGAATTTCCTCCACGCTACGAATGAAGGCCTGCCGCTCTATTAACGTCCCGCCCTTAGTCAGAATGACGCGGTTCTGGAACGGCAGTGCAACCTTGTCGTAGGATTCAAATTTGCCCTCTTCGAGGGGATAGTCTGCAATGCGGTATTCTGCGTCGTACCCGATTGCTTCAATTGAATCGGGGAAAAGGACTTGCGCTCCGTCAGCAGAGTAAACACCCCACTGGCTGCGCGCGTCTAGCGTGACCGTGATGCTGTCCTGCGTCAGTTGCGGCTCTGTCGCGGTGCCAGAATTGATCGCACTGCGCGCAACCGCTGGAACGCCGGGAACCTTGGGCACATCGGGGAAGACGGGCCCGGCCATCAGGGGTTCACCACGCGGTCTGCATTTACCATCGCAGAACGCTTGTTCAGCGCGCCGTGGATATCGCGTGCGATGCCTTGGGCGTCGGTGGCTTTGGTGTGGATAACCATGCCGTTGATCGT
>JBEQBX010000198.1:0-2655 GCA_041639595.1 Porphyrobacter sp.
TCGATTATGCTGGCCAGCGCGAACAGTTCGGCCGCCTGATCGGCAGTTTCCAGGCCGTAAAGCATATGTGCGCCGAGATGGCCGCGCGGCATGAACCGTGCCGCTCGCTCGTCTGGTACGCCGCCCACGCCTTCGACGCGGTGCCGAATGAGGCATCTCTGGTTGCCTGCCATGCGAAATCGCACACGGCCGAGGTCCATCGATTTGTCGCACGCACTTCCACCGAAGTGCACGGCGGAATGGGATTCACCGATCTGCTTGGCCTGCACTACTGGTTCAAACGGATCGGATTCGACCGGCAGGTCCTTGGTGGGCCAGAAGTGGTCCGGGCGGAGGCTGCGGCACTTCAGGGCTGGACCAATGCTGCGTGATGTTTCTACCGGGAGACGCGCGCGCTAAAGCCGCCGCCCCGTTCGGAGAGGAGAACTAATGTGACCGACTGGAATCTCGGCGACATTCTCGACGCTTTCGAGCCTGTCATGCCAAAGGATGCGCCGGCCCTGATCCACGGTGACCGGATCATTACCTGGCCTGAAATGTCCGCGCGTTCGAACAATGTCGCCCGCGCGCTGCGTCAACGCGGAGCTGGCGATCGCGCAAAGGTCGCCTTTTATATGCGCAACCGCCCAGAATATGGCGAGTTGATGGCAGCCTGCTTTAAGGGGCGCTTGATCCATGTGAACATCAACTACCGCTATGTCGCCGAGGAGGTCTTTTATATCTTTGACGATTCCGACAGCGAAGTAATTGTCTACAGCTCGGAATTCCGCGACTGTATCGTCGAGCTCAAGGACCGGCTCGAGAAGGTTCACACCTTTGTGGAAATTGGCGAGGCGTCGCAAATCGCGCCTTTTGCGATCCCTTACGAGACATTCGCGCAAGAAGGCGACGGATCGGCGCTCGGCATCTTGCGCTCACCCGAAGATCAGCTCTTCATCTATACCGGCGGCACGACCGGCATGCCCAAGGGCGTGATGTGGCATCACGACCAAATGCGCAAAGCACAGCTCGAGGCCCAGAAGCTGCTCGCCCCCGTTCCTCAGACACTCGAAGAGCACGTCGCGTTGATCACAAGTCAAGGGCCCGGCAACCGCACTGTGCCCTCCTGCCCGATGATGCACGGGACCGGCTTCATCACCGCGATCGGCACACTTATGTCGGGCGGCGCCATCGTTACACTTGCAGACCCGTCCTTCGATGCGACGGAATTGTGGGAAACAGTCGATAAGCACAAGGTGCAAAGCATCGCAATTGTGGGCGATGCATTTGCCAAGCCGATGCTGCATGCGCTGGACGAGAATCCCGGCCGCTGGGATACCAGCAGCCTCGTTACCATCGTTTCATCCGGCGTGATGTGGAGCAAGGAAGTCAAGGCTGGGCTGTGCAAGCATATCCCCCAGGTGGTGCTGATGGACAGCTTCGGCGCTTCCGAAGGGCTCGGCTTCGGCCGCTCCATCACAACCGCGCAAGGGGGCACCAACACCGCGAAATTTGCGATTGGCGAATTCTGCGATGTCTTTGACGAAAACGACCAGAAAGTGACGCCGGGAAGCGGCGTACCGGGATTTATCGCTCTCGCCGGGGCGATCCCGGCGGGTTATTACAAGGATCCCGAGAAATCCGCCAAAACGTTCCGTACAATCGATGGGGTTCGCTATTCGATTCCCGGCGACTGGTGCACGGTTGAGGCCGATGGCAGCCTGACCTTGCTGGGCCGTGGCAGCGTGTGCATCAACACTGCTGGCGAGAAAGTTTACCCTGAGGAAGTCGAGGAGATTCTCAAGACCCATCCCGCCATTGGTGACGCGCTGGTCGTGGGCGTGCCAAACGAAAAATGGGGCCAAGCCGTTACCGCTGTCGTCCACCTCAGCGGCACCGCCCCGTTCGACGAGCAAGCCGTCAAGGATCATGTGCGGGGGCAGTTGGCAGGCTACAAGACGCCGAAGGCAATATATCCAACGAATACCCCCCTGCGCGCATCGAACGGCAAGGCCGACTATGCAACGGCGAAGGCAATTGCCGAGAGCCTGACTGCCGCATCATGACGACCCAGACTTCGCCCGATTACGACGCGGTGATCGTCGGTGCCGGCTTCAGCGGGATCTACCTACTCCACAAGTTGCGGGACGCCGGGTTCAACGTGCTGCCGGTCGATGCTGCGGCCAATGCGGGCGGCATCTGGCACTGGAATTGCTATCCCGGCGCACGCGTGGATTCGCAGATTCCGCTCTATGAATTCTCGATCCCCGAAGTGTGGCGGCCATGGACCTGGAGTGAGCGCTTTCCCGGCTGGGCAGAACTTAGGGCCTATTTCCGCCATGTCTGCGATACGCTGAAACTTTGGCCGCTGATGCGGATGGGCTCGAGGGTCGAAAGCGCCGATTTTGAAACAGGGCCGGGACTATGGAATCTACAGCTTGAGGGCGATGAAACCATAAAGGCGCGCTTCCTGCTCCCAGCCCTCGGTTTCGCGTCGAAGCCATATATCCCCGACATTCCGGGCATTGAGGATTTCGAGGGTGAATGGTGCCATACGGCGCGCTGGCCGCAGGAGGGTATTGATCTGGATGGGCGCAAAGTTGCCCTGATCGGAACCGGAGCGAGCGGAGTGCAGGTCGCCCAGGAAGCGGCCAAACGTGCGGAGGCGCTGATAAT
>JBEQBX010000199.1:0-2630 GCA_041639595.1 Porphyrobacter sp.
AACAAGCGCGCCCCAGTCGAAATCGTGTCTGCGCCTAAGCTCTTGCTTGCGGACGAAGGGCACCAAGCTTCCGACAATGCGCAGGATGTTCTCGAGCACCTAAAGTCGGATTTTGACCTTGAAACGGAGGATGTGGGCATGGTCTTTTTTGTGGTTCCCGATGCGGCGCCAGAGCCGGTTTATCTAGCCGCGGTGGTGGCGGATGCATCGTCCGCTTCTGTGAAGTCTTCTACTGTGAGGAAGATGACCTATGGAGTTTGCGATCTGTCCGTCACGAACGAAGACAATACATTGCGGACTGTGCCCTACATGGAGCGTTTTCTGTCCAAAGACATGCAGCTAACGTTGTCATTACCCAGTGGCGCTCATCTTCGCCAAGAAGCTGTGGACTGGCTTGAGCAAGCGGATAGCTTTGCAAAGACGGTTTTGCTTGCGCCGAAACACGGCAAGCTAGTGAATTTCGAGAATGATCCTTACATTCAGTACCTGCCGGAGAAGGGCTACATTGGCAAGGATCGCATCGACTTACTAGTAGAGGGCGAGGATGAGCTTGGGCGCCCAATTGCGATGACCATACGCTATTACATCAATGTTCTGCCACGGAAGGAAATTGACAAGGTTATTGTCAACGAGCAAACGTACGCCAAGGCCATCAAGAAGTACTGTGGTACGAGCAAAGAAGCCTGGCGCATTTCCTACAGTAACCCCGCTTCCGATGCGGCGATGGGGCAAGGTGGCGCTTTGCAAAGCCTTTACACGCAAGCGGCAACCAATTTGCTGTTTGCCGACCTCCCCAACGGCGCCCTCGGCCAAACCGCCGGTACCTCCATCACTCTCGACGACAACGCCGCCGGCTGGGGCTGGTTCAACGACCCCACCCCGTGGGGGAACGAAGAATTCCTCCCCACCGCCGACCCCACCGTGTGGAAGGCCAAGCCCGGTTCCGAGGCCGAAGAAAAGATGGACATGCTCTCCGTGCTGCTGCACGAATACGGCCATACGCTGGGGCTGGATTAAATTAAAGGGGCCGGGCTCACAATAAAAACGAAGTTGGCATCCCGCCAGTCAAGCCCAGGAACAACAGCCCTACGCCGCCAGCTTCTCCACCTGTCGCAACACATCGTCGATCAGCTTGCGCGTCTCTTCCAGATCGTAATCTGCCTGCAAGCCCATCCAGAATCCTTCGCTGGTGCCGAAGGCGCGCGACAGGCGCAGTGCCGTATCGGCGGTGATGCCGCGCTTGCCCAGCACGATTTCATTGATCCGGCGGGGCGGCACGCTGATCGCCCGCGCCAGCGCGTTTTGGCTGACCCCCATGGGGATCAGGAATTCTTCCAGCAGGATTTCACCGGGGTGAATGTTTTTCAGTTTGGCCATGACGCACTCCTGGTCAGTGGTAATCGACAATCCCGACTTCGCCGCAGTTGCCGTTTTTCCATTTGAAACAAATCCGCCACTGGTCGTTGATGCGAATGCTGTGCTGCCCTTTACGGCCGCCTTTCAGCGCTTCCAGCCGGTTGGCGGGTGGAATGCGCAGATCTTCAAGGGTTTGCGCATTGTTCAGCATCCGCAGCTTGCGCCGGGCAATGTCCTGAATGCTGGCAGGCAGCCTGCGCGAGCGTTCGCCGCTCCAGACCGATTCGGTTTCCTTGTCAGCGAAGTTGAGAATCATGTCAAACCATAACGCAATTCGTTATATGACGTCAACCGTCATAGATGTGAATCAGGCGAGGTGAATGCTCAGTTTTCCCGGAACAGCCTGATCGCTTCATCCAGTCGCTGTACCGCATGGATTTCCATCCCGGCAATCTTCTGCTTGGGCTGATTGGCCGCCGGCACGATGGCTTGGGTGAAGCCGAGCTTGGCGGCTTCTTTCAATCGCTCCTGCCCGCGCTGCACCGGGCGGATTTCGCCGGCCAACCCAACTTCGCCAAACATCACCAGCTTGTCGGGCAGCGGCTGGCTGCGCAGTGACGACACGATTGCGGCCAATACGGCAAGATCGGCGGCCGGTTCGCTGATCTTGACCCCGCCCACGGCATTGACGAACACATCCTGATCGAAGCACGCGATGCCGGCATGGCGGTGCAGCACGGCGAGCAGCATGGCGAGCCGGTTCTGTTCCAGGCCGACGGACAGACGGCGCGGATTCGGCGCGTGGCTGCTATCGACCAGCGCCTGGATTTCGACCAGCAGCGGGCGCGTGCCTTCCTGGGTGACCAGCACGCACGACCCCGGCACCGGTTCACCGTGGCGCGACAGAAAAATCGCCGAGGGGTTGGAGACGCCCTTGAGGCCTTTTTCGGTCATCGCGAACACGCCGATTTCGTTGACTGCACCGAAGCGGTTCTTGATCGCGCGCACCAGCCGGAAACTCGATCCGGTATCGCCCTCGAAATACAGCACGGTGTCGACGATATGCTCGAGCACGCGCGGGCCGGCAATCGCGCCTTCCTTGGTGACATGGCCGACCAGGATGATCGCGGTGCCGCTTTGCTTGGCATAGCGCGTGAGCTGCGCCGCGCACTCGCGCACCTGCGCCACCGAGCCGGGCGCGGAAGTCAGTGCTTCGGAGTAGACGGTCTGGATCGAATCGATCACTGCAACGGCGGGCTTGAGCTCATCCAGGT
>JBEQBX010000200.1:0-2572 GCA_041639595.1 Porphyrobacter sp.
GCCGATTTCATTCGCGGCGAGGTCGTTTTCTGTCTGTGGATCGAAGACTCAAAGCTGTCCGAAGCGATGAGGTATGCCGAAGTTTCAAGGCGTGTGAACGCCGTTCGAAAGTTGCGGCTCGACAGCTCCGATGCGAGCGCAAACGCCATGGCAGCACGTGCCCATCAATTTAGAGAGATGCGAGAAGCGGAGCGGAGCACCATTGTCCTCCCGAGGATTACCTCAGAAAATCGTCCGTATCTTCCGGTAGGTCTGATCGATCGTACTGGTGTGGTCAGTAGCCAAAGCTTTGCCTTGTTCGATGCCCCCCTGTGGACCGCGTCTATCTTGGCATCGCGATTACACATCACTTGGATCGGAACCGTATGCGGACGGACAAGGACTGATTTCGCCTATTCCAACACGTTTGGCTGGAACACCTTCCCGCTCCCCAAGCTGACTGAGCAGAACAAGGCCGATCTCACGGCTTGCGCCGAGAACATCCTGCTTGCGCGCGAGGCGCACTTCCCCGCCACCATCGCCGATCTCTACGATCCTGAAGCCATGCCCGAAAACCTCCGCCGCGCCCATGAAGAGAACGACGAAACCCTCGAACGCATCTACATCGGCCGCCGCTTCCGCAACGACACCGAACGCCTCGAAAAGCTTTTCGAACTCTACACCAAGATGACCGGCAAGGGGAAAGTTGCGTGATCGAGGAAAGCCCGCAGATGCGGAAGAAAACGTTGATTGAAGGGGCTCAATGATGGATGAAAATCACTGGGTCGCTCTGGCGACGGTGGTCTCAGCATGTGCCACGGTGGCCATTGCGGTTCTGACCATCCTCTTGGTTTGCGAAAACCGCAAACTCCGCAAGGCGGGTAAAGAGCCGCAGGTTATTGCGTATCTGGTGCCGCATTTGGATGGGAACGGAGCGGTCAACATCGTCTTCGCGAATGTCGGCATGGGTTTGGCGAGGGATGTGGCTTTTCGGATTGATTGCGACGATGAAGACTTCAATTCGCATCACGTTTTGATGCACGCGCGCAATAGCGCCGCACCGATCAATACGCTCCCGGCGGGTGAGAAGATCGTGGCACTCTTTGGCATCGGTTTCGAATTGTTTGGCAGTGTCGGCGAGGATCAGATTGGGCCGCTGAAGCCGTTCAGCGTCAGGATCGACTTCAGTGACATTGATGGCAAAAAGGGTAGCACGTCCACAGCCATCGACATTCGACAATTTGAAGGGCTGCCGGGGATGATGAACAAGCCGGCTCTCAGAGAAATTCAAGACACTCTGAAGTCCATGAATAATCGTTTCGAGGTTTTGGCGAGGGCCTCGGATAAATTTGTTCGATTCGTGGATGTTACTGCGCTCAGTGATAAGGTTCGCCAGGTACGGAAAAGTGATCGTCCCAAACGTTCGCCCCGAAAGGCACCGCAATGACCTCCGCTCGCCCCGTCCCTGCCGTGTCGTTCCAGACCGCCCGCAGCGGTGCCTCGACCAATGCCAACGAACGCGGCATGCGCCCCATGCAGGAACGCGCCTATAACAAGCGGGGCGAGCAGTACCTGCTGATCAAGTCGCCGCCTGCATCGGGCAAAAGCCGCGCGCTGATGTTCATCGCGCTGGATAAGCTGCATAATCAGGGGCTGCGACAGGCGATCATCGCGGTGCCGGAAAAGTCCATCGGCGGCAGCTTTGCCGATGAACCGTTGGGCAAATACGGCTTCTGGGCGGACTGGACGGTAAAGCCGCAGTGGAACCTGTGCAACGCTCCCGGCGCCGATGAAGAACGGGTGGATTCGTCCAAGGTCAAGGCGGTCGGCCAGTTCCTGAACAGTGGCGATCCGGTGCTGGTGTGCACACACGCCACGTTTCGTTTTGCGGTGGATTCGCTGGGGATCGAGGCATTTGACGACCGGCTGATTGCAGTGGATGAATTCCACCACGTTTCGTCCAGCCCCGACAATCGGCTGGGCAGCCAGCTTGCCGCCTTCATCGCGCGCGATAAGGTGCATATCTTGGCAATGACCGGCAGCTATTTCCGGGGCGATGCCGCGCCCGTGCTGACGCCTGAAGACGAAGCGAAGTTCGAAACGGTGACCTACACCTACTACGAACAGCTCAACGGGTATGAGCACCTCAAAGCGCTGAACATCGGGTATTTCTTTTATACCGGGCGCTATCTGGAAGCCATCGAACATTGCCTTGATCCGGACCGCAAGACCATCGTCCACATCCCGTCGGTCAACGCGCGCGAAAGCACCAAGGACAAGGTGGCCGAGGTCAACGAAATCCTTCACTACCTTGGCAAGTGGCAGGGTGCCGATCCGGTGACCGGCTTTGAACTGGTGGCATTGCCCGATGGCCGTGTGCTGAAAATCGCCGACCTTGTGGATGACAGCGATCCCGCGCGCCGCGCCAAGGTGCTGGTCGCGCTGAAAGACCCCGCGCAAAAGAATAACCGCGACCATGTCGATATCATCATCGCGCTAGGCATGGCGAAAGAAGGGTTCGACTGGATCTGGTGCGAACATGCGCTGACCGTAGGTTATCGCTCAAGCCTGACCGAGATCATCCAGATCATCG
>JBEQBX010000201.1:0-2479 GCA_041639595.1 Porphyrobacter sp.
TTGCGGAGAGCGGCGGTGATCGAGGCGCGCGGCCATCCACTCCATCGACCCGTGGTGCCCGTCGCCCAGCCATTGCTCGAGCCGCGCGGCGCGGACCGGGTCTTCCGTGGCCGAGGCAAACCCGCAAACGGCAAAGCCCAGCGCCTGCGCCTGCGCGGCAATGCGGTCCGCCAGGTCAGATGTCACCGGGGCATTTACCATATTCGGAAGGGCCTCCGTTTAATCCTGCCGGTTAACGGCCTAGGGTATGGATATGGCGGTAAGCGAACAGAACCTGTCGGGCAATCTGGCGGAAGGCTTCAACGCCATTCCCGCCGACGGGCGCCCGCTCGCAATCGAGGCGCGCGGGCTGGTCAAGAGCTTTGACGGCACCCGCGCCGTGGATGGCGTGGACATCTCTGTGCCCGAAGGCGCAATCTACGGCATTCTTGGCCCCAATGGTGCGGGCAAGACCACGACGCTGCGCATGCTGCTCGGCATCATCGATCCGGACGAGGGCGTGCGCCGTGTGTTCGGGCATGATCGCCCCCACGATATCGGCCGGCTGATCGGCTATCTTCCCGAGGAACGCGGGCTTTATCCGTCGATGAAGTGCGTCGAGGCGATCGCCTTCATGGGCGCGCTGCGAGGGCTGCCGCTGAAGGAAGGGCGCAAGCGCGCGGTCGAACTGCTCGAACGCCACGGGCTCGGCCATGCCATTGACCGCCAGATCCGCCAGCTTTCCAAGGGTATGGCCCAGACCGTCCAGCTGCTCGGCACGCTGGTGCACCAGCCCCGGCTCGTGGTGCTGGACGAGCCGTTTTCGGGCCTCGATGCGATCAATCAGGGCAAGCTGGAAATGATGATCCGCGCGCTCGCCGATGATGGCGTGACGGTGATCTTCTCCACCCACGTCATTCACCATGCCGAACGCCTGTGCGAAGGCGTGGCGATTATCGCCGGGGGCAAGGTGCCCTATGCCGGATCGGTCGAAGCGGCGCGGGATCGCATTCCGGCGCAGGTCCGGCTGGAAACGCGCGCGCGGGAAGGCGCGTGGCTTTCGTTCCTGCCGCCCGAAACCCGCCGCAATGGCGATTTCCTGCACTTCCCCCTGCCTGAAAGCGGGATCGAGCCGCTGCTGAAGGGCCTGATCGAGGGTGAGGCGGGGATCCTCTCGCTCTCCATCGAGCGGGCCGGGCTGCACGATGCCTTTGTCGCCATCGCGGGCGAGGCCGCTGCGCGCCAGCTTCAGGCCGATAGCGAAGGAGCCGCGGCATGACCCAGCAGACCCCCCGTTCGCGCCTGTCGGCCTTCGAGGCGGCATGGGTGATCGCCCGTCGCGATTTCGTCGCCGTGCTGTTTTCCCGCGCCTTCCTGTTCTTCCTGCTGGGGCCGCTGTTCCCGGTGATTGTCGGCGGATTGGCCGGCAGCATCGGCGGCGAGGTGCAACGCGAGGCGGTGAGCTTCGAGGTCGGCCTTGCCATGAGCCCGGATGACAACGCCGCGATGGTCGCCGCCGGCGAAGGCCTTGCCCCGCAGCTCGGCCAGGCGCTGCCGCTGCTGCGTCCCGTGCCCGAGGCGGCGGGCGATCCGGCCTTCGACGCGCGTGCTTTCATGGAAGCGCGGCGCGGCAATTACGCGGCGATCGTCACCGGTACGCTTCAGTCGCCTACGCTTGTCGGCACCGAGCCGCAGATCGCGCGCTGGCAGGGGCCAGTCGGGCTGGTCGCAGGCCACGCTCTGGCTGCCGAGCCGACTGCTTTCCCCAGCGTGGCGGGCGAGCCGGTCGCCATCAGCGCGGCATCGGAACGCACCACCCGCATCCAGACCGCGCAGATCGCGCAGATGCTGCTGTTCCTGCTGACGATGCTGTTGGCGGGCATGGTGCTGTCCAACCTCGTCGAGGAAAAGGGCAACAAGATCATCGAAATCCTCGCCGCCGCTATCCCGATGGACGCGGTGTTCATGGGCAAGCTGTTCGCCATGCTGGCGGTGTCCTTCGTCGGCATCGCGGTGTGGGGCCTGGCGGCCTTCGGGCTGTGGAGCGCAGGCGGAGACGCGATCACGCAGGTGACGGGGTTCGATCCCGCCAACCTCCCCGCGCCCGCTGTCGGCTGGCCGTTGTTCATTGCGCTGGGCATTGTCTATTTCGCGATGGCCTATTTGCTGCTCGGCGCGCTGTTCCTGACCATCGGTTCGATGGCGAGTTCGGTGCGCGAGGTGCAGACCCTGTCGATGCCGGTCACCATGCTGCAACTGATGGTGTTCTTCCTCGCTGCCTACACGATCAAGCAACCCGGATCGGCGCTGGAGATGGCGGCGATCGCCTTCCCGCTGTCATCGCCCTTTGCGATGCTGGCGCGGGCAGCGATGGAGCCGGAACTGTGGACCCACGCCCTTGCGCTCGCGTGGCAGGCCTTCGCGGTGCTGGTGCTGGTCAAGGGCGGATCGCTGCTGTTCCGCAAGCGGGTGATGAAATCGGGCGGCGCGGGGCGCGACA
>JBEQBX010000202.1:0-2016 GCA_041639595.1 Porphyrobacter sp.
GCCGATGGTGCCATCTGGCTTACCAGCGGGACCAGAACGGCCAGCCCGCCCACACCTGCGAAACTTACCGCCGCGATATTGATGAAATCGCGCCGACGCACACCTTCTTCAGCCGGTGCCAAGCCGGTCCCCGCCGAAGTGTCAATGCTTGCTTGTTCAGCCATTGAAATTCCCTGCCTGCTGTCGCCGCGCGCGCGGATCGCACACGATCCAACTTGCTAAACTTGAACGGTACAGGACGACCGATCTGGCGCGTCATGAACCGCACGGGAGCAAGGCGTGCGCAAAAACGCTGGCCCAACCCCCGCATGGCGCGCCTGATAGACGCAAAGCCACAGCTTTGCCAACAGGCATTTTGGTGCTGGATTCAGCCCTCGTTTTCGGCCCTGCGTCCTATCTTGTGTCTGGCAGATGGCAGTCCTGCAACCCGGGATTTCCCGCCTTAACGCGAAGGGACGAATCCGGCGCCATCGGGCCAGTCCGGCGCTGCGAGAGCCATCACTTTGAACAGCGCGCCCATCTGCCCATCGCCTGTCAATCGGTCACGCGCAGCGTGGATCGCTTCGGCCTGTGCTGGTGCAGACCTTCCGAGAGCTTCTGCACGCGCATCAATCCCCAACGCCCGCAGCCAACTCCCCTGCTCTTCGGTCCCTAGCCAGCGAATCCCGCGTGATTGCGCGATTGGTGCAAGGGCCGAGAAATCGACGTGAGCCGTCAGGTCTGCCTCGCCCGGCGCAGAAAAGACGTCAACCTTGCGATGCGCCTTCACGGCCTGCAGCGAAGAGCCCAGCCGCGGTTCGGCGGTGCCATAATCGATCAGCAGGGCAGCGCCTCCTTGGGACGCCAGCCGTCCGGCGATTTCGTAAACCACAGCCGCACAAGCCGGCGAGGTTTCGAGAATCGCCCCTTCGTACGCATCACGGCGATTGGCGGGGACGGCGGCGTCCATCGGTGCGGTTCCGGCAATGGGGATGAGTCGCCCGTCGTCTACGCCGATCATGCGCTCTCGCCAGCCTGCCGCCGTGTTCACCATCTGGCGGACTGGCAAGGCATCGAGAAATTCGTTGGCCACGATCAACAGCGGGCCATCGGTCGGCAAGGTTGAAAGATCGCTGTGCCAGAAGGCTTCGGGATGCAGGTCCAGTTGCAGGGCTTTGAGTGCGGTGCTCGTCTCAACGAAGTGGGTGCGCGGGTTCAGGCCGTAACGCCGCGCCGTTCCCAGCGCATCGCGCGCCAGTGTGCCGCGCCCCGGCCCCAGTTCGACGTAATGGACAGGTTCCGTCCGCCCTGCGCGAATCCAGATATCGGCCAGCCATAGCCCGATCAGTTCGCCAAACATCTGGCTGATTTCGGGAGCGGTGATGAAATCGCCAGCCGCGCCGAAGGGATCGCGGCTGGCATAATAATGTGCGTTGGATTCCGCCATGTAATGCGCGACGCTGATCGGCCCGGTATTGGTGATCAGGCGCGTGAACGTCTCGAGCAGGGGTCGCGTCATGCAGGCGCGGCTCCTCCTTCGGTAACGGGTTTGCGGAGCAGCGCCCGCAGGAAGAAGAACAGACCCACGGCCATCATCGGGATGGTCAGCCACTGGCCCATCGAAAAACCAGTGCGCATCGCAAAGTCTTGCAACTGTGCGTCCGGCTCCCGGAAATATTCGACCGTGAACCGGGCAAGGGCATAGCCGAAGGTGAACAGGCCGACGAGCAGCCCAGTACGCCAGCGTGCCTGCGTTTTCCAGAACAGCACAATCAGGACGATCGCCAGCACCAGCCCTTCCAGCACCGCCTCATAAAGCTGGCTGGGATGGCGGGCAGCTAGTCCTCCACCGGGGAAGATCATCGCCCACGGCACATCTGGTCCGGCTTCGCGGCCCCACAACTCGCCATTCATGAAGTTGGCAAGGCGGCCGAACAGCAGGCCCGGCGGCACGCAAACCGCGATGTAATCGCACACCCGCACGAAGTTCAGACCTGCCCGCCATGATACCCATGCAATGGCGAGGACCACACCGAT